>LR134362.1:967488-1289984 GCA_900637275.1 [Pasteurella] aerogenes
AGAAATATCAAACCCATTTGTTAATGTATTCACGTGATGCCATGAATTTCCAGCACATGAACCCACATATGGAAAAATTCAACCGCTGGGTACAAAGCTGTCCACCGCAAGTACGCCCGAATTTGCAACAAATTGAAAGTTTTGCGCAATTATTGGAACAAAATGAAATTATTTGGAAATTTGTTATCAGCCATCCGGATCGTCAAGTGATGGAAAGTGCGGTCGCAGAATTGCCCGTTTCACAATTTAGTTGCGAATGGTCTTGGGTAGATCGCGTTGATATCGCCAATCATGGTAATAGCAAAGGTGGACGCTTATTAGAGTTATTAACCATGTGGCAAATTTCGCCACAAAATGTTATTGCGTTTGGCGATAATCACAACGATACCAGTATGTTAAAAGCAGTTGGCTTAGGTGTTGCCATGGGAAATGCAGAAGCGGAAGTCAAAACACACGCCAAAATCACCGCACTTTCTAACGATCAAGATGCCATTGCAAGCGTATTAGCGCAATATATCTAGGGCAAACAAAAGGACGCCTTCCGCGTCCTTATAACTTGATAGCGCGCTTATTTATACTCAACTTCAACAATTTCAAATTCAACGGTACCGCCCGGTGTGACAATACTGACTGTATCATCCACTTCTTTACCCACTAAACCTCTGGCAATAGGCGAATTCACGGAAATTAAACCCTCTTTAATATTCGCTTCATCATCACCAACAATTTGGTAAGTTACTTCATCTTCGGTTGCTGTATTGAGTAACACCACCGTAGCACCAAAAATCACTTTTCCATTATTTTGCAACTTGGTCACATCAATAATTTGGCTATTTGACAATTTACCTTCAATTTCTTGAATTCGACCCTCGCAAAATCCTTGTTGCTCACGAGCAGCATGATATTCGGCATTTTCTTTTAAATCACCGTGTTCACGCGCTTCAGCAATCGCTTTAATAATTTCGGGACGACGGGTATTTTTTAAAAAATCCAACTCTTGTCTTAATAGCTCCGCTCCACGTACCGTCATTGGAATTTGTTTCATTTGTTTATCCTTTTTTAGTAAAAAAACAACACCGCGCCACCCGTATTATCAGGTGTCGTGGTCAAATATGATGATCTATCCGGAATTACGAGAAAATCATTTACTCTCGCCCGTCTAGGGTCTATTATTGTTCGTCTCAAAGAAAAGATCAACTATTACTATTTTTTATGTTCAAACTATCATCAAAATTCAAACTTGCCTTCCTTGTCAGCAGTATGACAACGTTCAATGCTTTTGCTAATGTGGATATGACCCCGATTATTAGCGATTTACCAGAAGGCGCGAGTTTGGGATTTGTTGCCAAAAATTTACAACAAGACAGCATTATTGCCGAATACAATCCCAATACCTTTATGCTTCCGGCAAGTACGCAAAAAGTATTCACCGCGTTAACCTCCAAATTGGCGCTCGGCGATCAATTTCAATTTGAAACTTCTCTGCTCACCAATGGTCGCGTGCAAAATGGTACCTTAAATGGCGATTTAATCGTCAAATTTACCGGCGATCCGGATTTAACCAGCGGGCAACTTTATAATTTATTTGCTGAATTAAAAACGCAAGGCGTTAACCAAATTAGCGGCGATTTGCTGGTAGATACATCCGTTTTTGTCGGACATGATCGCGGTTTAGGCTGGATTTGGAATGATTTAACCATGTGTTTTAATTCGCCACCGGCAGCTGTCAATATTGATAATAACTGTTTTTATGTGGATCTTGATGCTAATCAGGCCGTAGGCGAAGCAGTAAAATTTAGTGTACCGGCACAGTATCCGGTACAAGTATTCGGACAAGTTCGAGTTGCCAGCAAAGAAGAAGCACCTTATTGCCAACTGGATGCCATTGTACATGATAATAACCGTTACCAAATTAAAGGTTGCTTGGCGCGCCAAAACAAACCCTTTGGCTTAAGTTTTGCAGTACAAGATCCCGATGCTTACGCGGCGGCGATTATTCAACGCAATCTTAAACGGTTGGGTATTCAATTTAACGGTCAAGTAAGACAACCTTACCAACCGCAAACAGGTACACTACTCGCCCGCCATTTATCCAAACCCTTGCCGGAATTATTGCATAAAATGATGAAAAAATCGGATAACCAAATCGCTGATGCACTATTTCGTACTGTGGCTTACCAATATTACAAACGTCCTGCTTCATTCCAATTAGGGATGTTAGCGATGAAACAAATTTTACAATCCAAAGTCGGCATACGCTTTGGTAACAGCATTGTCGCTGATGGTTCCGGTTTGTCTCGTCACAACTTGATGTCACCACAAATTATGTTGCAAGTATTGGAATATATCGCCAAAAACGAAGATCAATTGCATTTGCTGGATACCTTCCCTGTTGCTGGCGTCGATGGTACTTTAAGCGGGCGAGGCTCGATGATTAATCCGCCACTAGTGAAAAATATCATGGCTAAAACCGGCGCATTAAAAGGCGTTTATAACCTTGCCGGCTTTATGACGAATGCTCGCGGTGAAAAAATTGCCTTTGTACAATTTATCAACGGATATTCCACTGGCGAATTGGAAAATAAAACCAAACGTGCGCCCTTGGTACGGGTTGAAAGCCAGCTGTATAATGGGCTTTATAATGATTAAATCCAACGATAACCGGATCGACAAGATCCGGTTTTGCCATTTAGGTGCCTATTTAACTAACTAAAAGTGCGGTGCTTTTTTCTTTATTTTTTAATGCACCACCAAAAATTTGCTCCTCTGCGCAAATTTTCGCACCTCGTTTTATCGCCTAAAAAAATTTTTTCTTATTTATAAGTAAGTTATTTTCTGTCAATATTGAAAACAAAAATTTACTACTTGAATTTAAATCAGTAACACATTATCTTGTATCCCGATTTACTATAATACCTATATATTGTGTTATCAACCACATTTAATTTCATCGGGAATCATCTATGAACAAATCACTTATGGTCACAAAACGTGACGGAAAACTTGAACCTATTGATTTAGATAAAATCCACCGTGTCATTACTTGGGCAGCAGAAGGATTGGATAACGTTTCCGTTTCGCAAGTTGAATTGCGTTCGCATATTCAATTCTATGAAGGTATCCGTACCTCTGATATCCATGAAACGATCATCAAAGCAGCGGCGGATCTGATCAGTAAAGAGGCTCCCGATTATCAATACTTAGCAGCGCGCTTGGCGGTCTTCCATTTGCGTAAAAAAGCTTATGGTCATTTTGATCCACCACGTTTATACGATCATGTCAAAAAACTCGTGCGCATGGGAAAATATGACCAAGATCTATTGGTGGATTATACCCGTGAAGAATGGGATACCATGGACGGATTTTTAGATCATTGGCGCGATATGACCTTCTCTTATGCCGCAGTGAAGCAATTAGAGGGCAAATATTTAGTTCAAAACCGCGTAACCGGTGAAATTTACGAATCCGCACAATTTTTGTATTTATTAGTTGCCGCCAGTTTATTTTCTAAATATCCGGCAGAAACCCGCTTAGATTATGTGCGTCGTTTTTATGATGCCACCTCCACCTTTAAAATTTCCTTGCCGACACCTATCATGGCAGGTGTACGCACGCCAACACGTCAATTTAGTTCTTGTGTCTTAATTGAATGTGGCGACAGTTTAGATTCCATTAATGCAACCGCTTCGGCAATTGTAAAATACGTTTCACAACGTGCCGGTATTGGGGTGAACGCCGGTGCCATCCGCGCGCTAGGCAGCCCAATTCGTGGCGGCGAGGCGTTCCATACTGGCTGTATTCCATTTTATAAATACTTCCAAACCGCCGTAAAATCCTGTTCACAAGGTGGCGTTCGTGGCGGAGCGGCTACCGTCTATTATCCAATTTGGCATCTTGAAGTTGAAAGTCTATTGGTATTAAAAAATAACCGTGGCGTAGAAGATAACCGTGTACGCCACATGGATTATGGTGTTCAATTAAACAAATTAATGTATCAACGCTTAATTAAAGGTGGCGATATTACCCTATTCAGTCCGTCTGATGTACCGGGGTTATATGAAGCCTTCTTTGCGGATCAAGCGCGTTTTGAACAGCTTTATTTGCAATACGAACAAGATCCGGCTATTCGCAAACGCGCAGTAAAAGCGGTGGAATTATTCTCGCTGTTAATGCAAGAGCGCGCCTCTACCGGACGGATTTATATTCAAAACGTGGATCATTGTAATACCCATTCTCCATTTGATCCAAATGTGGCGCCAGTGCGCCAATCCAACCTTTGTTTGGAAATTGCGTTGCCGACCAAACCGTTGGAACACATTAATGATGAAAACGGGGAAATTGCGTTGTGTACCCTTTCCGCGTTCAATTTAGGGGCTATCAATCACTTAGACGACTTAGAAGAATTAGCCGATCTTGCGGTACGAGCTTTGGATGCGTTATTGGATTATCAAGGTTATCCGGTAAAAGCCGCGGAACACAGCTCATTAGGACGTCGCTCGTTGGGGATTGGCGTTATCAACTACGCGTATTATTTGGCGAAAAACGGCGTGCGCTATTCTGATGGCAGCGCCAACGATCTTACCCATCGCACCTTTGAAGCTATCCAATATTATTTATTGAAAGCCTCAATGAATTTAGCCAAAGAAATGGGGCCTTGTCGCTATTTCCAAGAAACGACCTATGCCAAAGGCATTTTGCCGATTGATACCTATAAAAAAGATATCGACAGCCTAACCCAAGAACCGCTGCATTACGACTGGGAAGCATTGCGCAAAGATATTCAAGAATTCGGCTTGCGTAACTCAACACTGACTGCATTGATGCCTTCAGAAACCTCGTCACAAATTTCCAACGCGACTAACGGGATTGAACCGCCGCGCGGACATGTGAGCATCAAAGCCTCTAAAGACGGTATTTTAAAACAAGTCGTGCCGGATTATGAGAATTTAAGTGATAACTATGAGTTATTGTGGGATATTCCAAATAACGATGGTTACTTACACCTCGTCGGTATTATGCAGAAATTCGTGGATCAAGCAATTTCAGCAAACACCAACTACGATCCTAAACGTTTCGAAGATGAAAAAGTGCCGATGAAACGTTTATTAGGCGATTTATTAACCGCTTATAAATACGGTTTAAAAACCCTGTATTATCAAAATACCCGTGACGGTGCCGAAGATATGCAGGAAGATATGGATGACGGTTGTGCCGGTGGTGCTTGTAAAATCTAGTTGGTAACCTTGTTCTAAGTTATCTAATATCAATAAAAGTGCGGTGAAAAATTCCTAAATTTCCACCGCACTTTTTGTTTTGACAAGTTTTTTATCTCAATCTGTTGATGTAAAGAAAAATTGCATCATTAAATTAACACCAAATCCTCCTATTACTAGCCATAAAAATACCAAAAAACCTAAAATTAACGGTTTTACGCCCGCTTGTTTAATGGCGCCAACATGGGTGGTTAAGCCTAAGGCAGACATTGCCATCATCAATAAAATACTGTCTATTTGTAATAACCATTGCACTACCTCTTGCGGAAGCAGATGAAACGAATTAAATACCGCAAGTAAGATAAAATACAAGGCAAACCAAGGCATATTAAATTTCGTAGCTTCTGCTTCGCCCTGTATTTGACTTTTATGTAAATAAAATGACAATAAAATCAAAAATGGCGCCAACATCATCACACGCAACATTTTCGTGATCACCGAAATATCCGCCACTTGCGTGCTAATATTTTTTCCTGCGGTATAAACTTGTGCAACTTCATGCACACTGGAGCCAATATAAATTCCAAATTGTCTCGCCGACAATCCGTCAATATAGCGATAAATAATCGGATACAAAAACATGGCGATTGTGCCGAAAATCACCACCAAAGCAATAGCAACAGAAACTTTATGTGAATCAGTTTTCACTACCGGTTCCGCCGCTAAAATCGCTGCAGCGCCGCAAATACTGCATCCAGTCGCGGTCAAATACACCGTATGCTTATCCATCTTTAACAGATAAATACCTAAAAAACAGGTAATACAGCAAGTGCTGATAAGCATGATGGCATCTGTTATAATCGCATTGCTACCCACTAACGCAATATCTTGAAATGTGATATTAAACCCATACAAAACGATCCCTAAGCGCAACAATTTCCCTTTGGCAAAGGCAACTCCTTCATCTGCCAGCGGCGCCAACTTGGGATATAACGTATTGCCAATCACTAATCCCAATAAAATGGCGATAGTCAATGCACCAAGCTGCCAATGCAACGCCAATTCACTTAATGACAATATTTTGGCAAAAAACGTTACCAAAATAACAATAGCTAAACCGATTATCTTTTTCATATTTTTCCCCTTTAATGCTAAGGCATAGACTACGTAAAAATAATTTATGAGTAAAACAAATAATATTGCTATAATTAATCGATTTTTTAGCTAAGGAAACAAGATGAAAATTACATTAAAACAGCTGCGGATTTTTTGTAGCATTTATCGGCTCGGTTCAACCACATTGGCAAGCGAAGAATTGGCACTATCCCAATCGGCGGTAAGCAATGCCTTAAACACCTTAGAACAAGCTCTAAATCATCCTTTATTTGAACGTGATGGGAAAAAATTAGTACGCAATGCGGCGGCAAAAAAACTCTATCCGCAAGCACACTCAATTTTGAAACAAGTTTATGATATTGAAGATAACTTTACCAAAGGTGTGAGCAAACTTATCATCGGCGCCAGTACCACCATAGGCAATTATTTATTGCCTCAACAGATTTCTGCATTTACCCAACAATATCCGCAAATTGAAATTGAATTACACGTACATAACACCAAAGAAATTTGCGAAGGTGTGAAACATTTTGATTATGATTGGGGATTTATTGAAGGCGAAAATCAACTGGAAGAATTGGTAGCGGAAAAATGGTTAGAAGATGAATTAACCTTATTTGCCGCCACGCAAAGTCGCTGGCTGAATCAGGATATCCATGATTTGACACTGGCACAATTAAACCAATTGCCACTGGTGTTAAGAGAAAAAGGATCCGGCACAAGGGAAACCGTTGAACATCTGATTTTATCTCATTTATCCCAACCAACCGTCTTACAACTTAGCCACTCAGAAGCCATCCGCCAAGCAGTGATCCACGATTTCGGCATTGGTTGTTTATCTAAACTCGTGTTAAATGACGCTTTTCGCTTGGAAAAAATTCGTTATCTCTCTTTACAAGGTAAAACGCTCACTCGACAATTATGGCAAATACACCACCGCAATAAACATATTTCTGCCGAACTCGATTTATTTATTCAATATTGTCAAAAAGTGCGGTGAAAAAATCTTAAATTTTCCACCGCACTTTAAGCAACAAAATTGATTTATGCGCGCGATAAAAATAACGCTGCCGCACCGCGCACGCCACTTGAGTCGCCATATTTGGCTTTTTTAATTACCGGTATTTTGGCACTACGCATTGTGTGTTTAGGCAATGCTTTTGGTAAGGCTTCATATAAATAATCAAAGTTGGACAATCCACCGCCTAGTACAATTAAATGTGGATCAAAAATTGTGACAATATTACCAATTGAAATCGCTGCCAATTCAATAAAAAGTTCGACAAATTTGACCGCACTTTGCTCACCGGCATAAAAGCGCTCAATAATTTCTTTTGCCGATAACGCCTCACCTTGCAAATCGCGATATAACATTTCAAATCCGCGACCGGACAGATAATTATCCAAACAAGCGCGATTTCCGCAGCCACATTCATAAATCGGCGCCTTATCCCAACCGAGCAGTTTTAAGGCATGATAATTCAATTGCATATGCCCCACTTCGCCCGCCATGCCGGATTGACCAGAATGCACCTTACCGTTAATCACCAAGCCGCCGCCAAAACCTGTGCCTAAAATAAACCCAATCACGCTGGCATATTGCTGATTTTCCTCTGCCCACGCTTCCGACAACGCCATACAATTGGCATCATTTTCCGCCCGCACTTCGCGTCCTAAACGCGCGGATAAATCCCGCAAGATCGGTTTTTTATCGGCAGCACGAATATTAGTAATTTCCGCAATACCAGTTTCCGGATCCACAAATCCCGGAACACCAAGACCAACAGTTCCTTTACAAGCAAATTTCTCATCCGCTTTACGCACCAAATCGACAATGGCATTTAGCCATTCTTCATAATCTTCTTTTGGCGTGGGAACGCGTTCAGCGTATTGTTTCTCAAGCTGGTCGTTAAAAACAGCTAGCTCGATCTTTGTACCACCAATATCAAAACCGTACAACATAATTATCACCTCTTAAATAAAAAAATAGCGTACACAATTCGTTATTTTACCGCACTACTCACATTGTGCAATTGTGACATAATACCCAAAAATCGTTTTATTTTAACCGCACTTTTACTCAAGTTCTTTGCGAAAGATCGCCTTTTTAATTAAAAAACTAAAAAGTACGACATAAAAAAACCAAGCAATTAATATTGATACTAAAATATCGATCGGGTAATGCATACCAAGACGTAAACGACTTACTAACATTAACAATGCCCAAATCGTCATAAATCTCATTAATATTTGGAATATCCGCTTATTTTTGCCGAATAAATAACTAAAACCAACGGCTAACATTAACCAGCTTGCAGCAAAAATAGAATGCCCAGAGGGAAAAGAATAATTCACTTCTTTTATATAATGTGATGTCAACCAAGACGGGACTTGCGGACGAGTGGAATAATAAGTTCGTACAATTTGCTTGCGTTCGGAGCGATCAAGGCGGTAAAAATTTTCCGTACTGCTCCCCATATCCTCCATTATTTTTGTCACAAAAGGTCTCGGTTCAGCAAAGATCTGCTTTAATCCCTCCTTAACGCCTTGTGTTATCACTAAGGAAATCACCATGATTAAAATCACCACCCTTGCCTGTTTTTTATTATTTAACGAAATGTAATATATCAAGCAAAAAAAAGTGCAAGTGATAAACGCATAAGGCATACTCCCAGTTTGGGTTAAACCGTATAAGAAATAATCGAATGGACTTAATTTTTCATTACCTTGCCATTGCCAATTTAAGATCCATGTAAAAAGTGGTACACAACCGAGCAACAAAGTATATAATGACAAACGATTTAACATATTTATAACCATTTTAAATAGGAAAGCGTATTCTATCATAATAGAATAAAAAGAAATTAAGGATTTAATTATGGCAAAAATTCAATTAGTTACTCAAGCCAAGCTCCCAACGGAATTTGGTATTTTTCGTATTGTTGGTTTTGAATTTCCAGATAGCAAAAAAGAACACGTTGCGTTAGTGATGGGAGATATTAGCGATAAAGAAAACCCCGTGTTAGCCCGCATTCATTCGGAATGTTTAACCGGTGATGCGTTGCACAGTTTAAAATGTGATTGTGGCTTTCAACTTGCCACTGCCCTGCGTCAAATCAGCGAAGAAGGTCGTGGCGTGCTGATTTATCATCGTGCAGAAGGTCGTGGTATCGGATTAATTAATAAAATTCGTGCCTATTCATTGCAAGATCAAGGCATGGACACCATTGAAGCCAATTTAGCTCTCGGCTTTGCCGCTGACGAACGTAATTTCGATGTTTGTGCCGATATTTTTGAATTATTGGGCGTGGAAAAAGTCCGTTTGCTGACCAATAATCCGGAAAAAATCGAAACCATGAAACGTGCTGGAATTAATGTAGTAGAACGTGTTCCGCTTAACGTTGGCGAAAATCGTTACAACACTGAATATCTCGACACCAAAGCGAAAAAAATGGGGCATTTTATCGTGCATAACAATCAAAAACATTTGATGACTTGCCCACATTGCCAGGAAGAAGTGCCGCAAGATCATAGGGTTCAAGAAAACGAAAAATGATCGTTTGATTTTCACTACAAATAAAAAGTGCGGTTAAAATTTTTCATTTTTTAACCGCACTTTTTTCATGCTCAATGCATTACAGACAATTTTTCTCGCCGCGAGAAAGGCTAATTAAACCAGAACGAACAATTTCGAGTAATTGACTTTCTTCTTTAACCGCTGCAACAAAAGCATCTAATTTATCTTTAGTTCCAACTAATTGAATAGTATAGGATTTAGTAGTAACATCAACAATTTGCCCACGGAAAATTTCAGTCAAGCGTTTTAATTCATCGCGCGAATTGCCTTGTGCTTTCACTTTCACCAACATCACTTCACGCTCGACGTGTTCGCAATCGCTTAAATTGATCACTTTAAATACATCAACCAACTTGTGTAATTGCTTTTCAATTTGTTCCAGCACTTGCTCATCACCATAGGCTTCAATTGTCATGCGCGACAAAGTGGGATCATCTGTCGGCGCCACAGTCAAACTTTCAATATTGAATGCCCGTTGAGAAAATAAGCCTACAACGCGAGATAATGCTCCTGATTCATTTTCTAATAATACTGATAAAATTCTACGCATTATGCATTCTCCGGTTTAGTTAAAATCATCTCATTCATCGCTCCGCCACGTACTTGCATTGGATAAACGTGTTCGGTTTCGTCCACTTTAATATCCACAAATACCAATTTATCTTTGATACTAAAGGCTTTGGTGAGTTTTTCCTCTAATTCGTCTAAACTGTCAATTTGGATCCCAACATGTCCATAAGCTTCGGCAATTTTGACAAAATCCGGCAACGAATTCATATAAGATTGCGAGTGACGACCAGAATAAATCAAATCTTGCCACTGTTTTACCATGCCAAGGAAACGGTTATTGAGGCTTACGATCACTACTGGAATGCCATATTGTTGTGCAGTGGATAATTCTTGAATATTCATTTGAATACTGCCATCCCCTGTCACACAGACAACCGTTGCATCAGGATGCGCCAGTTTCACGCCCAACGCTGCTGGAAGACCAAATCCCATAGTACCAAGCCCGCCGGAATTAATCCAACGACGAGGTTTATCAAACGGATAATGTAAGGCGGCGAACATTTGGTGCTGCCCTACATCAGACGCCACATAAGCATTTCCTTTCGTCAAACGGTAAATAGTTTCAATGACGTGTTGCGGTTTAATTTCTTTGCTATTACGATCGAATTCCAAACATTTCACCGCCCGCCATTGTTCAATTTGTTGCCACCATTCCTCTAAAGAAGATTGTGCTTTGGATAAATCCTCTCCATCCAATAGGGAAAGGAATTCATTTAGCACATTTTCCGCGCTACCAACAATCGGAATTGCTGCCGGGACATTTTTGGAAATTGATGTCGGATCCACGTCAATTTGAACCACTTTTGCATTCGGGCAATATTTGGCTAAATTATTGGTCGTCCGGTCATCAAAACGCACGCCGATCCCTAAAATAAGATCACTTTCGTGCATTGCATTATTCGCTTCATAGGTTCCGTGCATCCCTAACATCCCTAAGAATTGTTTATCCGTACTCGGATAAGCCCCTAATCCCATCAAAGAAGATGTTACCGGCAAATGCAATTGTTGCGCCAATTGAATAAGTTGTTGGCTACAATTAGCATTAATCGCACCACCACCAACAAATAAAATTGGTTTTTTCGCCACTAGCAAGGCTTTTAATGCTTTCTTAATCTGTCCTTTATGCCCTTGTCGTGTTGGGTTGTAAGAACGCATGGTAATATCCTTAGGATAGGTATAAGGATATTTATTCGCCGGATTGACCACATCTTTCGGCAAGTCAATTACCACCGGTCCCGGACGACCAGTTGAGGCGATATAAAAGGCTTTTTTGATAATTTCCGGAAGTTCTTCCGTATTTTTCACTAAAAAACTGTGTTTTACCACAGGACGGGAAATCCCTACCATATCACATTCTTGGAACGCATCGCGTCCAATTAAACTTGACATTACTTGCCCAGAAAAAACTACCAATGGAATCGAATCCATATAAGCTGTCGCAATACCGGTAATCGCATTGGTTGCCCCCGGTCCAGATGTCACCAGCACCACCCCGACTTCACCCGTCGAGCGAGCATAACCGTCCGCCATATGAACTGCCGCTTGTTCGTGTCTAACAAGAATATGCTCAATACCACCTAAGGTATGAATGGCATCATAAATGTCCAACACGGAACCACCGGGATAACCAAATACAAACTTTACGCCTTGATCGCGTAAAGATTGTACAACCATTTCTGCACCTGATAGTTTTTTCATTTTCACCTCACAAATCCACCGCACTTTTACCTGCGGTCATGCTTTAACTTGTTTTTGCTTTCATGTTGTTATTTTTACCTAAATCAAAATTATTTGTCTATCACTATTTTCTTCAAAATCAAGATAAAAATCCAATTTTAAAAGAATAAAAAACCGAAAATAAAAATTTAACGATATTTTATAAAGATAATTTACTTAAAATACAAAAAAATGCGACTTTATGTCGCATTTTATAAAATAAGTAATATTTAATTTTTTATTTAAATATTTTGAACTAGATCACAATTAACGCTTTTTAAACATGAAAACCAGTAGCACGAGAGAAATCGCAGTGGCAATAAAACCAAACAAGCCAGATTGGGTGAAACCCACAACCAAATAGCCAATAATGGTTGCAACAGCTACGGTTAAAGCATAAGGCAATTGCGTTGTCACGTGATCCATATGGTTACATTTTGCTCCAGTTGAAGATAAAATCGTGGTATCGGATACCGGTGAACAATGGTCACCACATACCGCACCCGCCATCACCGCAGATAAACAAGGTAACATTAATTCCGGTGCAGAATGTGCAGCAATAGCGGCAGCGATTGGAAGCATAATCCCGAACGTCCCCCAGCTGGTTCCGGTCGAAAATGCCATCACCGCACCAAGAATAAATAACAACGCCGGTAAAATCGCCACCGGTAAACTATCAGAAACTAAACCGGATAAATAGGTTCCTGTTTTGATGTCCCCCACTACATTATTAATTGTCCAAGCAAAAAACAAAATTAAAATTGCACCAGACATAGATTTCACGCCAACGATCCAAGATTGCACATATTCTTTTATGCTCACTTGGCGATCCAGCAAAATACACAGAGTGACCATCAATACCGCAAGCACGCCACCAAAGACTAAGGAAATCCCAACTGTCGTATTTTCAAATGCGCCTAAAATGGAAAATGCTTTCCCGTCTGCCGCCAATGCTTGACCACCGGTATAAAGCATCATAGCAACAGTTGCCAAAATTAAAGTCACAATAGGTAAAATTAAATTTCTTACTCGACCGTCAGCACAGGCATCAATTTCTTCCTTTTCTTGATGTTCTTGTGCCAATCGTTCATGTCTTGCCATAGAACCGAGATCAAAGGAAAAATACGCCACAAAAAACACCATAATAATGGAGAAAATCGCATAGAAATTCATCGCACTCATCGCCATAAATGCGCCAATTGGCGAATATTCGGTCATGGCATAAGTGGCTAATAATCCTGAAATTAACGTAATAATATACGCTCCCCAACTGGATACCGGCATCAATACACACATAGGTGCAGCAGTGGAGTCCAAGATATACGCTAATTTAGCACGAGATACTTTGAACTTATCCGTCACTGGACGGGCGATTGCACCTACCGCAAGACTGTGGAAATAATCATCGATAAAGGTCACAAAAACCAAGGAAGCTGCCATCAACTTTGCACTGCGGCGATCTTTAATCCGTTTTTGCGCCCATTCAGCAAAAGCACGATTACTACCGGAAACGGTTAAAAGTGCGGTCAAAATTCCTAATAATAATAGGAATAAAATAATATTGATCGTATCGAAATTTAATCCGTCTTCGCTGCTATAAACCAACGAAGAAACGTTATTAAATAAATAAGTCAATGTATCTTTAATATTAAAATCTGCCAACATTAAGGCGCCAATAATAATACCGATACTTAACGACAAAATGACTTTTCGTGTCACAATCGCTAAACACAACGCTAACACGGGAGGTACAATTGACCAAATGGATGTGGAATAATCTACAAGATTCATTATCTGTTCTACCTAAATTTAAGGGAGAACCACTGAAGTTAACTATTTTAAAGGTTGATATTTTTTTAAAATAAAGAAGGCAGGCATATCTCACCCAACCTAACCAGTAGCGCTCCATAGTAACCAAAAACTATGACAGTGACGCTTCTTTCGAACACGCCCCCAACCAATTAAAATGACTTTTAATTGATTTCGGCAACTATTCCTTTCCTTTTTCGTCATCGTTATCCACTCAGAAAAACTACTTATAATAATTGCAACCTCTACGTATGTAGGATGTCGTGCAAGATTACAATAAGACGCCTAAAATTCCAATCACTTTTACACAAAATAGAAAAATAAAATAGTATCAATGGAAAAAATATTAAAATTCCTCCCAAAATACCGTTTACGCTCTATTATATTTTGGTTATTATTAGAACATTATTTAAATACATCCCTTCTACCTGTAATCTAACAAGGATATTAAGATGACTGAAGTTTTGAAAACCCTAAATAATATTCGCAGTTTAAGAGCGCTTTCACGCGAATTAAGCCTTAGCGATCTAGAAACGATTTTACAAAAAGTACAAACGGTTGTTGAAGAAAAAAGACTTGAAGTACAAGAAGTTGAGCGTCAAGAACAAGAACGCCAAGCTCGTATTGAAAAATATAAAGAATTATTAGCACAAGATGGTATTACCGCCGATGAATTAGCGGAAATTCTTGCATCAAAAGCCCCTAGCGTACGTAAAAAAAGAGAACCTCGTCCAGCAAAATATCAATATGTAGATAGTGATGGCAAAACCAAAACTTGGACTGGTCAAGGCAGAACGCCACGTTTTATTCAACAAGCGTTAAATTCCGGTAAATCCTTATCCGATTTTGAAATTTAATTTTATCCATTATAGAACAAAGTCTATGAAATAGATTTTGTTCTTTCTTTATCTCAAAATAAAATATGATTGAAAATAAAATATTACTTACTGACTGCCCGGATGATAAAGGGTTAATCGCTAAAATTACCAATATTTGTTATAAGCACCAATTAAATATTGTGCATAATAGTGAATTTGTGGATTTTAATACCAAACATTTTTTTATGCGTACAGAATTACAAGGTATTTTTAATGAACATACCTTATTAGAAGATCTAAAATTCAGTTTACCGCAAGGGACCAATTGTCGTTTGGTCAGCACCGCAAAAAAACGTATTGTGATTTTAGTGACCAAAGAAGCGCATTGCATTGGCGATATTTTAATGAAAACCTATTATGGTGGCTTAGATGTTGAAATCGCAGCGGTGATCGGCAATCATGATACCTTAAAAAGTCTGGTGGAACGTTTTGATATTCCTTTCCATTGCGTCAGCCACGAAGGACTAACCCGCGTGGAACATGACCAATTATTAGCAGAAAAAATTGACGAATATGCGCCAGATTATATTGTCTTGGCAAAATATATGCGCGTATTAAATCCGGAATTTGTATCTCGTTATCCAAACCGCGTGATCAATATTCACCACTCGTTTCTACCCGCTTTTATCGGCGCCAAACCTTATCAACAAGCCTATGAACGCGGCGTAAAAATTATCGGAGCTACCGCGCATTTTATTAATAATGAGTTGGATCAAGGTCCGATTATTATGCAAAATGTGATCAACGTGGATCACACTTATAGTGCTGAAGCCATGATGAAAGCCGGTCGAGATGTAGAAAAAACCGTATTAAGTCGCGCCTTGGATTTGGCATTACACGATCGCATTTTTGTCTATCAAAATAAAACGATTGTATTATAAAAAATGGCGGAATTTACTCCGCCATTTTCATACAGCCTGTTTCGCTTAAATTAAGATTTAACATCCTCATTAATAATTTCGGAAAAAACCTGTAACCCTTGTGAATTTCCGCTTTTAACCATTTTTTGGATGGCCTGCGTCGGCTGATGTAATAATTTATTGGTTAATTTATGACTCAATTCCTGCAACACTTGCGACGCATTTTCTCCCTGCTGCAAGGATTGTAACGCTTTTTCCAATAAATCTTGCCGAATTTGCTCCGCACTTTCACGATAAGTACGAATTAAACCGGAAGATTGGCGCACTTTCAGCCATTCAAAAAAGTCTTCATTTTCTTGCGCAATAATAGCTTCCGCCTGTTTCGAGGCTTGTTCTCGTTGGTTAAGATTATGCTGGATAATATGCTGCAAATCATCTACTGTATAATGATAAACGCTTTCTAGTTTTCCGGCATTTTCATCTACATCACGTGGCACCGCAATATCTACAATCAGCATGGGTTTATTTTTGCGCTGTTTTTGCGCCTGTTTCACCATGTCATCATCAATCAACACATTTGGGCTGCCCGTAGAAGTTATCACAATATCCGCTTGATTTAGCGCACCTTGCAAATTCTCCAAAGATAACACGTCAATAAATTGCGGACTTTCTAGCTTTTCAACCAAGGCTTGAGCGCGGCTTAAGGTACGATTAGCTATCGTCAATTGTTTAACCCCATGGCGCAATAAATGGCGACTGACTAACTCAATCGTCTCCCCAGCCCCCACCAGCAAGATATTTAAATTACTTAATTTTTCAAAAATTTGACGAGCTAAACTACAAGCAGCATAAGCAACTGACACGGCATTTTCGCCAATCTGAGTCTCACTGCGTACCCGTTTCGCCGCTGAAAAAGTTTTCTGAAATAAGCGTGAAAATTCGCTCGACATGGTATGTTGGTAGTATTGCTCGCTCACTTGATAGGCTTGTTTCACCTGCCCAAGAATTTGCGGCTCACCTAGAATTAACGAATCCAATCCGCAAGCGACGCGCATCAAATGATTGGTAGCATCTTGATTATATTCGCTATATAAACAATCTGTTAGCTCATTTGCATTAAGTTGATGAATATCAGCAAACCATGAAATACAACGATCCAGCCAATCTTGATCCTGCGATGGCGCCACACTGCGATTATGAAAATACACTTCGGTTCGGTTGCATGTCGATAAAATCACAGCACTGTCTGCTAAAGCGGATTGTGTCAATTGTTGCAACGCTAAAAGCCGCTTATCGTCAGAAAAGGCGACTTTTTCACGCACTGCAACAGAGGCGGTTTTGTGATTAATACCTAATGCTAAAATTGCCATAAACGATTTGTAAATCAACCGCACTTTTAAGCGATTGTTCCCACAAGAAAAAAATAAAACAAATAAGATACGTTATTCTAATCCAATTTTAGCCCATTGAGCAAATTTAACTGACCACTTTAGTCAATAATTCATCAATCTTTAAAAATTATCTTTCGCTTTGCGCCACGCCACAAACTGCGCTATATCTCGAGCTACCAAAAACGGGTTAATTTTCATCTCTAATCCTAAGGTTGTTGGTAAACTTGGTTGATTTTTCGCCCGCAAGGTTTGCACTAATTTAAGCTGATTTTCCACCGCACTTTTATCCTCCATCACGGTCAACGCAAACGCCAAATTGCTCAAGGTATATTCATGCGCCGCACAAACTAGAGTACTCTCCGGCAGTTGTTTCAATCGTTGCAAAGATTGGTACATTTGCTCATAATCGCCGGTAAAAACCCGACCGCAACCGGCAGAAAATAATGTATCACCACAAAATAAATGCCCATCCACCACAAAACTCAAATGCCCGGCAGTATGCCCTCCTGTCGGTAAAACTTGAATTTGATAATGCGGTGTTGTAATTTGCCCGCTTTCCACAAGATGTGTCACGCCATGAGCTTGCGCTTCCGCCGGTCCATACACCGGCACTTGCGGAAAATGGCGGATAAATTCGGCAATACCGGCGGTATGATCGCTGTGATAATGTGTGATCAATACTGCTTCCGGTACTAACTGATACCGCGTAAAATAACGCAATAATGCGTCAGTTTCCGCCACATCGACCACAATCACCGGTAAATTTTCTCGTCTATAAAGCCAAATATAGTTATCATTAAGTGCAGGAATTGGAACTAACATGATGCGATCCTCGAGGTAAATATGAAATGGAATGCAAAATTATCAACCTCATTTGAATTGCCAAGCAGCTGGCAACAGTTGCAACGCGGTACACAATATCAAGAGGTTATCAGTCAATATTTTGCGGCTTGGTCTCCTAATGTTCTAGGTTATCAATGGTTGAAATTAGGCGGATTAAGTGGCGAAATTCACTGCCCTTTACCCTTGCGTCACCATATCATCATCGCGCCCAAAATTACGCAAAATTTGACCGCACTTTCATTACAAGAAGACACTTCCGTAGTACAAAGTCGTTTATCGGAGCTGCCTTTGGTGGAAAAATCCATTGATATGTGTATTATGGCGAATACCTTGAATTTTAGTCAAGATCCTCATCAAATTCTGCGCGAAACCACAAGGGTACTGTGCGACGACGGTTATCTCTTTCTGTCGTTGTTCAATCCGTTTAGTCGATTAGGCATGAAACGTCACCTCAACCTCAACGGACAAACGCCACTCCCATTTCGCCATTTTTGTGCTTGGCGCGTTATCGATTGGCTAGAATTGCTGAATTTTGACATTCTTGCTACCCAACGCCTAGCGCTTGCTAATGAAGTGCCTTATTTAGGTTCACTTGTGGCAATTATCGCGAAAAAAAGAACTTATCCACTGAATTTAACGCCACAAAAAATCAAATTCCGCTCCCATAAAGGCTTTAACACGGTGGAAGCCTTTAATGAAATTCGATAGCAAAGGCAATAAAGAAAAAGGCAATTTTCACAAATTGCCTTGATAAAAACTCGAAAAACAATAGAAAGTGCGGTGAATTATGCCGCGGTTTTATCTTTAATTACTGTTGTTGCTGCATTGGTGATCACGGATTTTACGCCATTTTTCGCTGCTGCGTTGGAAGAATAATATTCGCTACGTCCGATTTCTTGATGGTTTTTCGCTTTCAAAATAAAATACGGTTGACCATCAGAAGTCGCTTTATATTCAAAATTTTGCTCATCAACGCCATTTTTTTGCACGGAAGCAATACCGTTTTCAGCTGCCGCACGCGTTTTATAACGTTCGCTGGTCAAAATAGTTTGGCTGTTCGCCGCCTTTAAATTAAACATAAATTGACCATCTTTTGCCAATTTTAGTTCATACCAACCTAATGCCATGTTTAGCTCCTTATGTTTTATGGATTAATTCCAAGATATAGCATAATCGTATTTTCACCGATTGAAAATAATTTCTTAACAAATTAGATAAAAATTTTCGCTTTATACTTGCTCATCTGCTTAAACTTTCCTATTATGCTTGTTCATCATAATGCAAGGATTCACATATGACAGAACAAACTTTTATTTTAGGTAAAGATGCAGCACTTGAAGAAAGTATTGCAAAATTTCAACAAAAATTGACCGCACTTGGTTTCAATATTGAAGAAGCATCATGGCTTAATCCCGTTCCCAACGTTTGGTCAGTTCATATTCGCGACAAGGATTGCCCACAATGTTTTTCCAACGGGAAAGGCGCCAGCAAAAAAGCGGCGTTGGCATCCGCTTTAGGCGAATATTTTGAACGCCTTTCAACCAACTATTTCTTCGCAGATTTCTATCTCGGTCAGGATATTGCCAACGGAGAATTTGTGCATTATCCAAGTGAAAAATGGTTTAAAATTGAAAAAGAAGGGACCATTCCCGCCGGTTTATTAAATGAAGAGTTATTACAGTATTACGATCCAGATGAGGAATTAACGCCAGAGTTATTGGTGGATCTACAATCAGGCAATTACGATCGCGGTATTGTAGCGATGCCTTATATTCGTCAATCGGATCAATCTACGGTGTACATCCCACAAAGCATTATCGCGAACTTATATGTTTCCAACGGGATGTCTGCGGGAAATACTAAAAATGAAGCGCGCGTTCAAGGTTTATCCGAGGTTTTCGAACGCTACGTTAAAAATAAAATTATTGCCGAAGCCATCAGCTTACCGTTAATTCCGGCAGAAGTAATGGCACGTTATCCATCCATTCAAGCGTCCATTCAAAAATTAGAAGAAGAAGGTTTCCCGATTTTGGCTTATGACGCCTCCTTGGGCGGTAAATATCCGGTTATCTGCGTAGTGTTATTAAATCGTGATAACGGAACTTGTTTTGCCTCTTTCGGCGCCCATCCGAATTTCCAAGTGGCGCTAGAACGTACGGTCACCGAATTGTTACAAGGTCGCAGCTTAAATGATTTGGACGTTTTCTCTCCACCATCATTCTACAACGACGAAGTGGCGGAACACGCTAATTTAGAAACCCATTTTATTGATTCCAGTGGCTTAATTTCTTGGGATTTATTCAAACAAGATGCAGACTTTGCATTTGTCGATTGGGATTTCTCCGGTACCACACAGCAAGAATATGACAACTTGATGGCAATTTTCCACCAAGAGAAAAAAGAAGTCTATATTATGGATTACAACCATTTAGACGTTTATGCTTGCCGCATTATTGTGCCGGGAATGTCCGATATTTATCCGCCAGATGATCTGTTGTATGCCAATAATAATATGGGCATGATTTGGCGCGAAGTGTTGCTGGATTTACCGAATTTCCAACAATCCACAGCCATGTATCACGATATTCTTGCCCAATTGGATTTGCAAGATATTGATGATGCAACACGCGTACGTGAATTTATTGGTATCGTGGCACCACCAGCATCCGGCTGGTCAACCTTACGTATCGGCGAATTAAAATCCATGTTATATCTTGCGGTAGGCGATCTCGACGCTGCGCTAGATTGGGCGAATTGGACATTAAGTATGAACAGTTCGGTATTTAGCAAAGAACGCGTTAACTATTATCGTTGCTTAATCAGCAGTATTGAATTGTTCTTAGACGATGAGCGCGACAGTGAGCAATACCGGATGGTATTTGAAAAAATGTATGGCGAAAGTGCGGTTCGTTTTGCTTGGAAAGCTATCCATGGTGGTAATCCGTTCTATGATTTATTGGCAGACGATGAGCATTTGCAAAAATTTACCGCGCACCAAAAATTATTGGCAGCGTATGAAAAATTGCAAAACGCTAAACGCACAAATTGGAAATAAGTTTTCGTTCCATTAATTGATCGTCATATCGGGCTAAAATTGTTTTGCTGCATTTTAGCCTTTTTTTTAAAATTTTTCTTTTGATGGTGAATAAATATTAAATACTGTGATCTACTGCAAAGAAATATTAACAATTTATCAGTATGATATAGCAAAGGTTTTTAACAAAATAAGGAGTTTTTATGCAAACTTGGACGCCAGAAATGTGGCAAGCCGCATTAGTAGGATTAATTGTTGGTTTTTTACTGGGATATATTATTTTGCGTTTCACTAAAGGTTCCGTAAAACAACAAGTGAAAACTGAAGCGGAATTAAAACAAGTGAAAGTGGAGCTGGATAATCAAAAACAACAACTTGAAAAACATTTTGCTGAAAGTGCAGATTTATTAAAAACTCTTGCTAAAGATTATCAAAAACTCTATAGCCATTTAGCAACCTCTTCTACTGCCTTATTGCCAGAATTGGCCACGAAAGAATTATTTTCTCCGCCACTTATTAGTGAAAAAATTGATGAACCGGTAGAAAATGAAGCAGCAATTAAAGAAAATCCGCCGCGTGATTATTCCGAAGGCTCATCCGGTATCTTAAAAGCGGAAAAATAATACCGCACTTTTCTATGCAGAATGAATAACAATTAAGGGTAGGTTCGCCTACCCTTTCTCATAGAAAAAATTCATCAAACTCTAGAACATTTCTCCATTTTTTTTGTCTTAGAAAATACATTGCAAAACAATGTCTTTTTTTATTCTTTTATTTAATGGAGAACATAAAGTGAAAAAAAGAAATTTTGTATTAACAAGTATTGCACTCGGATTAAGCGTATTAACCGGATCATTACCGGCGCAAGCGAATTTGCCTGCGACAGTGGAAGGTCAACAATTGCCAAGCCTTGCACCGATGCTTGAAAAGGTTCTTCCTTCGGTAGTCTCTATCGCGGTAGAAGGTCAACAAAAAGCAACTTCTCGTAATGATGATATTCCGGAAGAATTTAAGTTCTTTTTTGGTCCTGATGCATTTGGAGATCGTTCTCCTCGTAATTTTAGAGGAATTGGTTCTGGTGTGATTATTAATGCTGAAAAAGGTTATGTATTGACAAATAATCATGTTATAGACAGCGCAGATAAAATTACGGTTAAATTAGAAGATGGACGTGAATTCAAAGCGAAAGTCGTCGGTAAAGATGAAATGTCGGACGTAGCATTAGTTCAATTGGAAAATCCTAAAAATTTAACTGCGATTAAAATCGCCGATTCAGATAAATTAAAAGTGGGTGATTTTACTGTGGCTATTGGTAATCCTTTCGGCTTGGGTCAAACTGTCACCTCCGGTATTGTTTCTGCTCTTGCGCGTTCTACCGGTTCCGACAGCGGTACTTATGAAAACTATATTCAAACTGATGCCGCTGTAAACCGCGGAAACTCCGGCGGTCCATTAATTAATTTACAAGGCGAATTGATCGGGATTAACACCGCCATCATCTCACCAAGCGGCAGCAACGCCGGTATCGCTTTTGCGATCCCAAGCAACATGGCAAACAGCCTTGTACAACAAATTATCGAATATGGTGAAGTGCGTCGCGGTTTGCTAGGTATTAAAGGTGGTGAATTAAATGCCGATCTTGCTAAAGCGTTCAATGTAGATGTACAGCAAGGGGCTTTCGTCAGCGAAGTATTGCCAAATTCAGCCGCTGAAAAAGCAGGTATTAAAGCCGGCGATATCATTACCGCTATCAACGGACAAAAACTCGCAACCTTTGCGGAATTACGTGCAAAAATTGCGACCAGTGGTGCCGGTAAAGAAATTGAGTTAACCTATTTACGCGACGGAAAATCCGATAACGTAAAAGTGACATTGCAATCTGATGAACAAACCCAAACATCAGCCAGTAATATTCTCTCCAACCTAGATGGTGCGGATTTGGAAAATTACAACAAAAATGGTATTCAAGGGGTGTCAGTCACCAAAATTGCACCACGTTCTTTAGCGGAACAACGTGGATTGAAAGTCGGCGATATTATCGTTGGAATTAACCGCACGAAAATCGAAAATTTAACGCAATTGCGTAAAATTCTAGATCAAAAACCAACGGCGGTGGCATTAAATATTGTACGCGGAGACAGCAATTTTTATCTACTTGTGCAATAATTAATAAGACACAAACAAAAAGTGCGGTTAAAATAACCGCACTTTTTTCATCTCTACAATACATTAAACGCCGAACAACACTGCCCCACCGCTTTCTTGTAAGGTGGTTCCGTAAATCAAGGCGACCGCAAAGAAAATTAAAATAGCGCCGACTGCTAACTTCACCAAATCTTCAAGGTTTAAACTTAAATTCGGCGATAAATACCACTGCCCTAATTTTATTGCACTGCTGCGCGCATATTGCACCATCAAAGCAAATCCGGACAACATTAACCCGGTTCCCAGCGCCATCACCATCGTAGCAAGAATGCCCCACCAATACAAATCCAACATATAGGATAAAAACAGCACAAAAATCGCGCCGGAACAAGGACGCATACCTATACTTAAAATCACTAAAAATTTAGATTTCAGATCGTTGGCTTGTTCAAGTTGAGAAGCATCCGGTAAATGTTGATGACCGCATCCACAATGTTCAGAATGCTGATGAAAAACAGGCGTTTTTTTGACCGCACTTGGTTTCATAAAATCCGAAGATTCCGCAAAATGAATACGATTAACTTGCAAAGTAGGTTTTGCCGGTCGCCATTGTTTACGCAATGCCATACCGCTTTGATACATCCATTGCAAGCCCAACAACAAAATCAAACCAAACGCAACTCGCTCCATCCATAGCTGACTCACTTTAAAATAAGCGGAAGACAGTTGTAAAACCAGCACTACAATAGAAGTAGCAACAACCGCAACCACGCCTTGCATCAAGGATGATAACAAACTTAACACCATGCTGGCTTTCAGTTTGGATTGATGGGTTGCTAGATAACCCGCAATCACAAATTTACCATGTCCCGGGCCGACCGCATGAAAAATACCATATAAAAAACAAATACCAATAAGCAACATTCCGGCTTGCGTCGGCTGTTGTTTAATTTCGCGTAAATATCCGCCCATCAATTGATTAAATTCACGTTGCCAATCAATAATTTTGGTAAACAGATAAGGAAATAAAAACGCAATTCCGAGCAATAAAATAACCAGTAAAATAATATAGTTATACGGTCTTTTCAGCTGCATAAGCCCTCCCTTTATTTACAGACAATATTCACTTTCTGTGCAAATACGACACCAAGGGAACTGTCCGCATTACGTTGGCTGCGATCTAAAGATGCTGCATATTCCTGAATTTTTTCATCGTAATTTGGTTCAATTACCGTTCCTTGGCAATTTTGCGGCAACGCGGAAAAATCCACTGCATCACCATTCGTTTGATCATACATCATTGAAACATAGTAAGTTTTATCATAAGTTAATAATTCAACCCGATTATCTTTCAATGGTTGCGGTTTTGCTAATAGGAAGTCAAAATAGTAAAGCACTTGCATCCCATTTTCTTTCATCCCATAATTTTCCGGCTGACCTTTAAATTTGATTTTTTCGCCTTGCTTATCATAAGCATAGCTAAAATAATGTTCGTTGATGATATTTTCAATCACACCGTCCACCAATTTTTGACGCGCGGCTTTGTCATTATTGGAGTTTTTCAAGTCATACAGAATAGAAGACGAACTCATTTCATCCAATAATAATTCCAAGGTAAACCCTGTCAGTTGCTGATCTTTTACCAAGGGTTTACTTTTCATGGTAATAAACGCGTGCGGGTGTGCTAGCGCTTGCGCTGCATAGAAAAAACACATCAAAGAGAGAAACTTGAATAACTTCTTCACGATTAAAAACCTTATTTTATTAAAACGACATTCGTTTATTTTAACATAAATTTAAAATAAAAGAATTCACCCCGGATTATCCGTGCAATTTTCATTATCCGCACAATTATTCAGTTTAATTGCATAATAAACAGGCATTTCACTTAGCATAAATCTGCCGAAACTCGCATCATTTGTTGATTTATATCAAGAAAATCGCACATTGCCCTTTCTTTACCTCCTGCTTTTATGTAGCATAAGCAGCGTCAAGTGATAGCTTGATATTCATAAAGTTCCTAAATAAAATAATCATAAATATATAGCTAAACTACTTTCCTACCACCCGATTCGGGTGGTTTTTTTTGCCTGAAAAACTTACAAAATTAATAAATTTCAAGTAAAATGACCGCACTTTTTTAATCTAACAATGAGAAAATTTATGTCATCACAATTTGTTTATACGATGCACCGAGTAGGTAAAGTGGTACCGCCGAAACGTCATATTCTCAAAGATATTTCATTAAGTTTCTTTCCAGGCGCCAAGATCGGGGTTTTAGGTCTCAATGGAGCCGGAAAATCAACCTTATTGCGCATTATGGCGGGAATCGATAAAGAGATCGAAGGAGAAGCGCGTCCGCAACCAGGAATTAAAATCGGTTATCTACCACAAGAACCAAAACTTGAGCCACAACAAACGGTACGTGAAGCAATTGAAGAAGCAGTAGCAGAAGTAAGCAACGCCTTAAAACGCTTAGATGAAGTATATGCGTTATATGCCGATCCTGATGCTGATTTTGACAAATTAGCGGCGGAACAAGCCAATCTTGAAGCCATTATTCAGGCACATGATGGACATAATCTGGAAAACCAATTAGAACGAGCTGCCGATGCGTTACGTTTGCCAGAATGGGACGCCAAAATTGAGCATTTATCCGGTGGTGAACGCCGTCGCGTGGCGCTTTGTCGTTTATTGCTCGAAAAACCAGATATGTTATTGTTAGATGAGCCAACCAACCACTTAGACGCCGAATCTGTGGCATGGTTAGAGCGTTTCTTGCACGACTACGAAGGTACTGTCGTGGCAATTACCCATGACCGTTACTTCTTAGACAACGTCGCCGGTTGGATTTTAGAACTTGACCGTGGCGAGGGAATTCCTTGGGAAGGTAACTATTCTTCTTGGTTGGAACAAAAAGAAAAACGTTTAGCCCAAGAGCAAGCAGCAGAATCGGCTCGTCAAAAATCTATTGAAAAAGAATTAGAATGGGTACGCCAAAATCCAAAAGGTCGCCAAGCGAAAAGTAAGGCGCGTATGGCTCGTTTTGAAGAACTTAATTCAGGCGAATATCAAAAACGTAACGAAACCAATGAACTCTTTATTCCACCTGGTCCACGTTTGGGGGATAAAGTGATCGAAGTGAATAACTTAACCAAATCCTACGGTGAACGCACGCTGATTGACAACCTTTCCTTCAGCATTCCAAAAGGCGCCATTGTTGGTATTATCGGACCAAACGGGGCGGGTAAATCGACCCTATTCCGTATGTTATCCGGTAAAGAACAGCCGGATTCCGGTTCTGTTACCTTAGGAGAAACTGTGGTTTTGGCATCGGTGGATCAATTCCGTGATGCCATGGATGATAAAAAAACCGTATGGGAAGAAGTGTCAAACGGACAAGATATCTTAACCATCGGTAACTTTGAAATCCCAAGTCGTGCGTATGTGGGACGTTTTAACTTCAAAGGTGTCGATCAACAAAAACGTGTCGGCGAATTGTCGGGCGGTGAACGCGGTCGTTTGCATTTGGCTAAATTATTACAAGCCGGCGGCAACGTCTTATTATTAGACGAACCAACCAACGACTTAGATGTTGAAACCTTGCGTGCGCTTGAAAATGCGATCTTAGAGTTCCCTGGCTGTGCAATGGTGATCTCCCACGACCGCTGGTTCTTAGACCGTATCGCAACCCACATTTTAGACTACGGCGATGAAGGCAAAGTGACCTTCTATGAAGGTAACTTCTCTGATTATGAAGAGTGGAAAAAGAAAACCTTCGGCGCTGAAGCAACTCAACCACATCGCATGAAATACAAACGAATTGCGAAATAAGATATAAACAAAAATACCAGTTTTAATTAACTGGTATTTTTTGTATTAAGTTATTCAATAACTCAAATTTCTAGACAAATAACGACTCTAATTTCTGACCTAGTAACATAGAATTTTCTACGCACAATATATCTAGGAACTCACTATCTTTAATCGAAATAAATTCAATACTCTCCCCTAATAAAATAGCTTTCATCACATTATGATTTCGTTCATGAATTTCAGGCGCACAAAAAATACCTCTAATTTTAATGTTACGAAATTGCTTACTATATAATCTAATATGATCAGGTACAGAAGATAATTCTGCGGAATGTTGTCCTGACTTTGATTTTATTGTAGTAAGCTCTAATATATAATGTATCCCATCTTTTATAAAAATGATATCAGGGGTTCCTTGTTTACCACCAGGTGCTTGAATAGGTAAATTATATTTGCCTATTTTTCCATTCCAAAAAACATCATCAATCATATTTTTTGATTTTAAAATAGATAATAAACGATAAAATAGATATTCATAATAAGCACCACGTAAAGATTTATCATTAATTTTATCTATACCTAGTTTTTTATTTAATAAGCGTAATTTAGGAAGCATTGTAGAGGTAAATGTTGTTGCCTTACTGTGCAACCGAATTTCATCTTCTAATTCTAATAATGAATTTTCAGCATTAGCAGTACAATCCAATTTAATAAAATCACCTACATCTAAAACACAATTTTCATTTCCTTTAAATTTAAATTCTCCTACGTGTTGTGCTTTATCAAAAAGATAAATCTTAACCTCATATTCTTCATCTATAAAAACTGGAAAACAATCTTCCCCTAAAAATGCTAGTACATTCGTATAAATAATATCTTTATGTTGAAAAACTTCAATATAAACCTCTCTTAATGAAGAGTTTTTTAATTTAAAATCAACCGGTGGATATAATTTTCCCATAGAGCCAATATAATCTATCCATAACAGCAAGTTATCTTTAAAATCATAAGGATGTATCCCTTTAAATTGGGATAAAACCTTAACAACATCTTGTCTGAACTGTGATTTAATTTTAATCGAATCAATCGCTTTATCGCAGTTATCTACATAAATACTATTTCTCTCAATAACACCAGTTCCTTCGCAAAACTGCATAAAATAAGAAGAACTTGCAGCTTGAGTTAGTGTAATATTTCCGACATCCGTTTTTTTATACTGATTAATCAAATTTTCTCTATCTAGTGTATCTAACTTACGGAAATTTATAATTTCTTGAACTCTAAAATCTATTTCAGACATTGAACTTGTATGAAATACATATAGAGCTATTTCTTCTTTATCTAAATATTCTAATTTCAATAACATAGAAAGGACAACACGAAATGGAAATACAAAGATATCTTCACAGTGTGGTAGAATAATTGGATTTGTTATTTGCAATTTCTTCATCTGATGATAAACAGATGGTGATGAGTTAATAGTTAAACTTTTGGTTAGTTTCTCTATAACTCGCAAATCATTTTTATGCATATTATAAAATTGATAACCGGCTTCAGTAATTCTTATTCGTGTTGGCTCAGTTGTCGTATCCAAATATACAAATCCTAAATAGTGAACTGAAGCTAATAATGTTCTCATACCTTGTGGCGCAATTTTTTCACCATCTTTTGTTGCTCCCAATTTCTTAAGTTCAAGGTTTAGATTATCTTGCTTTTGTGGATTCCAGGTTGTTCCATCATAATTTTTTTCAATCATGCCATGTAAAAATGCTAGCATTTGATGTACATTTGCTCTTTTAGGAATAAACCAAAATTTCTTACTTCTATCTCTTTTTGCCATAATACTATATACTATACCTTTTTAAGTACTAAAATATGATCTAATTTCGTCAATCCCCCTTTTCCATTTCTTGGAATTCTAATATAAGGGTTCTGAATAAAATAAGCAAAATTTTCAATATATTCAAATCCAACATATTGAGAAATATCTTTAAGAATTTTCCAACTTTCTATGTGGCGGTTTCTAATACTACTATTGCCAATAACAATAATATAATAAGCATCTTTTTTTAAATGATTAACTACATTAACCATATTACATTTCATATCTTCAAAAAATTTTTTAACAATATAAGCTCTTTTTTCATCAATATCTTTCAATATTGAAAAGTGTTCATATAAAGTTGATGAGTAAGTAAATATATCGGATTCTTTTTGTTTTTCATTTTTTAGATTAAAGCGTTCTGTTCCAACATAATGACTTTTCGATTCTAAAATAGATTGTTCTGAATGATTCCCTAGCCATAAATTTTCTAATCGCAATGTTCTTGCATAATCAAAAGCATTGATATATGGAGGTGAAGTAATTGCAATGTCTGCAAGAAAAGCATCTTCTACACTCAGTGCATCCCCTTTGACTATTTTAGTCGTATTTTGAATATTTAATTCAGAATAACTTTGTAACATCTTCCTATACTTATCAAAAGTAAGCTGAAAATAATTAAACGCATCAGGTGCTTGTTTTATCACTTTTCTTGAAACATAAGGCTTGGGAGAAATGTCATCGGCTTGTGATGTCGGTTTAATAATAGAAAGAAATACCACTTCAAAGAAAACTTTAATTTTATTATCTTCAATTTTATCAATAAAAGAGCGTAATTTACCTAATAATAACGCATTTTCGTCACAAAACCAATGATGAAAATTATTGATATCGGGCCTAAAAATATCAGTGCTTTTATCTAGATTGAACAAAATTGATGAATAAACTTCATCTATTTTATATAAGTCACTCAAAGAATAGTGCTGTGTTTTGGCTAAAATAATTTTTTGTGCAACTAGATCAATTTCACAGCCATATGCATTATGCCCTAATATATTAGCCTCTAATAAAGTTGTTCCTGAGCCAGAAAAAGGATCAAAAACAAGTCCATTTGTTTTTTTTAAATATTTTTTTATTGCCCATCGTGGTATTTCAGGAATAAATTTACACGGATATTTAAAAAAACCATGAGTATATTCATTCGGTGTTCTTTGATTGATCTTATAAACAGATCCAATTTTAGTATTAATTGGAAGAAAATCAACATCTACAAAATTTTTTTCTAAACACTTTTCTTCATGCATATCACACTTTCTCTTAAATATCCTTTAGCATTATAAGTTTGATGGTATTGTTGAGAGCTAGTAATAATATAACGATCAACTTCAATTTTATCTACTTTAAACCCAATTGTTTTAGCATACTTAGCAACTAATAAATCAGTAGGGAAAACAACACCACCATAAGAAGAATTACCAACAACAATCCCACAATATCCATCATTTTCTAACACATCAAAAATATGCTCTAATAATTCAAAAAGCTGACTGAAATAGAGCTTCAGCATAATTGGAATTTTCTTATCCCATAATTTCTTATTTTCTAATGCCTGTAGTAAAACATTAAGTTCATATAACTCAATTAAATTTAATTGCGATATATCTAATTGACTGGACAAACCATTCAAATGAGAACGTAAAGAAGAAGATCTCAATTTTTTTAAATCATCATAATCTCTAACAAACTCACCAAACCATAACTCTAACTTATAAATTTCAGTATAATCAAAAGCATTGGCATAAGGTGGAGAAAAAATAACACTACTTATAGTATTTTTCGCTATATATTTAGGTATATTTAATGCTGAATCACAAATTACTGAGGAATTAAACACTAACTTAGCCGATAAATCTTCACTCATTAATAAATAAATGTTTGTCAAAATATCTATTACCTGCGGAATAGTTGTAATATTTTTCTTACTTTCAACTTTTCTCTTTAAACCATTTCCTGCCTTTTTATATAATGAACACGGTTCAATTGCAGATAACCAACCTAAAAATAATAAATCTCTTACTTTTTCATTTACATTATAATTTTTTATAAGATGTCTAATAGCTAAAATATAGTTTTGAATATTTTCATCAAATACTTTATGTGCAATAGATAATTTAGGTAATTCAAACTTTTGTCTATTTGATAGCAAAATTGCTTCAGTTAATATCAAAGGATATACCTCATTAAACAAATGCTTATCTTTTAAACTATAATTAGTTAATTTTGTTTTTGATAAGAACTGAGAAAATGGATTAACTTCAAACCCAATTGCTTTTAACCCTAATTCGTTAGCAGCCATAATTGTTGTGCCACTCCCTAGAAAAGGATCTAAGATTATGCCATTTTGTTTTTTATTATATGTAGAAATTAATGTTTTAATTAAATCTATTGAATACCCTTCTTTATATCGATACCAACGTTGTCTATATTTTTTCCCTTCTTCTGAATAATTAAGTAGGCTACTATAAGTTGCACCATCTTGTTTCGGATATATAACATTAAACTCATTTTCTAAATTTTCATAGAATTTTTCATCAATCATCATATTATTTCTCATATTTAGAGGATTTATATTCAAGTTTAATTTCCTCTTTAATAGATTTGACTTGATAAAATAACTTATAATAGCTCAAACTAACTCTCTCTTATTATGATTAGACTTAAACCAAATTACTCACAAAAATCACGATAATAATCAACGGAACAATAAACTTCACATAATTAAACCAAATCGTCGTAAAAAGAGAATTTGGGGTTTGGGAAAGTTCTTTTTTTGCTTCATCTTTTAAAACAAAGCCCACAAAGATGGCGCAACCTAATGCAGTAAGCATAAATAAAATATTGCCGCTGACATAATCAAAAGTATCGAAAATATTGCGTCCAAAAAAGGTCACCTCTTTTAGCCAATTATCACTTAAAATCGATGGAATATTGCCCAATACAAAAATACCACCTAAGGTTAAAATAATCGCTTTGCCGCGACGCATTCTTAATTTTTCTTGCAATGCGGTAATGATCACTTCGTAAATCGTGATCGAAGTGGTTAAGGCGGCAATAAGCAGTAATCCGAAGAAAATCACCGCAAAAAAACGCCCTGCCCATAAATGGGAAAATACCATCGGCAAACTTTGGAAAACTAAGGTCGGTCCCGCGTTAGGTTCAATGCCGAAACTAAATAACGATGGGAAAATCATAAATCCGGCAAGAACAGCGATAATCGTATTGGTAAATCCGGTGATCACCGCAGTTTGAATCAGATTTTCTTCTTTGCTAAGGTAGCTGGATAAGGTGATCAACACACCAAAGCCCAAACTTAAAGCAAAGAAAACTTGTCCAAGCACCATAATAAAAAGTTGTGGTGTGATTTTGGAAAAATCCGGTTTAAGATAATAAATAATCCCTTCGGCAGCGCCCGGCAAAGTTACATTGCGAATCACCATCCCAATCAAAAAAATAAAAAGTAATGGCATCAAATATTTTACTGAACGCTCAATACCGCCAATAATCCCTTTGGCAAGGATAACATAATTGATCAACACAAAAATCAACGTATATAACATAATATGCCAAGGACTGTTGGTAATGCTTTCCTCATAAAATTGTTTAGCATATTCTTTGGTGATCACCGAGGAAATATCCAATCCGCCACCGATTAAATTCACAATGTAATTCATCACCCAGCCGCCAAGTACCATATAATATGCCATGATACCAAAAGCGCCGAGCAGCCCCATATACCCTAAAATTTTCCAGCCTTTTGAGACTTTGCCATCTAAACGATCGCCAAAAGCATCAATGGAATTAACCCGTAAACGGCGTCCAATCACATTTTCCACTAAAATCATAGGAATACCGATGACCAACATGGCAATACAAAACAACAATACATAAGCCCCGCCCCCGTTTTCACCAACTAAATAAGGGAAACGCCAAGTCGCCCCGAACCCAACCGTAGCCCCGGCGACAGTAAGTACATAGGTTAAGCGGCTTGACCAGGTTTGTCTTTCTTGTTTTGTCGTCATAATTTTTCCTGTTTTTTTATATTTCGGTTTTATCTTTAAATTCACATAAATCTTCAATAATGCAAGAAGCGCAGCGCGGTTTTCTAGCAATACAAGTATAACGTCCGTGTAAAATCAACCAATGATGCACATCGGTTTTAAATTCATCAGGCACCACTTTGAGCAATTTTTCTTCAACTTTCACAACATCCTTTCCTGGCGCAAATCCGGTACGATTAGAAACACGAAAAATATGCGTATCCACTGCAATAGTTGGTTGCCCAAAGGCAGTATTTAGCACTACATTCGCCGTTTTTCGCCCAACACCGGCTAAACTTTCCAGAGATTCACGATCTTGCGGTACTTCACCTTGATGTTTTTCCACCAAGTCGCGACAAGTTTTAATAATATTTTCCGCTTTGCTGTTATATAGCCCGATCGTTTTAATATAATTTTTTAAGCCATCTACGCCGAGATCCAAAATAGCTTGCGGCGTATTGGCAACCGGAAATAACTTATCTGTAGCTTTATTGACACCTTTATCTGTGGCTTGCGCCGATAAAATCACCGCGATCAACAACTCAAAGGGCGAGTGGTAATTTAATTCAGTGGTCGGATGCGGATTTTGTTCCCGCAGGCGGGTTAAAATTTCAATACGTTTTTGCTTATTCATTTTACTTTGCGATCAATGATATTTTTAAGAGCCAACAATAATCCTAAACCAATAAATGCACCAGGCGGTAAAATTGCTAATAAAAAGCTGCTATCTACTTGAAATAATTCAATATGTAATTCTGTTGCCCAACTTCCCAATAAATTTTCAATGCCGATAAACAATTTCCCGGTACCAATAATTTCACGTAACGAGCCCAATACAAACAAACTTAAGGTAATCCCAAGTCCCATGGAAAAACCATCAAAAAGCGCGTGCGCAACGGCGTTTTTGGACGCAAAGGCTTCCGCTCGCCCAATCACAATACAATTGGTCACGATCAATGGAATAAAAATCCCCAAGGATTGATAAAGCGTATAAGTATAAGCATTCATAATCAATTGTACCATCGTCACCGTCGTAGCAATGATCATGACATAAATCGGAATGCGGATTGGTTGCGGAATATGTTTACGAAACAACGAGATAATTGTATTCGTACACATTAGCACAATCACCGTCGCCAATCCTAATCCCAGCGCATTGGTCGCCGATCCTGAAACAGCCAACAACGGACAAAGCCCCAATAATTGCACTAACCCTGGGTTATTTTGCCAGATACCTTGCTTAAACAAGCGCAACCAAATGCCATTTTCTGCATTTTTTTCCACCGCACTTTGTCTATCCGACACAGGTTGCGCCAAATCTGACGCCACATCCCCTAAAGCGCGGTCTGTTTTTACACTGTTTTCTGTCATCATTATTTTTCATTTAACCGTTTTGTTTGATCCTGATGTTTTAATTCATCAAGTAAAAATAGCGCCGAACGCTTCACTTGGTTCACTACCGCACGCGGCGTAATGGTCGCGCCGGCAAATTGATCAAATTTCCCACCATCTTTCTTCACCGCCCAATCAGACAAAGTGCTTTGACTGATTTTTTGATTGCTCAACGACAAAATCCAGTCGGAAATGCGCAATTCAATTTTATCACCCAACCCCGGCGTTTCCGCGTGTTCAAGGACGCGAACGCCAAGCACATCACCTTTCGGTGTTAATCCTACCAATAAACGAATATTGCCCGAATATCCATCCGGCGCAACGGTTTCATAAGCATAAGCGCTAATTTTACCGTCCTTTTTTGCGACACAAATTTTGCCAATACTCGGATTTTTCAGCGCCAATTTCTCTAAATCATAGCAACTTTGCAACAAATCATTGTCATGATATTGTACTGGAATGACTTCGGATAACAACGCTTGCTGCTGCTTAGCAACGACCTCATCAATTTTATCTTTGGTTAAAAAATAAACTCCAGTAGAAAGTGCGGTACAAGCTAACGCCACACCGCCCAATAATAAACCGTATTTCGCACTAATTTTTGTCATATTCATGGGCGGGTACCTCGCACATGACCGGCAACTCGAGGTCGGGTGTAATGATCAATTAAAGGAACACAAATATTACCCAATAGGACCGCAAATGCTACACCATCCGGATAACCGCCATAATAGCGAATAATATACACTAGCAAACCGACTAACGCGCCGAATACCAATTTTCCTTTCGGCGTAATCGAAGCAGTCACCGGATCAGTAGCGATAAAAAAGGCACCAAACATAGTCGCACCACTTAGCCAATGCGCGTTAAACGATAAATGTAATCCTTCAGAAAACACACTAGATCCCATACCCAATAATGCCATTGTCAACAACATCGCCACCGGAATTTGCCAATGAATCACTTTGCGCCAAATTAAGAAAATACCGCCAAATAAAAATGCTACATTCACTTGCCACCAACCCAAAGCAAAATCACCATAATCAAAAATTGGCGAACGTAACATCTCCCCATACAACCCAGCAGGGTAACCCTCTGTATATTTCGTTGCTAAGGTTTTGACTTCGTTTAATGGCGTCGCCTGTGTCACACCATCAATTGATGCAGTAAGTTGTGTTAAGCTAAATCCGTCAGTGGTCCCCCCTTGAAAAATCAAGGAATAGGTATCTGCCAGCGTTGGAGGCTCATTTAATAAGCTAATCGGCGGCAACCAAGTACTCATTTGCAATGGGAAAGAAATCAATAAAATCACATATCCCACCATCGCTGGATTAAATGGATTTTGTCCTAATCCGCCATACACGTGTTTTCCTAAAATAACAGCACCAAAAATACCAATCAAAATCACCCAATAAGGCGCATAAGGTGGGATCGCCACCGCTAAAATCAGCGCAGTTAATACCACGCTGCAATCCGCAATATAAAATAATGCGGGCTTTTTACGTAAAAATGTCACGATCAATTCCAGTGCCAGCGCCCATACAATAGCCAAACTTGCCTGCACAAGCACGCCCGGACCGAAATAATACACTTGCGTGATTATCGCCGGAATCATCGCCCCGATCACCCACAACATAATCCGAGCAGTAAATTTGCCCGAATGCGTATGTGGAGAACTTACCATTTTAAACATGACAACACCTTATTTATTTTGATTTTATTCTGCATCTTTTGCTTGCTGCACCGCTAATTTTTTCGCTTTTGCACGCGCAATTGCCGCAGCAACCGCCGCTTTTTTCGGATCCGTTGCTACCGGATTTTCCTCATCTGTCACATTTTCTGCGGCTGACACTTCCCCGACGTTTTCCACCTCACCTTGCTGCGCCGCTAATTTTTTCGCTTTTGCGCGCGCAATTGCCGCAGCAACCGCCGCTTTTTTCGAATCCATTGCTACCGGATTTTCCGCATTTGTCACATTTTCTACGGCTGACACTTCCCCGATGTTTTCCGCCTCTCCTTGCTGTGCCGCTAATTTTTTCGCTTTTGCGCGCGCAATTGCCGCAGCAACCGCCGCTTTTTTCGGATCCGTTGCTACCGGATTTTCCGCATTTGTCACATTTTCTACGGCTGACACTTCCCCGATGTTTTCCGCCTCACCTTGCTGTGCCGCTAATTTTTTCGCTTTTGCGCGCGCAAGCGCTGCTGCAACGGCGGCTTTTTTATCTTCAAGTGCGGTGCTTTTTTCTGACGTTTTTTCACTCTCTGAAGACGCGCGCATTTCAGCGGAATTTTCTACCGCACTTTGTAATGTATCCTCTGCCTGTTGACGCGCTAAACGACGAGCCTTACGCATTGCCATAATTTCGCTATTGTCCGGTAAAATTTCTCCTTTAGTACCAACAATCGTTTTAATTTCATTGATTTTAGCCGGCGCATCTGTATTAGCTTGTTTTGCTTTTAAGCGCGCCAAAGCAGCTTTAACCGGATCCTCGCCTTTTTGTTTCGCTAATTCTTCTCGACGATTTTCCGCCGCCCGTTGCGAACGTGCTTTGCGTTCTAATTCTTCTTTTTCTAAACGAGCCTGACGTGCTTCAAAACGAATTTTCGCATCTTCCGCTTTTTTCGCTTTTTCTTTAATTTCCCAAATTTTGGCTTTTTCTTGGCGAAAATATTGAATTAACGGAATATGACTTGGACAAACATAAGCACAAAGCCCACATTCAATGCAATCTTTTAGGGAATATTGTTCGGATTTTTCATGATCTTCACTACGTGCAAACCAATAAAGTTGCTGCGGCATTAAATTCACCGGACAAGCGTCCGAACAAGCCGAACAACGAATACAAGAGCGTTCCGGTTCTGGTGGTGCATATTCAAAATGATCTGGCGCCAATAAACAGTTGGTAACTTTGGTCACCGGTGCGTTTAAATTCGGCAGGATAAATCCCATCATCGGACCACCCATAAAAACTGGGAATCGCTCATCATAACGATAATCAGCTTGTTGCAACAACGCTACAATTGGCGTGCCAAAACGTACCCATTGATTGCCTTTTTGTTGTATTTTATCGCCGGTCAAGGTCACTACGCGCTCAATCAAAGGCTCATCATCCATCACCGCTCGTTTGATTGCAAATGCGGTTCCCACATTGTGCATCAACACACCGATACTAGACGAACGCTGACCGCTCGGCACTTCCATACCGGTTAACACTTGGATCAATTGTTTTGCTGCACCAGATGGATATTTTGTCGGAATAACCCGAATTTCAATATCGTTAGCACCTTGTAAAGCATCTTTCAATGCACTCACTGCTTCCGGTTTGTTATCTTCAATGGCGATCACCACTTTTTCCGGGCGCAAAATATAGCGCAAAATGCGACTTCCCTCTATAATTTCATGGGGATAATCGCGCATTAAGCGATCATCGCACGTAATATAAGGCTCGCATTCCGCACCATTAATAATCAATAATTTAACTTGTTTTTCTGCCGAATGAATTTTCGCGGCGGTCGGGAAAACCGCTCCGCCCAATCCGGCAATACCAGCGCGATAAATTTTTTCAATTAATTGTTCCGGCGTACGAGTTAAGAAATCGTCAATAGGTTCGCGATCACACCATTTATCTTGACCATCTGCTTGAATTTCAATGCACATTTCCGGCAATCCAGAAGGATGAGCGGAAGCATGAGGCGCAATATTTACCACGGTTCCGGAAGTTGAAGCGTGTACCGGCAAGGCACGCAACCCTTCGCCTTGCGTTAATGCTTGACCTTTTAATACATGATCGCCAACATTCACTAAAATATTACCAGCGGCTCCAGCATGTTGTTTAATCGGAATATAAAAACGTTCAACTAACTTAGCCGCTTTGATTGGCGTTTGATTGGATTGTGATTTCATTTCCGGTGGGTGAACTCCACCTTTAAAATCCCATAATTTACCGGAATTGAAACGGGTTAATACATCACTCATTCTGCTTTCCTTACTTTCCAATCACCAATTTTTTCTCCGCCGAAGTCACATTGACCACAGGAATGACCAAATTTGGATCAAATTGCCAATCCCACGTATCAATATTTTTCTCAACTTTAATCATGGAAATACAATCCGTCGGGCAAGGCGCCACGCAAAGTTCACAGCCCGTACATAAATCGGCAATAATGGTGTGCATGGATTTATTCGTACCAATAATCGCATCCACCGGACAGGCTTGAATACATTTAGTACAACCAATACACATATTTTCGTCAATAAAAGCAACTTTAGGAGTAGGATCTTCGGCAAAATCTGTCGCCGGCACTTCCACCCCCAATAAATCGGCAATTTTCACCACCAAAGGTTGACCACCCGGTACACATTTTGTAATCACATCACCATTCGCAATAGCTTCTGCATAAGGTTTACATCCCGGATAGCCACATTGCCCACATTGACTTTGCGGCAACAAGGCATCAATTTTTTCCACAATAGGATCCGCTTCCACTTTCAATTTAATGGAAGCGATACCTAAAATTAAACCGAAAATCAATGCTAATACGGTGATCGTTATCAGCACATAATAAATTGTTGTCATATTATATTTTCACTAATCCGGTAAAGCCCATAAATGCCAGGGACATTAAACCTGCGGTAATCAAGGCGATAGAAGGGCCTTGGAAGGCTTTCGGTACATCCGCTGCCGCTAAACGTTCGCGCAACGCCGCAAATAATACTAAAACTAAAGCAAAACCTAAGGATGCCGAAAAACCATAAATCACGGATTGCGTTAGGTTATGTGCCAAATTGATATTTAATAATGCCACGCCGAGAACCGCGCAGTTGGTGGTAATCAGCGGTAAAAAGATACCTAACAGACGATATAGCGTCGGGCTGGTTTTATTGATCACCATTTCCGTAAATTGAACTACCACCGCAATCACTAAAATAAACACCAGTGTACGTAAAAAATTGGCGTCTAGTGGGGTCAAAATATAATGATCAACTAAATAGGCGCAAAGCGATGCCACGGTCAACACAAACATGGTCGCCAAGCCCATGCCGATAGCAGTTTCAATTTTCTTGGAAACCCCCATAAACGGACAGAGTCCTAAGAATTTTACCAAAACAAAATTGTTAATTAACGCCGTGCTAATAATCAATAAAATATAATCCGTCATAATAAGCCCGCCATAAAATACAAGCTGTTTATTATCACTGTTTCTTCGGTTGAGAACAATAAAAAATATGAGGTATTTTGGAAAACTTAGCAAAAAATGACCGCACTTAGCGGATTAATTCGCCGCTTTTAATGCATAAGAAAGCGCTTGCGATAATTGAGGATAATGAAAGGTAAAACCGGCGTTAAGCAATTTCTGTGGCAACACAGCTTGACTATCTAATAACAAATCTGCACGTTCGCCTAAAACCCAGCGTAGCATGATTGCCGGCACCGCAGCAAAGTGCGGTCGTTTTAACAGCGATCCGAGTGTATGGTTAAATTCAGCATTTTGCACCGGATATGGCGAAACTAAGTTAAAAGGACCTTGGCATTGCGGTTGTTGTAGCAAAAAGAGAATTGCCTCCACCATATCCGGCAACGCGATCCAACCCCAATATTGCGTCCCATTGCCTAATTTTCCGCCCAAACCGAAACGGTAAAGCGGCAACATTTTCGCCAAGGCACCGCCTTGCCCCGTCAGCACAATGCCGGTACGCAGTAAACAAACACGCGTTTTTGCTGATAAGGCAGCTTGTTCCCATTGTTGACATAATTGCGCGGCAAATCCGCTTCCGGCGGAGGTTTGTTCAGTGATTTCAGAGTCACCATGATCGCCATAAAATCCAGTGGCAGAACCGGAAATAAACGTATGTGGCGGCTGTTGACTTTGATTAATAAGTGCGGTCAATTTTTGCGTTAAATTGATTCGACTTTGTATTAATCTTTGTTTTTGTTGCGCATTCCATCTGAGGTCAAAAATCGGTTCGCCCGCCAAATTGATCACCGCATCAAATTCATCAAAAGAGGCATAATGATCCAGTGAGGCAACCAGATTTACTTGCGCGGGTAATTTTGCGCGGGCTTGCTCCGGATGGCGTGAAAGTGCGGTTACATTATGCTTTAATTCCACTAAACGAGAAACCAATGAACTGCCGATTAAACCGGTTGCGCCAGTGATAAAAATGTTCATTTTTCCTCCGTTTCAGCAAAGCAACTAACTCAACGAAAAACTATATAAAATTTGACCGCACTTTTATATTGGCTATAAGGCTCAATGTACTTTATAGCGAATTTTCAAATAATTGCTGAATATTTGCCATCAAATCGCGGATATTGGTATTCAACGTCGGGGTGACAAAAATCGTATCATCGCCGGCAATGGTACCTAAAATTCCGTCAGCCTTCCCTACTGAATCCAGCAAGCGAGCGATTAATTGTGCTGCGCCCGGGCTGGTTTTGATCACGATTAGATAATCGTTAAAATCCACATCCAACACCAAGTTTTTTAACGGGCTGCTGGTATTTGGCACGCTTAATTCATTCGGTAAGCAATATACCATTTCCATTCGGGTATTACGCGTACGCACTGCACCGAATTTGGTTAACATACGCGATACTTTAGATTGATTAATATGGGTAAATCCTTGTTCTTGCAAGGCGCTGACAATTTCACTTTGCGAGCCGAAACGCTCTTGGGCAAGTAATTCTTTGAATGCTTTGGTTAGGTTATCCGGTTTTTCACTTGTCATTGTCTTTTCTCATATTACTTTTTCCTAGCTAGATTTTGCATAAAAATGCAAAATAAGTAAACAAAAATTTACTTTTTTTGCATAAAAAGCATACTATCGGCAAAAAAATAGCAGGATGCTCTTCGTCATCCTGCCATCTACAGAGACAAAAAGCTTAACGCCAAGCTTTAAATTGATTAATTAAACCATTAGTTGAACTGTCATGTGAGCTGACTTTATCTGCCTGCGCCAATTCAGGTAAAATGCGGTTAGCCAATTGTTTGCCTAACTCCACGCCCCATTGATCGAAGCTGTAAATATTAAAGATCACCCCTTGTACAAAAATTTTGTGTTCATACATGGCAATTAATGCCCCCAAACTGAACGGGGTAATTTTTTGCACCAAAATGGAGTTGGTCGGTTTGTTTCCGGTAAAGACTTTGAAGGGAACAATTTCTTTCACTTGTTCTAACGTTTTACCCGCTTTTACAAATTCTGCTTCTACTTCTTCTTTGCTTTTACCAAATGCTAAGGCTTCAGTTTGAGCAAAAAAGTTGGAAAGTAATTTGCTGTGGTGATCGCCCAACGGGTTATGGCTTTGCGCCGGCGCAATAAAATCACACGGAATTAAAGTTGTGCCTTGGTGGATCAATTGATAAAACGCGTGTTGCCCGTTCGTACCCGGTTCCCCCCAAATAATTGGACCAGTTTGATAATTCACAACTTTACCGTCACGTCCAACATATTTTCCATTCGATTCCATATTGCCTTGTTGGAAATATGCTGCAAAACGGTGTAAATATTGGTCATAAGGCAAAATTGCTTCTGTTTGTGCGCCTAAGAAATTGGTATTCCATAATCCCACAAGCGCTAAGGTTGCTGGAATATTTTGTTCAATTGGCGTATGGCGGAAATGCTTATCCATTTCATGCGCACCGCGTAACAATTCCACAAAATTATCAAAACCCACAGATAATGCGATAGATAAACCGATAGCTGACCATAAAGAATAACGTCCGCCGACCCAATCCCAGAACTCAAACATGTTAGCGGTATCAATACCGAATTTTTCCACTTCTTTGGCATTTGTGGAAAGTGCTGCAAAATGTTTTGCTACGTGAGCTTCGTCTTTTGCCGATGCTAAGAACCATTCACGTGCTGAATGTGCATTGGTCATGGTTTCTTGTGTAGTAAAGGTTTTTGACGCCACTAAGATTAAAGTAGTTTCCGGATTGACTTTTTTCAGTGTTTCTGCGATATGAGTACCATCTACGTTAGAAACAAAATGCATGGTGAGGTGATTTTTATAAGGACGCAACGCTTCGGTTACCATATATGGACCTAAATCGGAACCACCAATACCAATATTGATCACATCCGTAATCGCTTTGCCGGTATAACCTTTCCATTCGCCGGAAATTACGCGCTCACAGAAGGCTTGCATTTTATTTAAAACCGCATTCACCTCCGGCATCACATCTTTACCATCCACTAATACTGGTGTATTTGAACGGTTACGCAATGCGGTGTGTAAGACCGCGCGATTTTCGGTACGGTTAATTTTTTCGCCACTAAACATCGCATCAATAGCGGAGTCTAAATCGCATTCCGTCGCAAGTTGACGTAATAATGTCAACGTTTCTTGATTAATCTTATTTTTTGAAAAATCGACTAATATTTCATTATTAAAAGTTAATGAATATTTAGCAAAACGTTCCGTATCTTGAGCAAACAATTGTTGAATGGTGGTATCAGCAAATGCGACTTGATGTTGTTCTAATGCTTTCCACGCACTGGTTTGACTTGGATTAATACTTTTCATTGAGCTTCCTTTTTAATGTTAATAATAAAAAACAGTATAAATGACTTTGGACGATAAACGTTCCTCTTATCGCTTAAAAAGTCAGGGCGAAAATCACGGAGGATTTTTCTTGCTTCTACGCCCTTTTGACTCAAAATTACACCGGCAAGTGCGATTTTTAATCAATATACTCCGTTAATACGCGCGGTGTTAATTTTGTAATTAATTCATAACTTAAAATGCCACTAATTGCTGCAATTTCTTCAATAGGTAATTCCTTGCCCCATAAAATCACTTCGTCACCAACGCGATCTTGGCTATCTGCCCCTAAATCGACTGTCAGCATATCCATCGACACTTTACCTACAATCGGCACTAACCGTCCGTTTAAAAAGACCGGTGTACCCGTAGGAATATCGCGCGGATAACCATCACCATAACCAATCGCAACTACACCAATTTTCGTATCTTTATCACTGATCCATCTACCGCCATAACCAACCGGCTCGCCTTTTTTATGTTCACGCACGGCAATTAAAGATGACGTCAGTGTCATCACGGGAATTAAACCATATTCCCGACTTGGCGTATTATTTGGCGAAATACCATACATAATAATTCCTGGTCGTATCCAGTCTAAATGTGCTTGTGGCCAAAATAAAATCCCACCCGATGCGGAAATACTGCGTTCACCCGGTTTATCTTGAATGGCAGTTAAAAAACAAGTTAATTGTTTTTCGGTATAATCCGAATCCAACTCATCGGCACGACTAAAATGGCTGACAAATCCAATCTCGCTATCAATATTTGGGCAATTTCTGAGGGCTTGGTAAAAGTCATCAACTTGATCCGCACGCACCCCCAAACGATGCATCCCGGTATCAATTTTTAACCACACTTTAATTTTATTCGGCACAGAGGCTTTCTGAAGTGCGGTCAATTGTTCACGATTATGCACAATCGTTTGGATATTATTCACCGCCAAAATTGGCAAATCGTTTTCCGCAAAAAAACCTTCCAGCAACAAAATCGGTTTGGTGATCCCATTTGAACGCAATTTTAAGGCTTCTTCCAAACGAGCCACCCCAAAACAATCCACCATTTCTTCAACCGCTGAAGAAACAAAAACTACGCCATGCCCATAAGCATTTGCCTTAACCACCGCAATAATTCGGCTGTTCGGCGCTTTTTGTTTAATCATTTGGATATTGTGTTTAAGTGCAACAGAACTGATTTTCGCTGTTGCCGGTTTCACATTCATCATCTTAATATTCACTTAAATATTCGGGTTTATTCGTTAAATTATCAAAGCGAGAATATTGTCCTTGGAACAATAATTTTACTTTGCCAATCGGACCATTACGTTGTTTACCAATAATAATTTCCGCAATGCCGCGATTTTCTTCTGTCGGCTCATTGTAATACTCATCACGGTAAATAAACATAATTAAATCCGCATCTTGCTCAATAGAGCCGGATTCACGTAAATCAGAGTTAACTGGGCGTTTGTCTTGACGATTTTCCAACGTACGGTTTAATTGCGAAAGCGCAACGACCGGCACTTCCAATTCTTTAGCAAGCGCTTTTAAGGAACGGGAAATTTCGGCGATCTCTAATGTACGATTATCGGAAAATCCGGGAGCGCGCATTAATTGCAAATAATCCACCATGATCAAACTAAGCCCTTGATTTTCGCGATAAACTCGTCTAGCACGAGAGCGTAATTCCGTCGGAGTTAAGCCAGAAGAATCATCAATATATAAATTCGGTTTCTTTTTAAACATGCCTAAAGTGCTACCGATCTGTGACCATTCCGCTTCAGTTAAATCTTGCCCCGTACGAATTTTTTGTTGTTCTACGCGGGATAAGGAGGAAATAACACGCATCATGATTTGTTCAGCAGGCATCTCCAAGCTGAAAACTAACACCGGTTTTTCGCTGGCAAGTGCCGCATTTTCACACAAATTCATAGCAAATGCGGTTTTCCCCATTGACGGACGCGCGGCAACAATAATTAAATCGGAAGGTTGTAATCCGGAGGTTTTTTTATCTAAATCAATAAATCCAGTGGTCACACCGGTAATCCCAGAATGATTTTTGTCTTGCGACAACATTTCAATTTTATCAATGGTTTTTTCTAAAATGTTTAAAATATTCTGCGGACCTTCATTGGCAGTTGTGCGCTTTTCCGCAATCGCAAACACATCCCGTTCCGCTTCGTCTAAAATATTTTTTACATCCTGACCTTTCGGAGAATAGCTGTTTTTCGCAATATTATTCCCGACTGCAATCAACTCACGCAAAATCGCTTTTTCACGTACAATATCCGCATAGGCAATAATATTAGCTGCACTTGGCGTATTATTGGAAAGTTCTGCTAAATAGGCAAAACCACCCACTTGATCACTTACACCACGATGCTTTAATGCCTCATCCAAGGTTAACAAATCCACAGGGTTATTTAAGCGAATTAATTCCACCATTTCTTGGAAAATTAACCGATGCTCCACAGTATAAAAATCGTCGGCAATAATTCGTTCAGCAACCGCATCCCAATGACTGTTGCTCAACAAAATTCCGCCTAAAACCGCTTGTTCGGCTTCAATGGAATGGGGCGGGATTTGAACTTGTTCAACTTGTTTATCTCGTTGGGTTTCTCGTTGCGGATAACGAGATTGCGTATTTTTTTGTGCCATACTGTTCGCTTTATCAAGAAAAAATCAGGCTATATGATATACTAAATCAAAAGCAGTTTTAAGAGACAAGGAAAAATTTACTTAACTGTTTGTTGTAAAAATAAAGTTGTTATTCCAACAAAAAAGAAAAGGTGAGATAAAAAGAAATGCCAAAATCTCACGATGCAACTTTATATTTTAACTTAATATAGCAATTCAAAGTGCGGTGAAATTTTGGCGAGTTTTTTTATTTATTTTTTAACCCATTTTCTACGAGCAATCACGGCGTCGGATAATTGTTGCAGTACAACCTCAGAGTCCTCCCAACCGATACAAGCATCCGTCACGCTTTGACCGTAAGTCAAGGCTTGATCCACGACAATATCTTGGCGACCTTCCACTAAATGGCTTTCCACCATCACGCCGAAAATTTGGTTTGAACCTTGCGCAATTTGATTGCACACATCCTGACACACTTCCAATTGTTTTTTGAATTGTTTACAACTGTTCGCATGACTAAAATCCACCATAACGTGCGGAATTCGACCGCTCTTTTCAATATCGGCACATACAGCGTTAACCTGTTCGCGGCTGTAATTTGGACCTTTTTCACCGCCGCGCAAAATAATATGGCAATCATCATTTCCTTTAGTTGAAACAATGGCAGATTGACCAAATTTAGTTACGGAAAGGAAATAATGTGGCGCTTCTGCTGCACCGATTGCGTCTAAAGCAATGCGTACACCGCCATTGGTGGCATTTTTAAAGCCAACCGCACAAGACAAACCGGAGGCTAATTCACGATGCACTTGTGATTCTGTAGTTCTTGCGCCAATAGCGCCCCAGCTCATAAAATCTGCTAAATATTGCGGCGTGATCATATCCAAAAATTCGCCCGCGGTCGGCACTTCTAAATCATTAATATCAGATAATAATTTGCGCGCAATACGCAATCCATCGTTTAAAGCATAGCTGTGATTCAAATATGGATCATTAATTAATCCTTTCCAACCAACCGTCGTTCTCGGTTTTTCAAAGTACACACGCATAATAATTTCTAAAGTGTCGCTGTATTTTTCCCGCATCACATGAATGCGTTTAGCATATTCCAATGCTGATTTTGGATCATGAATAGAGCATGGACCAATAACGACTAACAAACGATCATCTTCTTGATGAATAATTTGATGAGCTTTTTTACGCGTCTCTTTTACGGTTTTCACCGCCACTTCGCTGGCAGGATATTTTTCTAATAACGCAATCGGTGGCAGCACTTGTTCCACTTTTGCAATTCGGGTGTCATCGTTTGCAATCTTAATGTGATTTTTAGTTTTAGTCATATAAATCTCTTACTACTTTATTTATTGGAAATCTTTCGCCCGTTCTCGTTTAATATCGGAACGGGCAACTTGGATATTAATGTAACATGTATTTTTGCACTAGTAAACTAGTAAAAAGATCTTTTTTGTCGTACTGAATCAATGATTACTTAAGACTTGCGCCGGTTGCAATTTCGCCGCACGACTTGCCGGATATAAACTGGCAAGTAAACTTAAAATTAACGCAGCAATTAAGACGAGTACCACATCTTGCCAATGCAGCTCACTCGGAAGAAAATCTACAAAGTAAACCCCATCCGATAAGAGTTTTCTTCCCAGTAAAGTTTCAATGCCTTGAATGATCGAGGTTAAATTCAACGATAAGACAATACCTAACAGAATGCCTATTAAACAACCTTTCATTCCCGCTTGCAAGCCATACCAAATAAAAATTTTTTTAATAAAATTATTATTTGCCCCCAGCGTACGCATAATCGCGATGTCACCTTGTTTATCTTTAACCGCCATAATTAACGTAGAAACAATATTAAAACACGCCACCCCAATCACCAGGACCATCGCAATATACATCACCGTACGAATCAGCTGAATATCCCGATACATATAACCGAATTTTGCGGTCCAATTTTGTACAAACAACATCTGCGGATAATGTTGTAGCATTTCATATTTTAACTGCTGTACCTTAAACGGATCTTGTACTTTCAGCTCTAACCCGGTCACTTGGTCTGCGCTATATTCCAATAATTCTTGCGCTTGTGCCAACGGCATTAAGGCATAGCTATGATCCAATTGCCCGTCCAAACGCAAAATACCACTCACTTGAATTTGCTGGCGAATGGGTTGCGATTGCTGATTATTCTCGCCGGCTTGGGAAATGAGTAAGGTCACCCAATCACCCGCCTTTACATCAAGATCGTTGGCAATACCATAACCTAAAATCAGCCCACCTTCTTGCGCAAATTGTTTCCAACCATCATCCAAGATAAAATGACTCAAGGAGCTGACTTGATCTTGTGCTGCTTGCTTAACCCCTTTCACTTGCACCACTTTTAATTTTGCGCCATTTTCCACTAATGCTGTAAAACTGACAAACGGAGATCCCGCGACAATTTGCGGATCTTGCTTTAAAAGTGCGGTCAATTTTTGCTGATTTTTTATCACGCCCGGCGAATTTTGCTCTTGATACGCGGACACTTCCACGTGCGGCACAACCGCTAAAATACGGTTATTTAATTCGCGTTCAAAACCGTTCATAGCGCTTAATCCAAGAATTAACACCGCAACCCCCAAAGCAATTCCCACACTGGAAAACAAGGAAATCAACGAGACCAAGTGATTTTTTTGTTTACCGCGTTGATAACGCCAACTAATAAAAAAAGGCGTATTCATTTAAGCCCCCTCGCGTAATATTCCATCTTGCATTACCAAACAACGCGACAGTTTTTCCGCCAAATGCAAATCATGGGTCACCAATAAAAACGCGATACCTTGTTCTTGATTTAAACCTTGAAGTAATTCAAAAATACTTTCCGTGGTTTTACGATCCAAATTACCGGTCGGCTCATCTGCCAAAACCAAAGAAGGCTGATTTACCAAGGCTCTAGCGATCGCAACCCGCTGGCGCTCCCCGCCAGATAATGCGGAAGGACGGTGCGAAATTCTGTGCGCTAAACCGACCGCACTTAGCATTTTTTCCGCTCGATCGCGCGCTTCAGTCGCATTTTGTTTGCCAATCAACATCGGCATCATCACATTTTCCAAGGCACTAAAATCCGCCATTAAATGATGAAATTGGTACACAAATCCAAGATATTGATTGCGCAATTTGGCTAATTCATTGGCACTGGCTTTTTGTAAGGATTGCCCTTTAATAAACACCTCGCCGGCACTCGGTTGATCCAATCCCCCCAATGTATGCAACAAGGTACTTTTTCCTGAGCCAGAACTGCCCACAATCGCGACTAATTCGCCTTCATTCATGGAAAAGCTCACTTCTTTTAATACTTGTGTTTGTACACTTCCCTCTTGGTAATGTTTGCTAATATGTCGGCAATCTAATAAAAACGGTTTCTCTGTCATCTTGTTCATCTTAATATCATTCAGGTTATTCATATCTTAAAGCTTCCGCCGGTTCCACTTTTGCTGCGCGATAGGCGGGATAAATGGTGGAAAGGAAAGAAAGCAATAAAGAAAAGGCGATAATCAGCAATACTTGTCCACTGTGAATTTCCGTTGGTAAAAATAAGCCTTGCGGATTGAGCCAATTAACAATGCGATCTAAATTTAGGGTAATCAACACTCCCAAAATACTGCCAATAAGGGTTCCGACTAAACCAACCATCACACCTTGTAACATAAAAATTCGTCGCACTTGGGTTTTCGTCAAACCTTGGGTTTGCAAAATCGCAATTTCCCCTTGTTTATCCACCACCATTAAACTTAAGGAGGTGATAATATTGGAAATCGCCACGACAATAATCAAGCTAATCAATAATCCCATCATATTTTTTTCCATTCTCACTGCTTGGAAAAACTCGCCTTTTTGTACGCGCCAATCGGCAATATTCCATTGCTGCGGACTAAAAAATTCTGGTAATTCCGTAATTTGGAATGGATCCGGTAAAAATAAACGATACCCTTGAACGTGATCTGGCTGAATGCGCATTAAACGACCAAGATCGGTTAAATTGGCAAAGGCTTCGTAACCAGAGGCTTCTGATGTAGCAAAATAAATATCGCTGACAGTAAATAAACGTTGCGTCGGGATCCGTCCAAAGGGCGTATATTGGCTGTTTTCGGTAATCATCAAGCGCACTTTATCGCCAATTTGCAATTGTAATTTTTGCGCTAATTGAGAACCGATCACCAATTTAAATTCACCGCTCGGTAAAATTTCATTGAACTGTTGCGGATCAAATTCGGCTAACAAATCGTCATCAGAAAAATGTTGAACGCCTATCACTTGTCCAGCACTGACACCTTTAGCGGTTTGAAAAACAACATTTGTGGTATTAATCGGAATAGCTTTTTGCACAAACGACGGCAAATTCGGCGCCGGTTGTGTTAACGGTAAAGTTTGGTTATGCGGAACAATAACCGCATGGGGAAGATTGGAAAGAATTTGTTGTTTTTGGTATTTTTCCAATCCATTCATCACGGATAATACAATAATCAGCGCCATCACGCCCAGCACAATGCCAATACTCGCAAGATTGCTTACTAAACGCCCAAAACGATCCGCACTTTTTGCACGCCAATAACGCAGCGCAATAAAAAAAGAAATAGGGAAATTCATCATGCTTACTTTTGATTCCAAAAAGACGGACGCCTTAAAGGCGCCCTTTATTTGTTATAAATAATACATTATTTACCGCTAGCAACAAACTCTTCAATATTTTGTGCCACTTTGGTCACCAAGGTCGTTACCGCGCTATCTGATGCCCAAGCAATATGTGGCGTAATAATCAAATTTGGCAAACGGGTCGCCGCTTGAATCACCGGGTTATCTTTTTCCGGCGGCTCTTTGATCAATACATCTAAGGCTGCTGCGGCAATTGTACCGTTTTCTAAGGCTTCAACCAATGCTTTTTCATCCACCAATGGTCCACGACCGGTATTAATTAAAAACGCGCTTGGTTTCATTAATTTTAAGGTATCCGCATTGATTAAATTTTTAGTAGATTCCGTTAACGGACAATGTAACGTTACAATATCCGCTTCTTTTAACACGGTTTCAAACGGGACATAACCTTCGCGAATGGTAATCGCATCTTTATGTTCCGCATAAATGACATTCATGCCAAGCAAGGTTGCCAATCTTCCGATTTCTTTACCCAAATTTCCTTTTCCGATCACGCCCAACGTAGAACCGCGTACATCAGTAATCGGATAATCGAAATAACAAAATTGCTTGCAATCTGCCCATTTTGCACTTAATTGATCTTTATACCAGTTCATCAAACTGTGTTTTAACGCATAAATCAAGCCAAGTACGTGTTCAGGCACGGTAACGGAAGAATATCCCGTCACATTTTTAACTGTCACGCCTAATTCTTTCGCGGCGTCCAAATCCACGTTATTCGTTCCCGTTGCAGTAATCGCGATAAGTTTTAATTTTGGTAATTGTTGCATCACTTCGCGACTAAATACCACTTTACTGGTAATTACAATATCCGCCTCTTTTGCACGCTCAACGGTTTGTTGTGCTGAAGTATGCTCATATTCCGTCCATTGATGCGCAAAGGTTGGGCGAGGAATTGGAATATGTTTAGGAATGGCGGTGCTGTCTAAAAATACGATATTCATCTTAATCTCCTTATAAATCGTAAAAATGGGAAACAAAACGTTTCCCTTACATATTAATTGGAATTAATTTGACGTGTCAATTTCTTCAAACGATTTAACTAAATCATCCACCGCTTTCATTTGTGCTACAAATGCTTCCAAGGTTGATAACGGTAAGGCAGAAGGTCCGTCACATTTCGCATTATTCGGATCCGGATGCGCTTCTAAAAATAATCCCGCAAGCCCCACCGCCATACCAGCGCGTGCCAACTCGGTCACTTGCCCACGACGACCGCCAGAGGCCGCACCAAACGGGTCTCGGCATTGCAATGAATGGGTCACATCAAAAATCACCGGACAACCGTTTGACACTTTTTTCATCACACTGAAACCCAACATATCCACCACTAAATTATCGTAACCGAAGTTAGAACCACGATCACATAAAATCACTTTATCGTTTCCGCATTCAGCAATTTTTTCCACAATATTACCCATTTGTCCCGGACTTAAAAATTGTGGTTTTTTCACATTAATCACAGCCCCCGTACGCGCCATCGCCTCGACTAAATCCGTTTGACGTGCCAAAAATGCCGGTAATTGAATAATATCGACCACATCCGCTACCGGTTGACATTGATAAATCTCGTGTACATCGGTAATAATTTTTACACCGAAAGTCTCTTTCAATTCTTGAAAAATTTTCAATCCAGCGTCCATTCCCGGTCCGCGATAAGAATGAATAGACGAGCGATTGGCTTTGTCAAAAGAGGCTTTAAACACATAAGGTACGCCTAATTTTTGCGTCACTTCCACATATTTTTCACACACTTGCATTGCCATATCACGACTTTCTAACACATTCATCCCACCGAACAGGACAAAGGGTTTATCATTGGCAATTTCAATATGATCCAATTTAACAATTTTATTTTGCATAGTTGTTCCTTTACTAGTGAATCGATTCAACTGTTTGTTTTAATTCTGAAATTTGTCCGGCTAACAGAAGTGCGGTCGGATCTTCGGGACATTTTTCAATAAAAAATTCAATATCTTTTGCTGCCGCATTAAAACAGCCCATTTGTGCCAGCACCAATCCGCGATCACGAATTTCATAAGGATCATTCGGGTTGCGCCATAATAAACTATCAATATATTTTAGGGCTTCGCTATTATGTTCTTCTCGAATTAACGTGGTTTTTGCTAATTGACTGAAACGCGCCACCAATTCTCCTTCATCCGCCGGCGCCAATTCCTCGGCAGTCAATATCGCACCAAATCCAAATGCACCTTCATATAAGGTTTGCAAATAGTCCTGCGATACATATTTTCCATTCCAAGGATCAATAAACGCCACTTCACCATCCACATCCGCACGCAAAATTAATTGCGTTGGAAAATTCACCGGATAAATCGGCAAATCCAAACTTTCCGCTAAATATAACACAATAGCGCCCACACTTACCGGCATTGCACAATGGGTTTCCAATACTTCATTTAAATAAAGATTAGATGAATGAAAATAACGTTCCGGATCGCAATGAAATCCCCAATCACCATACACCAATTGCAATAACCGATGAATGCGCGTTTTAGTGTCCCATTGCGGCAAAATCGCTTGACGCGCTTTACGTACAAAAGATCCCATCAAAGAACGAATACGCCCTAACTCCTCACCATTATCATTTGCCGTGATCAAATAAAAATCCGTCATCTCGTCATATAAGGCTTTGCGATAATACTTCATGTCACATCCTCATCATTACAAGCTAAAGTCACCCGTTCATTATCCCCATAATCTTTTATGGTTTCAATCAAATGCCAACCATTCTGCGCAAAAATCGACCGCACTTTTTCGCCTTGTTGCCAACCATGTTCTAATAATAACCAGCCTTTCGATTTTAAATACGGTTTTGCTTGTTCAATTAAATGACGCAAATCCGCATAACCTTGCTCCTCCGCGATCAAGGCAGACCGCGGTTCAAAACGCACATCACCTTGGCTTAAATGTTCATCTTGCGAATCGATATACGGCGGATTGCTCACGATCACATCAAATTTTTCATCCACCTTGTCAAACCACGAACTTTGGCGAAATTCGACCTCTGGCAAATGATTGCGAATCCCGTTACGCGTCGCCAACGCCACAGCATTTGCAATAATATCCACACCTAAAATTCGCGATTTTCGACCGCACTTTTTCAACTCATCAGCCAAAGACAACGCAATCGCGCCAGTTCCCGTGCCTAAATCTAAAATCGCAACCTCCCCTTCTGGCGGAATCTGTTTTAACGCTTGTTCCACTAAAATTTCCGTATCCGGGCGCGGAATTAACGTATCCGGCGACACCTCTAAATTTAGCGTCCAAAATGCCGTTTCGCCCAAAATATACGCCATTGGCTCGCCGCTGATTCGGCGCGCTAAAAGTGCGGTTAAATTTTGTTGCGTTTTTGCATCAATTTCGCTATCTGGAAACGCCATAATCTGCGATCTAGACTTTTGCGTAACAAATTGCAACAGCAAATTAGCATCCCATTTGGCATTGAGATAGGGATCAGATTTTCGATTTTCGCTCAGCAATATTTCGGCGTGATTAAGCCATTGTTGGTAGTTCATGATTATCATGGGGACACACTTTGGTGTCTGTTGTAAAGAAGGTACATTATTGATGTTTACGGACGCCGATGGCGCCCGCACAGTCATTAATTATTGTCCGCCAACGCGGCTAATTGATCCGCTTGATATTCTGTGATAATCGGTTGAATTAATTCATCAATTTTACCGTTCATCACTTCATCCAGACGATAAAGCGTTAAATTGATGCGGTGATCTGTTACACGCCCTTGCGGATAATTATAGGTTCTAATTTTATCCGAACGATCGCCGGATCCCAATAAATTACGACGGGTGTCTGCCTGTTCTGCCGCTTGTTTTTCTTGTTCCGCTTGCACGATACGAGACGCTAATACCGACATCGCTTTAGCTTTATTTTTATGTTGCGAACGCTCATCTTGGCATTCCACGACAATACCGGTCGGAATGTGGGTGATACGCACCGCAGAATCCGTGGTGTTAACGTGCTGTCCACCCGCACCAGAGGAACGATAAGTATCAATACGTAAATCTGCTGGATTAATTTCCGGCATCTCACTTTCCGGTAATTCCGGCATCACCGCTACAGTACAAGCAGAGGTATGAATGCGCCCTTGCGATTCGGTTTTTGGGACGCGTTGTACACGGTGACCACCAGATTCAAATTTCAATTGTCCATACACTCCGTCACCGCTAATTTTAACAATCACTTCTTTATAGCCACCTTGCTCACTTTCGTTGGCGCTTAACATTTCAACGCGCCAACGTTTACTTTCGGCATAGCGGCTATACATCCGGAATAAGTCTCCAGCAAAAATCCCAGCTTCATCTCCCCCGGTTCCAGCACGAATTTCCAAATAACAGTTATATTCATCGTTTGGATCTTTTGGTAATAGTAAAATTTGTAGTTGTTGCTCAATTTGTTGTAGTTCCGCTTTGGACTCTTCGATCTCCAACTCCGCCATTTCTTTCATTTCAGGATCATCTAATAATAATTGTGCTTCTTCTAAATTATTATTCAATTGTTTCCAACGAGAAAAACATTTAACCACATCTTCTAATTGTGCATATTCTTTGGAATAGGCTCTAAATTTCTCTTGATCATTGATAACAGATGGATCGCCCAATAAGGCTTCCAGTTCTTCGTGGCGTTCATTTAGACTATCTAATTTACTGATAATTGAGGCTTTCATTTACTCTAAACCTTATAAAATACAAATAAAAAATCAGGCTATTCTAGCATGAATTCATCAAAAATTTATCGCTCCATGCAAAAATTACGCCAAAAAAGAAGGCTTTTAGTCACCTAAAAGCCTTATGCAAAGAATAATTATTCAGAATTAGAGTGCGGATACGTTTAAGGTTGAACCACCAACAATACGAACACGGGCGCCCGGAACTAAAGATGCATCGTATTTTTGTACCACAACGATCTCTTTTCCGTCATCTTTACGAATAACCAGTTCTAATGAGTTCACTTGGCTCATTTTTTCTTCAACTTTGCTACCAATCATAGCGCCGGCAATCGCACCAACAGCAGAAGCAATCGCTTTACCTGTACCGCCGCCAATACCGGAACCGGCAATACCACCTAACGCGCCGCCACCAACAGTACCGATAACGCCTTGATTATCCGCTTGGATTTTTACTTCACGAGCAGAAACGATCGTACCATAACTAATTGAACGCGCTTCTTTTGATTGATCACCAGAATAAACATTACCGCTATAAATGTCTTGGTTGGCACAACCAGCTAATCCTAAACTCATTAAAATTGCGAATGCCAATGTGATTTTTTTCATAAAAATCCTCTAATATTGAATGTTAAAACAAACTATTGTCCACTTCTCGACGCCCAAACGCGAGATTTAGAGCGAGAAATGTTATCTACGGTTGTCGCACCTTGATCATCTTGAGAAACGCGAACACAAGCACCAACCACTAAATCTGAATCATAAGCTTGAGTCAGATTTAAGGTCTCTACTTGACCTTCTGAACTATCGCAGTTATTTTTGCGAATAGTTAATTTCAAATTGTTTCCTTCATAAGCGCTAAACAAAATCTCACCATTGTAAGAATTATCATCCGCTTTATTTGATGAACACGCCGCTAAACCTAAACTTAATACTGCAACTAACGCTAACGTTGTTTTTTTCATTGGTTTTAAACCTCGATTACTTTCTTAATATTATATGGGTGAACCTTAATACAAGTATAATTAGAAGATGAATTTCTTAATTTTACTGCAATCGAAGGATTTGGTAATTGCTCCCCTTCGACTTTTGGTTCGCTTACTTTGACAGTTAATTCATTTAAATTGTTCCACAAAAACGCATCTTCTATCCGATTAACCCATTGCGCTACGCTTTCATTAGGTAAAAACGGGATCACAACTTCAATATGTTCCCATGTATTTTCCGGATAATCATGTTTTTTAGGAAACGGTAACTCAATAATATTGACTTCCCGATTAGCGAAAAACAGCGGTATATCCAACTCAATTAGATAAATCACACGCCCATTGACAATATTATCGCCCAAAATTCTACCGCACTTTGTCAGCGCTGTCAGCCAATCTTCCGCATCTTTACATTGATTTACTCTTATTGCCAAATGATCAATTTCGTAATCCGCCAAGGAAATTCGCATCGTTTGCGCCAACTGCAAAATTTGCGCTTCAAAGCGGATAAAATCGGATAAAGTTTTACCATTTTGAGTAAATAACGGATGATTTTGATTAAAAATAGTCATTTTTTCCTGTGTTATCTTTTCTGAAACATGAAACAACGGTATCATAACGGATTATTTTAATAATTCAACATTAGGTATAAACAGTGAATATTCAATCTATTTTAGCCGACAAAATCAAACAAGCGATGATCAACGCCGGCGCTGATGAACAATGTGACGCTCTTATTCGCCAATCAAGTAAAGCGCAGTTTGGTGATTACCAAGCAAACGGAATTATGGCAACCGCCAAAAAATTGGGTAAAAACCCACGTGAATTTGCCCAAAATGTGTTGGATGTCGCGGAATTAAGCGGTATCGCTGAAAAAACGGAAATTGCCGGTCCTGGATTTATTAATATTTTCTTAGATAAAAACTGGTTAGCGAATGCCTTAAATCAAGCACTTAGCGAGAAGAATTTGGGCATAAGTGCGGTGGAAAAACAAACGATTGTCGCCGATTATTCCTCTCCGAATGTTGCCAAAGAAATGCACGTAGGACATTTGCGTTCAACGATCATCGGCGATGCGGTGGTACGTACACTAGAATTTTTGGGTCACAACGTTATCCGCGCCAACCATGTTGGTGACTGGGGAACGCAGTTCGGTATGTTGATTGCTTATTTGGAAAAAATGGAAAATGAACACGCCTCCGAAATGGAACTAAGCGACTTGGAAGCCTTTTATCGCGCGGCAAAAGAACATTACGACAGCGATCCGGTATTTGCAGAAAAAGCGCGTGGTTATGTCGTAAAATTACAAGGTGGAGATGAATACTGCCGCACGATGTGGAAAAAATTGGTGGATATCACCATGCAACAAAACCAACGCAACTACAATCGCTTAAATGTAACCTTAACAGAAAAAGACGTAATGGGCGAAAGTTTGTATAACCCAATGCTGCCGGGAATTGTCGCTGATCTGAAAGCACAAGGTTTAGCGGTAGAAGATGACGGTGCCTTAGTTGTCTATTTGGACGAATTTAAAAATAAAGAAGGCGATCCAATGGGCGTGATCGTACAGAAAAAAGATGGTGGATTTTTATACACCACCACAGATATTGCTGCAGCAAAATATCGTTATGAAACCTTAAAAGCCGACAGAGCCTTAGTTTTTTCTGATACACGCCAAAGCCAACATATGCAACAAGCCTGGCTTATCACACGTAAAGCCGGTTATGTGCCGGACAGTTTCCAATTGGAACACAAAAACTTTGGTATGATGCTTGGCAAAGACGGGAAACCATTTAAAACTCGTAGCGGTGGCACCGTAAAACTCGCAGATTTATTAGATGAAGCCATTGAACGGGCAGAAAAATTAATTGACGAAAAAAGCACCGCACTTTCTGTCGAAGAAAAAGCGGCGGTAGTTGACGCTGTGGGTATTGGTTCAGTGAAATATGCCGATTTATCCAAAAATCGTACCACAGATTACGTGTTTGACTGGGATAATATGCTAAGTTTCGACGGAAACACCGCGCCTTATATGCAATATGCTTATACCCGCATCCGCTCAATTTTTAATAAAGCACAATTGAACGAAAGCCAAGTGATTGATGCCAAAATGAGTTTAAACGCGGAACAAGAGAGAACCTTAGCGATTAAATTATTACAGTTTGAAGAAGCGGTACAACTTGTGGCAAAAGAAGGTTCACCACATATTCTTTGCGCCTATTTGTATGAATTAGCAGGGATTTTCTCCAGTTTCTACGAACATTGTCCGATCTTAAATCATGATGATGAACTGGTGAAATTAAGTCGTTTAAAATTGGCATTGTTAACGGAAAAAACCTTGAAACAAGGCTTAGATTTACTCGGCATTAAAACCGTCGAGAAAATGTAACCATTCAAATCCCATTAAAAAAAGCGCATTTCAATGCGCTTTTTTTGTTTGGATATTATCGAAATAACAAAAACCTGTTGATGAAACGAACTATTTTGTTCATTAAGCTAAAAACAATTTATCGAAATATCAATAAGTTGCCACTAGATCACCTGAATAAGCACGTCACTTTCCGTTTCTTTCTCTAATAACCGACCGACTTCAATTAATTGGATACCATCTTCTTCTGCGATGGTTTTGACTTGCTGTTCCGCTTCTGGTTTGACAGCAATTAATAAACCGCCGGAAGTTTGCGGATCACAAAGTACCGCTTTTTGCAGCTCCGTCATTGGGCCGATTTTGTGTCCATAACTATCAAAGTTACGTTCAGTTCCCCCCGGTACGCAACCTTTTTCAATATAACGCTCAACGCCATCTAACGTTTTGATTTTACTGAAATAAACTTCTGCGTGTAAATTGGAACCCTCACAAATCTCACTTAAATGTCCCAATAAACCGAAACCGGTCACATCCGTCATGGCAGTTACCGCATCTAATTCAGCAAATCGGCTGCCAATACTGTTCATTTTGCACATCGTTTCTGTTGCTAAACCTTGATGTGCCGCTTTTAATTTGCCTTTTTTCTCAGCTGTCGTTAATATGCCGATACCTAAAGGTTTGGTTAAAAATAATTTACAACCTGCTTGCGCCGAGTTGTTTTTCTTCACTTTTTCCGTACTGATCACCCCAGTCACTGCCAAACCGAAAATCGGTTCCGGAGCATCAATAGAATGCCCACCGGCAAGTGCGATCCCAGCCTGTTGGCAAGCAAAACGTCCACCATCCACAATACGCTGCGCCACTTCCGCTGGCAATACTTTAATCGGAAAACCTAACACCGCAATTGCCATAATCGGTTTACCGCCCATGGCAAAAATATCACTGATGGCATTGGTAGCGGCAATTCGTCCGAAATCAAAAGGATCATCGACAATCGGCATAAAAAAGTCAGTAGTACTGATAATCCCTACGCCATTACCAATATCATAAACCGCGGCGTCATCTTTCGTTTCATTGCCCACTAATAAATGTGGATCAACAAATTTTTCCATGTTGGAATGCAAAATCGTCTCTAATACTTTAGGCGAAATTTTACAACCACAACCGGCGCCATGACTGTATTGGGTCAAACGAATCGTATGGGCAACAGTCTTATTTAATTCACTTTGAATATCCTGTAGATCTTCGTTTTGCATAGCTCACTCCTTGTTGAATGGAATTATTTTCATTATATCGCTATTTCTGTAAAAGTGCGGTGCTTTTTTACAAAATTTTCCCATCAATCTGATAAAAAAAGGAGCATCACTGCTCCTTTTCTCGACTTATTGTGCCACACCCACTTTCGCCTCTACCGGCGCGGAAGTGAACATTTTTAGTAACAAGTAACCGATCACTGCCGATAATCCCGAACCGATCAAAATACCAAGACGGGCAAACGCAGTCGTTTCACTTCCGCCTTCACCACCAAATGCCAGTCCGGCAAGGAACATGGACATCGTGAAACCGATTCCGCAAAGTACCGCTACCGCAAAAATTTGTTTGAAATTGATACCTTGTGGTAATTTAGCCAACTTAAATTTTACCGATAAATAACTAAACAAAAATACGCCGATCGGTTTTCCTAGCAATAAACCTAATGCCACCCCCAAAGTTAATGGCGACGTTAAGGTTTCTAACCCCATACCGGTTAAGCTCACGCCTGCATTGGAGAACGCAAAAAATGGTAAAATGAAAAACGAACACCAAGGCGCTAAGGCGTGTTCCAAATCATGTAGCGGTTTAGCTCCGCGGCGCGCTTTCAACGGTACACAAAAACCGATAATCACGCCGGCAAGCGTGGCGTGAACGCCGGATTTTAACACCGATGCCCACAACACCGTTCCCACCACCATATAGGCACTGATTGAACCGACATTGCGGATATTCATCCCGATTAATACTACAATGGATATCGCCGCGGTAATTAACGCGGTGGTACTTAAATCATGGGAAAAGAACAAGGCAATGACCACAATCGCCCCTAAGTCATCGATGATCGCAAGTGCCAATAAGAAAATTTTCAATGCAAAGGGAACCCGTTTGCCTAACAGCGCCAATACGCCGAGCGCAAAAGCAATATCCGTTGCCATTGGGATTGCCCAACCTTGTTGAAAGTCCGGAAAATCACGGTTAATAAACCAATAAACCAACGCCGGTACTACCATACCGCCAAGCGCGCCCATTGCTGGAAAAATCGCCCGTTGATAACTGGAAATAGCACCTACCAGCAATTCTCGTTTAACCTCAAGTCCAACTAAAATGAAGAAAATGGCCATAAACCCATCATTCACCCACATCAATAATGGTTTATTAATACTAAAAGCACCAATTTGAATGACCACCGGAAGATCAAGAAAATCAAAATAGAAATGACTTAATGGCGTATTCGCCAATAAAATTGCCAACGCGGCAAAGGCTAATAACAACACACCGCTCGCCGCTTCCAGTTTCATGAAGTACTTTATATATTGAACCATTTACCCTCCCAAAAACAAAATATAAAGAATATAAGTGTATGATTTACTTTGTTTTAACATAAATAACTTAGCTTGGTCAAGGTAAATAGGAAAATCTCGTAAAGAAGCTAGGAAAAATGGTGAAATAAACTCAATTAAACAAAAAATAAGAATAAAAGTGCGGTCATTTTTTATTCCGTTTTCTTTCATAAAAAAAGCCACTAAATTCTCGTTTAGTGGCTTTTTAATTTCATGAACAATTATTGTTTTTTATTAAATTTTTCCGCTAATTCGCTTCTTAATTTCAACACTTCTTGCGAACTTTTGATGGTTTCTTCAGTTTTCTTTTGAACTGCGGCAACTTTTTCCGGGGATTGATCCGGGTTACGTAACAATTCAACACCGTCTTGAATTAATGAAGTAGATAATTTTAAAGTTTCTTGCATTTTTGTTTTTAATGCTTTGACTTCATCATTTTTAACATCAACAGCGGCAAGGCTTTGTTCGATTTTGCTGAAATTGTCATTAAATTCTTTCGCTGCTTGTTCGATTTGTGCTAAGTCGCCACTTGCCATTTTCTTTTGAAAATCTGCTTGGAATGTGGCTTGTGCTTGTTGATTAGCGGCGCTCCAATCTTCTAATTTTTTTAGCTCCGCTGCCGGATCTGCTTTGTTACAAGCGGCTAAAAAAAGAGCAAATAAAAGCGTTGCGCCAACTTTAAATAATTTATTCATTTAATTTTCCTTACGATAGGGTTAGTCAAAGAGTATCATTTTGCATGACAGGCAACATTTTACTCTGTGGTGCTAGTCTTCACAAGCCATCTTATGCAAAGCTTTGTAAAGATTTCAGCAGCTTTAACCCGTACTCTCTGCGCCAACCACAAAGCAATTCTGGCAATTGATTAGGATCTTGTTGTTTTAACCAAATCCAACGCAACAAACTTTCTAAACTTTTCTTACCAGCAAGTACTTCAGGCGCGAGAGTTGGTGGCACCACATCCTTGACATGCTGCTGTAACAACTTGATCGCACGTTTATAACGAGGATCGTCAGCGATTCGATTAATGACCGGTGGATAATCTGCCATATCAATTCGTTTCATTTGCTCCAAAACTTGTAACATTTTTTTACCATGAATACGTACTTCTTGCGTACTTAATCCAATCTCTAATAATGCCGAAGTATGTTTCGGATTATATTTAGCAACTTGCCACAAATTCTCGCCTTTTACCACAAAATTGAGTGCAAGATTACGTTTAATTGCTTCTTCTTGACGCCATTTTGCTAACAATTTTAAGCGCATTAATTCTTCCGAATTCAATTTCCAAGCATTAGGAATATTCAAATACGCCATTTCACTGTCTTTGCCTTGTTCACGTTTATGCAATAAATTTTCACAATCATATTCCACTGCACTTTGCCATGCTGTTTGGCTTAACGCTTGTTGCATACGCACATAAAGCGGCAATAAATACCAAACATCAGCAGCGGCATAATAAAGTTGCGTGTCCGATAAAGGGCGGGCGAGCCAATCGGTTCTTGAGGCGCCTTTGTCCATTTCCAGACCAAAATAATGTTTCAGCAAACTCGCCAATCCAACAGAATTGCCCAGCCCTAAAAAAGCGGCAATAATTTGCGTATCAAGCATCGGCGTAGGAAGCTGTTGGAAATAATGCTGAAACACCTCCAAATCTTCACTGCTGGCGTGTAATACCTTGACAACTTTGGGATTTGCCAACAAACGGATAAAAGGCGAAAAATCATCAATATGATTAGGATCAATCAAACTGACTTGCTCACCATCATATAATTGGATCAAGCCTAATTGAGCATAATATGTACGGGTGCGCACAAATTCGGTGTCTAAAGCAACAGCACTTTTACGTTCCGCTTGTAAACACACCTCATATAAATCTTGATTAGAGGAAATGACGACAAAGTGCGGTGGATTTTCGAGTTCTTTTTTATTGGTCATAAACGTTTATATGTAAATAAAAAGCAATAAGATCAAAGCGAATATTTAAATTAACAGTGGGTCAAAAGACCTACTATTGATGAAATTAAGCATTCGTTGCACGTTTTGCCAATTCTTCTTCGCGTAATACGCGACGCAAAATTTTCCCCACATTGCTTTTTGGTAATTCCTCTCGGAATTCAATATCTTTCGGTACTTTATAACCGGTCAAATGCTTACGACAATGTTGACGAATTTCATCGCGTGTCAAGCTGTCATCTTTTTTCACCACGTAAATTTTGATCGTTTCGCCTGATACCTCGTGTGGCATACCGACAGCCACCACTTCCGCCACCTTGTAATTTAGCATCACTACGTCTTCAATTTCGTTCGGATACACATTAAAACCAGATACAATGATCATATCTTTTTTACGATCCACGATACGTAAACTGTAATTTTCATCCATGACCACAATATCTCCCGTCGCCATCCAACCGTCTTTCAAGACCTCCGAAGTAGCTTCCGGACGTTGCCAATAGCCTTGCATCACTTGTTCACCTTTTACCAATAACTCGCCAGGTTCACCTAATTTAGCTTCACTTCCGTCATCTTTGATGATACGAATATCCGTATTCGGAACAGGCACGCCAATGGTTCCATTATGTTTAACCACATTAATTGGACAGGCAGCAATTAACGGGGAACATTCCGTCATGCCATAACCTTCAATAATATTACAGCCGGTTAACTCATGCCAACGCGTCGCAACAGATTGCTGAACAGCCATCCCGCCACCGACAGATAATTTTAATTGAGAAAAATCTACTTCTTTAAAGTTTTCGTTATTTAACAAAGCGTTAAATAACGTATTTACGCCGGTTAGCGCCACAAAAGGGTATTTTTTCAATTCTTTGACAAAACCATCAATATCACGTGGATTGGTAATTAAAATACCGGTAATGCCTAATTCGATAAATAACAAGCAATTCACCGTCAGCGCAAAAACATGATATAACGGTAAAGCAATCACTGCACTACGTTCTTTTGCACGGTTACCAATAAAAGGTTCCGCAATCCATTTGGCTTGGAAAACATTGGTAATGATATTACCATGAGACAACATGGCACCTTTGGCTATCCCCGTCGTACCGCCGGTATATTGCAAAAATGCCAATTCATCACGTTCCAATTGCGGTCGTACATATTGACGATGTTTACCAATCGCCAACACTTCACGAAATGTCACTGCATTCGGCAATTTATATTTCGGCACTAATTTTTTAATATATTTCACTACAAAATTAACTAACGTACGTTTACCAAAGGACAACTGATCGCCCATACGGGTTAAAATAACGTGTTTAACTTGAGTATTGAAGACGACTTCTTCCAAGGTAGAAGCAAAGTTTGAAACCACCACAATCGCTTTCGCACCGCTATCTTGCAATTGATGTTCTAATTCACGCGGCGTATAAAGCGGGTTCACATTCACCACCACCAATCCGGCTCGCAAAATACCGAATAGTGCGATTGGATATTGCAATAAATTCGGCATCATCAATGCCACACGATCACCACGTTCCAGTTTTAATTCATTTTGTAAATACGCGGCGAACGCTCGGCTACGTTCTTCTAATTTACGAAAGGTCAACACCTGCCCCATATTGATATAGGCAGCACGGTCTGGGTGTTCAAAAATTGCCTTATCAAACATATCCAAAATACTGTCGTACATTGAGGTATCAAGCTCTCTCGGAACGTTTTCCGGGTAATTTTTAAACCAAGGTTTTTCCATTGTTTTTCCTTATAAATAAAATAATTCGCGGCGATTTTACCACCTAAAATACAATTAATACAAATGATAGCGCAAACGAGGTTCCGGTCGCCAAAAATGCGCAGACCAACCAAAGCGCCCATATCCCCAATAATCCCAATCGTCCGGTTCATAATAGTATTCTTGTACTAATTTCCAGCGTTTATAATGGATCACATCAACCACAGGATACCAATAATCCGCCTGATCAATTTTCCCTTTTTCTTGGTTAATTAATTTTCCGGCAACGGTGATAAATTGATCTTTCAAATATTCCGGATCAATAAATCCTGGTAGATAAGCAATAAAACGCCCTTCAACCGCACCATCAATGGACGGTTTTGCCGAAAGACCACGCACCGGCAAACTTAATACTTCAATTTTTGTCTGATCTTTCAACGCTGTTGCCGACAAGACTTTACCGCCCAAACGCACCTCTTTACATTGACATTCGTAATCCGACGGTTCAATCTTTTTCACGCTTTGAATCGTAAATTCATTGCGTTCCAATCCTGGTGGCGGCGTAACACAGGCACTTAACCCGCACACCATCACCGCCATTAACCACATTCGTTTCATAAACATTCCCCTCATTCTCTGCCCGGTAATTTCTTCCAAGCCACAGTATTACGCAAATAAACTGGCTCAATTTCGACCGCACTTATATATTCTTGACGACAATAATGCGGCAACGCCAATGACAACATATAACGCGCCGATGGCAATTGAATATCCGATGGACACCCAATATTGCCTTCATTTAACAAAGCATATGCCGCCCAACCGGTTCCCACTTGCCGATCTTCTGCTTGCACGGAAGGCGTATTCATCTCCGCTAATTGCATCACCACTTGCTCCGGTGAACAAACTTGCTCGACAATAATAGTCTGCCAATCTATAAACTCGCCAAAATCCGACCGCACTTTTTGCCCTTGCAAATAGCTAAAATACACTTCATCCATACGCGCATCAATCGCCGCCAAAACTCGATTGGCCCCATATTGTTCATAGGCTTGCTGCGCCATGGCGGTTAAATTTGAAATAGGAATCACAGGCAAATCAGCGCCCAACGCTAATCCCTGCGCAATACCCGCCGCCACACGCACGCCGGTAAAACTGCCCGGCCCCCGCCCAAATGCTAAAGCATCCACTTGCTTTAATTGAAGACCGGAATTTGCCAACAATTGATCTACCATTGGCAGAATCCGCTTGGTATGCGAGCGTTGAGCAATTTCATCTAAATAGGTCATTTCCCCATGATGCCATAAGGCGACAGAACAAGCTTCCGTTGCAGTATCCAATGCCAACAGCGTTATATTCTTCATTTTATTTTCCAAATGTTTATTATTTAATGTTGTAAATTTGTCAGAAATTGTATCACTTTGTGCAAGTCTCTGGTACGTTTTGCATTAGGTAAACTTTTCAAAAAAGTTTCCCCATAGCTGCGCATCACCAAGCGACTGTCACAAATAATCACCACACCGCGATCGTAAATATCGCGAATTAACCGCCCAACCCCTTGTTTTAACGCGATTACCGCTTCTGGCAATTGAATTTGATTAAACGGATCACCACCTTGCAAACGACAATCTTCAATTCGTGCATTTAATAAGGGGTCATCGGGCGCAGTAAACGGCAATTTATCAATGATCACCAACGATAGCGCCTCTCCGCGCACATCTACGCCCTCCCAAAAACTGGACGTGGCGACCAACACGCGATCTTTGTCTTCAATAAATTGCTCTAATAATTTCGCTTTAGAAGTTTCACCTTGCAATAAGACTTGTAACTGACTGTTTGCGCGTAAATATTCCGCTAAACCGCGCATCATGGAATAAGATGTACAAAGCACAAAACAGCGTCCTTGATTTCTTTCAATTACCGGCAGCAACATTTCGCCCAAGCGCGCTAATGTATTTTGCTGATTAGTTGCCGGTAAATAACGCGGTACGCAAAGCATGGCTTGTTCTGCATAATTAAACGGACTGTGCAAAATTTTCTGTTCAGCGTCTTCAATGCCTAGCCGCTGACAAAAATGTTCAAAGTTTCCTCCTACTTCCAAAGTAGCAGAAGTAAAAATCCAAGCAGTTTCGCGCAATTTCATTTGCTCACCGAATTTATCAGCGACAGTTAATGGCGTAATATGCAAGGCAAAATAGCGTCCCATAGTTTCATACCAATAGCAATAACCAGTGACGGAAATATCCTCCAAACGCTTTAGCAAATTTTTAATCGTTGCAATACGATCAAATAAACTGCCCAAACTTTGTGAACGCTGAATACCAATTTTGATCACTTCGGCAGCAAAATCCAATTTTTCTTGTAACAATCCAAGGCATTTTTTGACCGCACTTGCTTGTCGCCCATTTAATAATTCGCGCCAATTTCCGCGTTGCATCCCATCACCTAGCAGCAAACGAAAATCTTGCACCACTTTCAACAACATATCGGATGCCACTTCCAATTGTTGCATATCGCGCACTTCAGTACGATAAACCAAATTAATATCACGACATAAATCAAATAGTTGTCGCGCGCTAACCGATTGTCCGAAATATTGACTGGCAATATCCGGAAGTTGATGTGCTTCATCAAAAATGATCACTTCCGCCTTAGGAATCAACTCACCAAACCCGCTTTCTTTCACCGCCATATCGGCAAAAAATAGATGATGATTGACCACCACTAAATCCGCATTTAACGCTTTTTTGCGCGCCAATGCGACATAACATTCCGCATAATGTGGGCAATCGGCGCCCAAGCAACTTTCCGTCGTACTGGTTAATTGAGGTAAAATCGGGCTGTCTTCCGTTAACTCAACACATTCTGTCAAATCGCCGGTTTGAGTAGCATTATTCCATTTTCGCACCTTGCTCAAATCCGCTAATACCGAACGATCCCCTACAACGCCTTGGGCAATTACTTGATCCAAACGCTCTAAACACAGATAATTGGCGCGCCCTTTTAGCAACGCAATTTTACCACTGTAATTAAGCGCACGTTGAATCGCTGGCAAATCACGATCAAACAGCTGATCTTGTAGATTTTTAGAACCCGTTGAGATAATCGTCTTTTTGGCGGCAAGTAAAGAAGGTGCTAAATACGCAAAGGTTTTACCGGTTCCAGTTCCGGCTTCGATCACTAAAGTGCGGTGATTTTTAATCGCATTTTCTACCGCACTTGCCATCTCAATTTGCTCGGCACGAGGATGGAATCCGTTGATATATCGACTTAATTCACCATCTTCGGCAAATACTTGCGTAATTTGTTTGTTACTGACCATCATTTCATTTATTTTCTTTCATTTTGCGGTATATTGTAACAAACCATCCGATTAAAACCGAATAAAAAGGAAAAATTATGCAGATAAAATTTATCAAACAAATTACACAAGCATTGAGTTTATATCAATACAATGACATTCCTGTATTAAAATTGCAACACGCCCTCGGTGAAGCTGAAATTTCGCTACAAGGTGCGCAATTATTGCGTTGGCGCCCCAAATCCGCACAACAAGATATCTTATGGTTAAGCGAAATTGAGCCTTTTGTTGCCGGCAAAGCCATTCGTGGCGGTATTCCGATCTGCTATCCTTGGTTTGGTCCGACAAAAGAACCGATGCATGGATATGCGCGTATTCGCCTGTGGCAATTAAGTGATTATCAAATCGACGAGCAAAAAGTGCGGTTAGATTTTTCCCTATTTTCCTCAGATAATTTAATTGAAGCAAAATTAACGATCATTTTTACCGAACAATGCGAATTGCGTCTAACTCACTACGGAAACGAACCGGCACAAGCAGCATTGCATACTTATTTTAATATCGGCGATATTGTTCCCGTGCAAATTGAAGGATTACCGACGCAATGCTTTAATAAACTCACAGAACAACAAGAAAAAGTTCCGTCACCGCGTACCATCAGCGAAAACGTCGATTGTATTTACCAAATACAATCACCAGTCACACAAAAAATAGTCGATCCGACCTTTAACCGTACTATCCAAATTGAACAGCTTGAGGCATCAAACACCGTATTATGGAATCCATGGCACAAACCGACCAGTAACATGAGCGAAAATGGCTATCAAACCATGGTTTGCGTGGAAAGCGCTAAATTGGATCAAACAATGCAGCAAGGCGATACAATTATTGTCAAAATCAGCCTTAATTAAAGCACAATGGCTAATCCTCGATTAGCCATTTTTATATTATTTTCTAAACGGAAGCATTGCTTTTAAGACCTCATCTTTAAACAAGAAATGATGGGCTAATCCCGCCAGCGCATGAATCCCTGCCAGCGCAATAAAGACTTGAGCCAAAAATTCATGTACACTCCCTATTCCCATAGCTAAATCAGGCAACATAGGAATATTTATTCCCCAAACAGTATAGTGATCCGTTTCCTCCGCTAATGCCAATAACCCAAGCAAAGGAATCAGTAACATACAGAGATATAACGCAAAATGTACAATATTGGCTAATTTTACTTGCCACGCCGGCAAGATATGTTTTGGCAACTTGTTTCTGAAAAACAAACGAAAAATTAAACGAAAAACAAATAATGCCATGATGGCAAGCCCACTACTAACATGAAGCGCACCGACAAAATCATCATCTGTCGGATGTCCGCCAGTAACATAGGCAAGTAAAACTAGAACTGCAACCATCCAGTGAAGCAAAATCATTGGCTTTGGATAACGAATATTCATAATAAGTCCCTCTATCTCCCAAATAAATATATTATTAAAAAGTGCGGTCATTTTTCAGGTGTTTTTACCTAAAAATAAATGAAAAAACCACCGCACTTTTTCTTTGTTGTTTTGTTCTGTTTTATTTTCTTTGTGTTCTTTATTGATAGTTGGCATTGTTCATTGTGATTAGAGGTTATCGTTTGTGTCTCTTCATTTCCTCAATACAAAAAAACCTCAACGATTTCTCGTTGAGGCTCTCTTTTATTTCTTACCTGGCGGTGTCCTACTCTCACATGGGGAACCCCCACACTACCATCGGCGTTACAGCGTTTCACTTCTGAGTTCGGCATGGAATCAGGTGGGTCCACTGCACTATCGCCGCCAAGATAATTCTTTCGATGATTTCACTTCTCTTATTTTAATGTCTTCGTCTTTTTGTTCTTTCTATAGCTTCCGTCCGTCTCGTCTTTCTCTTCAACAGACTCCTCACCCTAAATTCGAAACAAGCTGTCCACTTCACTCTCTTCATTCACTCTCTCGTTGAGTTTTGTTTAGTTTGTCTTTTAACTCTCTCACGTTAAAAACGCTTGAGGTTGTATGGTTAAGCCTCTCGGGCAATTAGTATGGGTTAGCTCAATGTATCACTACACTTACACACCCCACCTATCTACGTCTTCGTCTCAAACAACCCTTACAGTCTTATTAACTGGGATAACTCATCTCTTGGCAAGTTTCGTGCTTAGATGCTTTCAGCACTTATCTCTCCCGCATTTAGCTACCCGGCAATGCGTCTGGCGACACAACCGGAACACCAGTGATGCGTCCACTCCGGTCCTCTCGTACTAGGAGCAGCCCCAATCAATTATCCAACGCCCACGGCAGATAGGGACCGAACTGTCTCACGACGTTCTAAACCCAGCTCGCGTACCACTTTAAATGGCGAACAGCCATACCCTTGGGACCTACTTCAGCCCCAGGATGTGATGAGCCGACATCGAGGTGCCAAACACCGCCGTCGATATGAACTCTTGGGCGGTATCAGCCTGTTATCCCCGGAGTACCTTTTATCCGTTGAGCGATGGCCCTTCCATTCAGAACCACCGGATCACTATGACCTGCTTTCGCACCTGCTCGACTTGTCCGTCTCGCAGTTAAGCTTGCTTATACCATTGCACTAACCTCACGATGTCCGACCGTGATTAGCAAACCTTCGTGCTCCTCCGTTACTCTTTGGGAGGAGACCGCCCCAGTCAAACTACCCACCAGACACTGTCCGAGACCACGTTTCGTAATCTTCGTTAGAACATCAAACGTTAAAGGGTGGTATTTCAACAACGACTCCATGCAAACTGGCGTTCACACTTCTCTGTCTCCCACCTATCCTACACATCAAAATTCAATGTTCAGTGTCAAGCTATAGTAAAGGTTCACGGGGTCTTTCCGTCTAGCCGCGGGTACACCGCATCTTCACGGCGATTTCAATTTCACTGAGTCTCGGGTGGAGACAGCCTGGCCATCATTATGCCATTCGTGCAGGTCGGAACTTACCCGACAAGGAATTTCGCTACCTTAGGACCGTTATAGTTACGGCCGCCGTTTACTGGGGCTTCGATCAGGAGCTTCTCTTTCGATTACACCATCAATTAACCTTCCAGCACCGGGCAGGCATCACACCCTATACTTCCACTTTCGTGTTTGCAGAGTGCTGTGTTTTTAATAAACAGTTGCAGCCAGCTGGTATCTTCGACTGGTTCAGCCTTCAGGAGTTAATCCCTACAACCTACTCCAGCGCACCTTCTCCCGAAGTTACGGTGCTATTTTGCCTAGTTCCTTCACCCGAGTTCTCTCAAGCGCCTGAGTATTCTCTACCTGACCACCTGTGTCGGTTTTCAGTACGGTTTAGATAAACCTGAAGCTTAGTGGCTTTTCCTGGAAGCGTGGTATCAGTTACTTCAGCTCCTTAGAGCCTCGTCATCATCTCTCAGTGTTAATAGAAGCCCGGATTTGCCTAAGCTCCCCACCTACCAACTTAAACAGACATCCAACAGTCTGCTAACCTAACCTTCTCCGTCCCCACATCGCAGTTTATCCAAGTACGGGAATATTAACCCGTTTCCCATCGACTACGCTTTTCAGCCTCGCCTTAGGGGCCGACTCACCCTGCCCCGATTAACGTTGGACAGGAACCCTTGGTCTTCCGGCGAACGAGTTTTTCACTCGTTTTATCGTTACTTATGTCAGCATTCGCACTTGTGATACGTCCAGCAAACCTCTCAATTCACCTTCTTCCGCTTACACAACGCTCCCCTACCCAACAATGTTTCCATTGATGCCGCAGCTTCGGTGCTATATTTTAGCCCCGTTACATCTTCCGCGCAGGCCGACTCGACTAGTGAGCTATTACGCTTTCTTTAAATGATGGCTGCTTCTAAGCCAACATCCTAGCTGTCTAAGCCTTCCCACTTCGTTTCCCACTTAATATAGACTTTGGGACCTTAGCTGGCGGTCTGGGTTGTTTCCCTCTCCACGACGGACGTTAGCACCCGCCGTGTGTCTCCTGAGTATCACTCTTCGGTATTCGCAGTTTGCATCGGGTTGGTAAGCCGGGATGGCCCCCTAGCCGAAACAGTGCTCTACCCCCGAAGGTGTCCGCTCAAGGCTCTACCTAAATAGATTTCGGGGAGAACCAGCTATCTCCCGGTTTGATTGGCCTTTCACCCCCAGCCACAAGTCATCCGCTAATTTTTCAACATTAGTCGGTTCGGTCCTCCAGTTAGTGTTACCCAACCTTCAACCTGCCCATGGCTAGATCACCGGGTTTCGGGTCTATACCTTGCAACTCAACGCCCAGTTAAGACTCGGTTTCCCTTCGGCTCCCTTATTCAGTTAACCTCGCTACAAAATATAAGTCGCTGACCCATTATACAAAAGGTACGCAGTCACCAAACAAGTTGGCTCCCACTGCTTGTACGTACACGGTTTCAGGTTCTATTTCACTCCGGTCACCCCGGTTCTTTTCGCCTTTCCTTCACAGTACTGGTTCACTATCGGTCAATCAGGAGTATTTAGCCTTGGAGGATGGTCCCCCCTTCTTCAAACAGGATTTCTCGTGTCCCGCCCTACTTCTCGTTAGCTCAGTACCACAACATAAACTTCGAATACGGGGCTATCACCCTGTCTCGCTTGGCTTCCCAGCCAATTCTTCTGTCTTTGCCGCTATCACTAACAGGCTCTTTCGCTTTCGCTCGCCGCTACTCACAAAATCTCGGTTGATTTCTTTTCCTCGGGGTACTTAGATGTTTCAGTTCTCCCGGTTCGCTTTCTTAAACTATGTATTCATTTAAGAATGATGGATTCTTCATCCATCGGGTTTCCCCATTCGGATATCTTGGATTATTCGCCTCTTATCAACTCATCCAAGCTTTTCGCAGATTAGCACGTCCTTCTTCGCCTCTGATTGCCTAGGCATCCACCGTGTACGCTTAGTCACTTAACCATACAACCTCAAACATTTTATGTCTAAGGGTATCATCTCTACAACTAAACACTTAACTGCCTTTTCTCAGTTAAGATTTTCTTTCGAACTACTCAGACTTTCTACTTGGGGATGATTCTTAATCACCCCTACAGAAAATCTCTCAGTTTTCAGCTTGTTTCCAATTTTTTAAAGAACAACAGACAATTGCCTTTCGGCAAATCATCATGACTAAATACATATCAATAAACTTTACTACCTCATCAAGGCTTGCTCATACAATGTACTTAGGCATGATGATTTGGTGGAGATAAGCGGGATCGAACCGCTGACCTCCTGCGTGCAAGGCAGGCGCTCTCCCAGCTGAGCTATATCCCCAGTCATCAACATTTTCCTTTCAGCTTTCGCTCTCACTCAACCTTGCCCTTATTTATCAAAATAAGCTCATTGAGTGGTGGGTCTGAGTGGACTTGAACCACCGACCTCACCCTTATCAGGGGTGCGCTCTAACCACCTGAGCTACAGACCCAAAAGGATGTTTCTTCGTCTTTCTCTTGTCTACAATATCTCAGCCAATCTGTGTGAACACTCGCTGTCGCTTTATCTAGGTAAGGAGGTGATCCAACCGCAGGTTCCCCTACGGTTACCTTGTTACGACTTCACCCCAGTCATGAATCATACCGTGGTAAACGCCCCCCTCGCGGTTAAGCTATCTACTTCTGGTACAACCCACTCCCATGGTGTGACGGGCGGTGTGTACAAGGCCCGGGAACGTATTCACCGCGACATTCTGATTCGCGATTACTAGCGATTCCGACTTCATGGAGTCGAGTTGCAGACTCCAATCCGGACTTAGATGCACTTTCTGAGATTCACTCCACCTCGCGGTCTCGTCGCTCTCTGTATGCACCATTGTAGCACGTGTGTAGCCCTACTCGTAAGGGCCATGATGACTTGACGTCATCCCCACCTTCCTCCGGTTTATCACCGGCAGTCTCCTTTGAGTTCCCACCATAACGTGCTGGCAACAAAGGATAAGGGTTGCGCTCGTTGCGGGACTTAACCCAACATTTCACAACACGAGCTGACGACAGCCATGCAGCACCTGTCTCAGAGCTCCCGAAGGCACAAGCACATCTCTGCGCTCTTCTCTGGATGTCAAGAGTAGGTAAGGTTCTTCGCGTTGCATCGAATTAAACCACATGCTCCACCGCTTGTGCGGGCCCCCGTCAATTCATTTGAGTTTTAACCTTGCGGCCGTACTCCCCAGGCGGTCGATTTATCACGTTAGCTACGGGCACCAAGCTTAAAGCCCAATCCCCAAATCGACAGCGTTTACAGCGTGGACTACCAGGGTATCTAATCCTGTTTGCTCCCCACGCTTTCGCACATGAGCGTCAGTATTTCCCCAAGGGGCTGCCTTCGCCTTCGGTATTCCTCCACATCTCTACGCATTTCACCGCTACACGTGGAATTCTACCCCTCCCTAAAATACTCTAGCTGCCCAGTCTGAAATGCAATTCCCAGGTTAAGCCCGGGGATTTCACACCTCACTTAAGCAACCGCCTGCGTGCCCTTTACGCCCAGTTATTCCGATTAACGCTCGCACCCTCCGTATTACCGCGGCTGCTGGCACGGAGTTAGCCGGTGCTTCTTCTGTGATTAACGTCAATCGATTAGCCTATTAAACTAACCGCCTTCCTCATCACCGAAAGAACTTTACAACCCGAAGGCCTTCTTCATTCACGCGGCATGGCTGCGTCAGGGTTGCCCCCATTGCGCAATATTCCCCACTGCTGCCTCCCGTAGGAGTCTGGACCGTGTCTCAGTTCCAGTGTGGCTGGCCATCCTCTCAGACCAGCTAGAGATCGCAGGCTTGGTAGGCCTTTACCCCACCAACTACCTAATCCCACTTGGGCTCATCTTATGGTAACCGGCCTTGCGGTCCCGGTCTTTCGTCTCTCGACACTACGCGGTATTAGCGACAGTTTCCCGTCGTTATCCCCCTCCATAAGCCAGATTCCCAAGCATTACTCACCCGTCCGCCACTCGTCAGCAAAGAAAGCAAGCTTTCTCCCTGTTACCGTTCGACTTGCATGTGTTAAGCCTGCCGCCAGCGTTCAATCTGAGCCATGATCAAACTCTTCAATTCAAGTTCAATCGCTCAATATGTACTGACTATAAAATCATGACTGAATCTCTTCAATCATTATGAATTTCAAGTTAAGCACCTATTAAGACTTCAAAATTTAAAATAGTTTTAAACAAAGTCAATCAACAAGTGCCCACACAGATTGTCTGATATATTGTTAAAGAACAAAAAACGACGCGAGGTGTTTTTCTTAATGCTTTACAACGTCGCGTCGTTGTGGGTGCGTATTATAGGCATCTGAAATTTCTTTGCAAGTCTTTTTTTATAAAATTTTTCACTTTTATTTTTAACCGTTTAGAAAATAAACAAACAGCAATTGAGTTATCTTTTATTTCACGCTAAAGTGAGGTTACTTTTCAGTAAAAATAAAGGGAATACTCATGAATAATTTTGAAAATGTCATTGGTTTCGGCGTAGCAGGCAATTTCGCCGGACATTTAGAGCAAGCCGGCGAGGCAGCGGACTTTATTAATGTAAAAACAGAAGAGGAAATTCAGCCGAAAGCTATTTTTCCTTTTTATGTGCCAAGTGATAAATTGAATTCGCCTTACCAATTTCTTTCTGTCTATCCAATTTCTGCCAATACCATTGCATTTCCTCAAGACGCCGATAACTTACAAATTGAACCAGAAATCGCATTACTTTGCGACATTCAATATTCAGGGCAAAAAGTGACCGCACTTTTACCACGCGCCTTCGCCGCCTATAATGACTGTTCGATTCGACGCCCTGGCGCAAACAAAATTTGTGAAAAGAAAAACTGGGGCGCATCTTCTAAAGGTATTGCCGATACATTTATCCCGCTTTCTTCTTTTGAGCATGGAAGTGAAATTGATCAATATCGAATTGCCTGTTTCCATAAACGCAATGGTGAGCTAAATCACTACGGTGTCGATAGTCCGGCGCTGGGTTATAGCTATTTCCATCAAAAATTATTGACCTGGATCGTAGATAAAATGAATAATCAGCCAGATGAAGGCCCAATGAACAATATTGCAGAATTGCTTCAACAAGCAAATTATCCGCAAAAAGCCATCATTGGCATCGGCGCAACACGTTATACGGAATTTGGCGAAACTCACTTTTTGCAACCGGGTGATACCAGTATCGTTGTGGTATATAATGGCTCTCAATATAGTGCAGAGCAAATTGTTGGAATGGCAAATAACGAAAATTTTGCTCCGGATATTTCAGCGTTAGTACAAAAAGTTGTTTAATTTTGCCCAAACAAAAAAGCCAAACTCTCTTGAATTTGGCTTTTATTTTATTTCGTTATCTTATTTTTGATACAGTGGAGCCGGTCCCGTTGTTCCTGCTTTGTTTTCGCCACTTTCAAATTGTTTTAATACAGTACCTGACGATCTGATTTCCACACGACGGTTTGGACGTAAACAATCACGTAATGCTTGACCACTTTCACCATCACAAGCTTTCACTTGTTGTGCTTTACCATAACCGATGGCAGAAATATCTGCATTAACACCTTGTTGTAGCAAGCGTGCTTTTACGCGCTCTGCACGACGTTGAGAAAGATCCAAGTTATATTCTACTGAACCTAAACGGTCGGTATAACCAGCCACTTTTACATCTTTTGCGCCGGAAGATTTTAATTGAGCAGCAACATTATCAACAACTTCCACACCTTTAGCTGTTAACGTATCTTTATCAAAATCAAATAAGAAATCGCCACTCAAACTGAATGAAGAATTACCGTTACAACCATTTGGATACCAATAGAAATTTTGTGCGTTCATATTTTTATCAAATAAAATTTTGTATTGACAAATTTTATGTACACCATTTTCACGATAGTTAAATGCATAATCCCATTCACGAACACCATACAAACCTTCAGCAAAATGTGGACGACCAAGCAAATTATAAAGCTGATCTTTGTTCATACCACGTTCAACCATGCGAACATTATCCCAGTTTGGCCAAGAACCAAATTGGCTGCCGTCATGGTTAAATTGTGCTTCATCAATTTTTGGCCATACCAAATTATCAGATGTGCCTTCATCTGTAACGTTACTTAAGTTTCCGCAAGCTGCTAACGTAGTTGCAGCAACTGCAGATAATAAAAGATGTGATAATTTCATTTGTTTTACCTTGTTTGGGTTGATAACTTTGATATTTATTCAAAAAAACAACGACGAAACCTCATGCCCGCAAAATTCCGTCAAATTAATTCAGTGTGACTTGTAGTAATTAATATAATGCAATAACTGAAAATTACGTCACAATATCACTGCTAAAGCATACTAATTGGAAACACGCCTAAAGTAAATCCTTACATTCAAGAAATTACATAACTTTACAATAGCGCTAAAATTTATTTACCACCATGTTCGTTGATCTCTTTTTAACCAGTGTAATAGAACATTATCTGCACTTTCTTCCGCTTGTTTACCCAATTTCTGCACCAAGGATTTTTTGACTGTATATTTTATTTCAAGCACAAGTTTGTCTTGGATTGCGGCTAAAATAACATCATCACTGGTTTGCAATTCATCCACCAAATTCAACGCTAACGCCTGTTGTCCAAACCAATGCTCCCCGGTTGCAATTTTCTCAATATCCAAGTGCGGTCGATTTTGCGCCACAAATTGTTTAAATAATTGATGGGTTTCTTCCAATTCTTGTTGAAATTTTTCCCGACCTTTTTCCGTATTTTCCCCCAACACCGTCATCGTGCGTTTATACTCTCCCGCCGTCATCACATCCACATCAATATCATGCTTTTTCAACAAACGATGAACATTCGGAATTTGCGCGACCACCCCAACCGAACCAATAATAGCAAAAGGGGCAGCAATAATGTTATCCGCCACGCACGCCATCATATAACCACCGCTCGCCGCCACTTTATCCACCGCGACCGTTAATTTAATGTGATGCGCTTTTAAGCGTGCCAATTGCGATGCTGCCAAACCGTATCCATGTACCACACCACCGGGACTTTCCAAACGCAACAATACTTCATCTTCCGGTTTTGCCACCGCAATAATTGCGCTAATTTCTTCACGAAGTGCGGTCGTTTCTGACGCCGAAATATCGCCTTTAAAATCTAATACATAAAGATGCGGTTTACGCTCAGAAGTAACATTTTCGCCTTTTTTCCGTTTCGCCTTCTCCGCTTTTGTTTTACGCTTTTCTTCTTTTTTCTGCACTTTTTCTTGCTGTTTTATTTCGTCTTCCGACAAATAAAAATCCGCTAACTTTTTACGATTATCTTTATATTCCTGCGATAAGTCTTTGATGACCAATTCACCGCTCTGCGCCGCATGGCGACGCTTAAGGCTAATGATCATAAACATAACTCCGGCAACAACTAAAATCAGGGTTAAAATTTCCAAAATAAACAATCCGTATCCTAATAATAAATCAGACCACATTCTCTTTTCCTATAGTAAATAAAAATTAATCGCAATTATCATAAACGATCCCGCTAAAAGTGCAATGCACTTCACATTTTGTTTCACATGAAAGACGTCTTTTTCCTTATGATTGATAACTTTTATTTCATGCCTTGTTAACAAAAGTGAAATTGATCAAGTAGTTATGCAGCTTTAAATAAATAATGACATCTTTTTCTATTAACCTAAAGTAAAAAATCATTTTACAATTCAGTGGTTTATTTCATCAAAAATGATAATTATAATGACCGCACTTTTAAGCAAAACCTTTTAACTTTAGTAAGGAAATATAAAATGAGTAATGTTTTAGTATTAAAATCAAGTATTCTTGCAGGAAATTCACAAAGTAACCAACTTTCAGACTACCTTGTCTCTAAATTACAAGGTGCGAATGTTGTAGTACGCGATCTTGCCGCTAACCCACTTCCACATTTCGACGGTGTTGCTGCCAATGCACTACGTGGTCAACCAAGCACTGAACAAGACAAAGCGCTTTTAGCCTTATCTGATGAATTAGTGGCTGAATTAAAAAATGCAGATACTGTAGTTATCAATGCACCAATGTATAACTTCGGTATTCCTACTCAATTAAAAAGCTATATTGACTTTATTGCACGTCCACACGTCACTTTCCAATATGGCGCAAATGGTCCTGAAGGCTTAGTAAAAAATACTAAAGCCATCGTTATCGCTTCATTTGGTGGTATGCACCAAGGTCAAACAACCGATTTAATCACCGGTTATTTAAAAACGTTCTTAGGTTTCATCGGTATTACTGATGTTCAATTCGTTTATGCAGAAGGTATTGGTCTTGGCGCAGAAGCTATCGAAAAAGCACAAGCAAATGCGAAAGCTCAACTTGACGAATTAGCAAAAAACATCTAATTCATTTTTATTTCTCCGTTAGTTATAGAAACCACTCTAAGGACACAAAGATGTGTCCTTTTTTATTTTTCTCTATTTTTAGACGAAAATTTCAACAAAACAGACGATATATCACTTGACAAAACAATCTTGCACTAGTTTAATAGTACAAAATGATTTTTATACAAGGATTTTATTATGTCGCCCGCTTTTATCCGAACCGAAACGCAGTCCGTCCCTTACCATAATGATCCGACGGCTATTTTTGCAACTATTTGCCAAGCGCAAAAAAATACATTGTTATTGGAATCTGCCGAGATCCACAGTAAAAACAGCTTAAAAAGTTTATTACTCATCAACGCCGCCCTCAAAATCTCTTGCTTGGCACAAACTGTCACCTTTGATGCCTTAACCGCTAATGGCGTTGCCATATTGCCGCTTATTCAAGAACAATTGAGCGCAATTAGCCAATTAACCAAACGTACAGAAAATCAACTCGTAGTTGAATTCTCTGCGCCACAACAAAATCTTGATGAAGACAGCAAATTACAAGCGGCAACCATTTTTGATGGATTACGCTGCATCACCTCATTATATCAACACAGCAGCACGCCCGTTTTCCTCGGTGGATTATTTGCCTATGATTTAGTTGCCAATTTTATCCCAATGGAAAATATTGAATTAAAACAAGACGGGTTAAGCTGCCCTGATTATGTATTTTATTTGGCAGAAAACTTATTGATTATCGATCACCAAGCCAAACAATCAACGTTGCATACCTTCTGTTTTAACGCAAACTCACAAACCGAATTAACCCAAAGTGCGGTCAAAATTTGTGAAAAATTACAAAAAATTGAACCGCACTTACAGATTAAAGCTGCCTCGACCGAAGTCAGTACCAATCTTGAAGACGATAAATTCAAAGACATTATTCGTGCCTTAAAGCACCACATTAACGTTGGTGATGTTTTCCAAATTGTCCCATCCCGGCGTTTTTCCTTAGCTTGTCCAAATACCTTGGCAACCTATCGACAACTAAAACACAACAACCCAAGTCCTTATATGTTCTTTATGCAAGATGAGGAATTCACCTTATTTGGTGCATCACCGGAAAGCGCATTGAAATATTGTGCCTCAAACCGACAATTGGAAATTTACCCGATTGCCGGCTCTCGCCCGCGCGGATTTGACAAACAAGGCAATATCGATCCTGATTTGGATGCTCGTCTTGAACTTGAATTGCGCTTGGACAAAAAAGAATTAGCCGAACATTTGATGCTCGTGGACTTAGCACGCAACGATGTTGCTCGAGTCTGCCAAAGCGGTACCCGCCAAGTAAAAGAATTAATGCAAATTGATCGCTATTCCCACATTATGCACCTCGTTTCCCGCGTTGTCGGCACGTTACGTCCTGAACTGGACGCATTGCACGCCTACCAAGCCTGCATGAACATGGGAACCCTAACTGGTGCGCCTAAAATTAAAGCTATGCAATTGATTTATCAATTTGAGCAACAAAAACGCCACAGTTATGGCGGTGCTGTCGGCTATTTAGGCTCCGACGGAAATTTCGATACTTGTATCGTAATCCGCTCTGCTTTTGTACAAAATGGTGTGGCGCATATTCAAGCCGGTTGTGGCGAAGTATTGGACTCTGACCCGCAAATGGAGGCTGACGAAACCCGCCACAAAGCTCGTGCGGTCATCAATGCCATCATCCAAACTAACCGCCAAGCTCAGTCGTAAGGAGTACATCATGGCAACAATTTTATTTTTAGATAATTTTGACTCGTTTACTTACAACTTAGTCGATCAATTTCGCACACTCGGGCATCAAGTACAAATTTACCGTAATGACTGCGATTTGGAAATGTTGGAACAAGCCGCATTGGCGCAACCAAATACCTTATTAGCCCTCTCTCCCGGACCGGGAACGCCGGCTCAAGCAGGTAATTTATTGCCGCTCATCCAGCGTTTAAAAGGCAAAATCGCCATTTTAGGTATTTGCTTGGGGCATCAAGCTATTATCGAAGCTTTTGGTGGTAAAGTCGTACACGCCGGCGAAGTATTACATGGAAAAGTCTCTAATATTCAACATGATGAGCAAGCCATGTTTGCCAATTTAGCCAATCCAATGCCTGTGGCGCGCTATCACTCGTTGATGGGCGTGGATTTACCGCCGGAATTTATCGTCAACGCACAATACAACAATATTATTATGGCAATTCGCCACCGCACTTTGCCGATTTGCAGTTTCCAATTTCACCCCGAAAGTATTCTCACGGTGCAAGGATCACAATTATTGGAGCAAAGTATTGATTGGTTATTACAAAAACAAGCGTAATTTCACTCGGAATTTTAATAAATTAACCAGAATTTAAGGATAACATATGCAAACTGAACACATCATCAATCGTATTTTTGACAAAGAACAACTGACCAACGCAGAAAGTGCGGTCTTATTTGGCGATATTATTCAAGGAAAATTATCCAACGAACAACTGTCCGGGGTATTAATTGCACTAAAAATGCGCGGTGAAACACCGGAAGAAATTAGCGGTGCAGTCTCCGCCTTATTAGATGCAGCACAACCTTTCCCAACACCAGATTACGCTTTTGCTGACATTGTTGGAACTGGCGGTGACGGCGCCAATACGATTAATATTTCCACAGCCTCCGCCTTTGTCGGCGCTGCTTGTGGAGTCAAAGTCGCCAAACACGGTAATCGCAGTGTTTCCAGTAAAACTGGTGCCAGCGATTTATTAACCACTTTAGGAATCAACATCACCATGGATCCCGCCCAAGCGCGCAAAGCCTTAGATGAAATCAATTTCTGTTTTCTGTTCGCGCCACATTACCACCCGGGATTTAAACACGCGGTACCTGTACGACAAGCCCTTAAAACGCGTACTATCTTTAATATTTTAGGACCATTAATCAACCCAGCGCATGCCCAACGTCAATCCCTCGGCGTTTACTCTCTCCCGTTATTAAAAACCTACGCGGAAACTATAGCTCAATTAAATCATGAACATACTATCGTGGTACATGGTTCCGGTCTGGATGAAGTCGCCATTCACGGTAGCACTGAAGTGGCAGAAATTCGCGGTAAAAATATTGAATATTATCGTGTCACCCCACAAGATTTCGGTTTTAAAGAACAACCATTGGAAAGTTTACGTGGTGGCGAACCTGCAGAAAATGCCAAAATTTTGACCGCTCTTTTGCAAGGCAAAGGTAAAGATGCACATAATCAAGCGGTCGCCATGAATACCGCTATGCTGTTAAAATTATTTGGTCATGATAACCTAAAAGAAAATTCAGAACGCGCCTTGGACGTGCTTCGTTCCGGCAAGGCATTTGACTTACTACAAAAATTTACGCAATATTAGGAATGAAAATGTACCAATTATATTTTTATGCGCCCTATTCCTCTTGGTCATTTCGACCTTGGATCTTGTTGAAAACTTTGGATATTCCTTTTGTCGAACGACAACTACCTTTTGAGGATAAAGCCGAATTACATCGCCAATTAGCGCAACATTCGCCAACTGCTAAAGTACCGGTGTTACAACAAGATGAGCAAAAAATTTGGGATAGCCTTGCGATTATCGAATATATCGCCGAAGATTACCCACAAGTTTGGGCGGAGAATAAAATCGCTCGCGCATGGTCTCGCAGCGCTTGTGCTGAAATGCACTCGGGATTTCCCGCATTGCGCGAAATTTGTTCCTTTGCGCCTAAAAACAATACTCCGCTTGCAGCTATACCGGAAGAATTAGTCAAAGAACTCCAGCGCCTAAACCAATTATGGAAAGAAGGTTTAACCCTTTTTCAAGGCAACTATTTAGCCGGTTCACAATTTACTGCTGTGGATGCTTTTTTCGCGCCGGTCGTTGGCAGAATTGAAACTTATGGCTTACAACGCTATCTTGATCCGGAAAATCTCGCTTATTTTCAGCGAATTAAATCTTTGCCAAGCTATCAAGCCTGGTTAGATAAATAAGAGAAACAAACATGATCGAATTAAATCTTGCAAACAAACCGACGATTTTGCAGCAAATTGTGTTGGATAAAATCGAATGGGTAAAACAAAAACAGGCAACATTTCCGCTTGAACAATTTCAACAAAAGATTACAAAATCCGACCGCACTTTTTATGAAGCCTTAGCGCAAGGTACCCATCAGCGCCCGGTATTTATTTTAGAATGTAAAAAAGCCTCCCCTTCAAAGGGACTAATTCGTCAAGAATTCAATTTGACAGAAATCGCCAATGTATATCGTCATTACGCCGGCGCGATTTCCGTATTAACCGATGAAAAATATTTCCAAGGGGATTTTACTTTTATTAAACAAGTGCGCGATATCGTTCATCAACCGGTCTTATGCAAAGATTTTATGATCAGTGAATATCAAGTCTATTTGGCTCGTTATCATCAAGCGGACGCCATTTTGCTGATGTTATCTGTGGTGGACGATGAGACTTATCGTACGCTCTCAACCCTTGCTCATGAACTTGGCATGGGGATATTAACCGAAACATCAAATCAGCAAGAATTGGAACGCGCCATTGCGTTGGGGGCTAAAGTGATCGGCATTAATAATCGCGATCTGCACGATTTATCGGTTGATCTTGGCAGAACGCCACCTCTTGCTCGCCAAATTCCTGCTGATCGTATCATTATCAGTGAATCCGGTATTTATACCCACAAGCAAGTACAACAACTTAAATCCTATGTTAACGGATTTTTGATCGGCAGCAGCTTAATGGGAAGTGCGGATTTAAATAATGCAGTACGATCCGTGATTTTCGGCGAAAACAAAGTGTGTGGTTTAACCCGTCCGCAAGATGTGCAGGCAGTCTATGCACAAGGCGCACTTTATGGTGGCTTGATTTTTGCCGAAAAATCGCCGCGTTGTGTGTCCTTACGCCAAGCACAAGAATTGATCACTCAAGCACCACTGCGTTTTGTCGGCGTGTTTCAAAATCAAGATAAGGATCTGATCGTCAAACTTGCCAAACAATTGGCGCTATTTGCTGTACAATTACATGGCACAGAAACTGCCGAATTTATTACCGCACTTCGTCAAGATCTACCGTCAAATTGCCAAATTTGGCAAGCCATATCCATTGATGTCTCGCAAAGTGCGGTGGATTTTCAGCCGATTTCGGCAGTGGATCGCTATGTGTTAGACAGTAAAATCGGTAATCAACAAGGCGGTACCGGTGTGACCTTTGATTGGTCGAAAATTCCGGCACAATACAAAGATAGCATCATGTTAGCCGGCGGCATTAATCCACAAAATATTGGATTAGCCCTTGAACAACAATGTCTAGGGATTGATTTAAATTCTGGTGTGGAAAGCGCAGCGGGAATTAAAGATACCGTTAAACTGGCGCAAACTTTTCAGCAAATTTTAGATAAATAACGAAAAGTTGAGCGGTTATTTTTTCAACTCTATTTAAAAATGATTAAGGCGAAGGGATTTTCGCCTTTTTCTTTGCCTTTTTAAGCCGAACATAAAAATCATAAAAATTTCTAAAAAAACACTACACATTTATGTACTAGTGTAGTAGTATAACATCAATATAAAATACAACGGAGAAGACTTATGTCAGAGACGATTTTAAACCCTTATTTTGGGGAATTTGGCGGTATGTACGTTCCAGAAATTCTGGTTCCAGTCTTGCAAGAACTGGAAAAAGCGTTCGTAGAAGCACAACAAGATCCGCAATTCCAACAAGAATTTCAAGATTTATTAAAAAACTACGCCGGACGCCCGACCGCATTAACCTTGTGTCGCAATTTGACTAAAGGTACTAAAACGAAATTATATTTAAAACGTGAAGATTTATTGCATGGCGGTGCGCATAAAACCAACCAAGTATTAGGGCAAATTTTACTTGCCAAACGCATGGGCAAAACCCGTATTATCGCAGAAACCGGTGCTGGACAACATGGCGTGGCGACGGCGTTGGCTTGTGCCATGTTGGATATGCCTTGCAAAATTTATATGGGCGCCAAAGATGTTGAACGCCAATCGCCAAATGTATTTCGTATGCGCTTGATGGGCGCTGAAGTCGTGTCGGTGGAAAAAGGATCTTGCTCATTAAAAGATGCTTGTTGTGAAGCCATGCGCGATTGGTCAGCAAACTATGAAAATACCCACTATTTACTGGGTACTGCCGCAGGTCCACATCCGTTCCCAACCATTGTGCGTGAATTCCAGAAAATGATCGGTGAAGAAACCAAACGTCAAATTTTGGAAAAAGAAGGTCGCTTGCCAGATGCGGTGATTGCGGCAGTTGGTGGTGGCTCGAATGCTATCGGGATGTTTGCAGATTTTATCGAGGAAAAATCCGTACGCTTGATCGGCATTGAACCTGCCGGAAAAGGCATTGAAACCGGAGAACATGGCGCCCCATTGCGTCATGGCAAAGTGGGTATTTATTTCGGCATGAAATCGCCGATTATGCAAACGGAAGATGGTCAAATTGAAGAATCTTACAGCGTTTCCGCAGGACTCGACTTCCCTTCCGTCGGTCCACAACACGCCTATTTACATTCTATCGGACGTGCCGAATATGAAAGCATCACCGATGATGAAGCGCTGGATGCGTTCCAAGCCTTAGCGCAACATGAAGGCATCATTCCAGCACTGGAAAGTTCGCACGCGTTAGCGCACGCCTTGAAATTAATTAAACAAAATCCGGACAAAGAACAGTTACTCGTTGTCAATTTATCCGGTCGGGGAGATAAAGATATTTTCACCGTAGATAAACTATTAACTGCAAGGGGGAAAATCTAATGTCTTACCAAACCACACGTTTTGCTGATTTATTTGCACAACTTGCCGCCAAAAAACAAGGCGGGTTTGTCCCCTTCGTCACCCTTGGTGATCCGAGCTTTGATCGTTCTTTTGAGATTATTTGTACCTTGGTAGAAAATGGCGCCGATGCCTTAGAATTAGGCTTTCCGTTTTCCGATCCATTACTTGATGGACCGGTGATCCAAGCTGCCAACAATCGGGCCTTACAAGCAGGTTGTAGCACGGAAGAAAGTTTCCAATTGCTACAAAAAGTGCGGTCAAAATATCCACAAATTCCAATTAGCTTATTGCTTTGTGCCAATTTGGTTTATGCACAAACCTTGGATAAATTTTATCAACGCTGTGCTGACGTAGGCGTGGATGCAGTCTTAATTGCCGATATTCCGCTGCTTGCCGCCGAACCTTATATTCAAGCCGCGCAAAAACATGGAATTCAGCCGGTCTTTATTTGCCCACCGAATGCAGATGCGCATACTGTACAAGGGGTAGCCAAACATACGCAAGGCTATACCTATTTAGTCTCACGCGCCGGTGTCACCAGTGCAGAAAATCAACAGCATTCCGCCAACTTGGACAACTTGATCGAGCAATTAAAAACCCATCATTCAGCACCGATTTTACAAGGTTTCGGAATTGCCACACCACAGCAAGTCAAAGAGGCTATTTCCTTAGGTGCAGCTGGCGCAATTTCTGGATCGGCAACAGTGAAAATTATCGAGAAAAACTTAGATAATCACGCCAATTGTCTTGCCGAATTAGCGCAATTTGTACAAGCCATGAAAGCGGCAACGCGCTAAAAGTCCTTTTGGGGAAAATATGCTCATCCTTGGTTGATATCGGCGTATTTTCCCCGTACTGATTGGAGTAGTTTTGCTTTTACCCCTTCTTCATTCTGCGCTATACTTACATCTTCGATAATACAGGAGTTTAGCAGTAATGAAAAAAATCGAACAACTTTTTGCCAACAATTACAGTTGGGCAACACGTATGAAAGAAGAAAACTCGGATTATTTTCGCGAGTTAGCCGATCATCAAACCCCAAGTTATTTATGGATCGGTTGTTCCGACAGTCGTGTTCCGGCAGAAAAATTAACCAACCTCGGTCCAGGCGAATTATTTGTACATCGCAACGTGGCAAACCAAGTTATTCACACCGATTTAAACTGTTTATCCGTGGTTCAATATGCGGTTGACGTATTAAATATTGAGCATATTATCATTTGTGGACATACCAATTGCGGCGGGATCAAAGCAGCAATGGCAAATCAAGATCTCGGGTTAATCAACAATTGGTTATTACATTTACGCGATATTTGGTTTAAACATAGCCATTTATTAGGTAATTTACCGGCAGAAAAACGCGCCGATATGCTGACTAAACTTAATGTTGCCGAACAAGTTTATAACTTAGGACGTTCATCTATCATCACCTCTGCTTGGAAAAACGGTAAAAAATTATCGTTACACGGTTGGATGTATGATGTCACTGATGGTTACTTAATCGATCAAGGTGTGATTGCAACCAGTTGCGAAAGTCTCGAAATTTCCTATCGCAACGCCATCGCTCGACTTTTAAAATCCAGCGAAGAAGATATCATGTAAAAAAGTTGTAAAAAAAGCACCGCACTTCGCCTACAATTTAGTATAATTTCGCCTATATCTTGGTCGGTGCTTTTTTGACAAAAAGATTTCCCAATTCCCTTTAGCTATTTTATCGTAAGGATTAAAAATGCAAACCAGTGCTTTATATCCCCCAGTTTATATTCTCGGTAATGGTCAATTAGGACGTATGTTACGTTATGCCGGTGCGCCTTTGGATATTGCAGTTCACCCGCTCGCTTTTGATGCCCCCTGTATTGATTTACCCGCAGACAGCCTGATTACCGCCGAAATCGAACGCTGGGAAAAAACGCCGCTCACTGCTATGTTAGAAACCCATCCGAATTTCGTGAATAAAAATGTCTTTGGTTTATTAGCCGATCGTTTATCTCAAAAATCCTTACTTGATGAATTACAATTATCCACTTCACCTTGGTGTCTATTAAAAAGTTCCCAACAATGGTCAGAAATTTTCCAGCAAATCGGTGAAAAAGTTGTCGTGAAACGTCGTACCGGTGGCTACGACGGGCGCGGTCAGTGGATTATTAATCAAGAAAATGCTTGTATCATCACAGAGGATCTACTCAATGAAGTGATTGTCGAAAAATTTATTCCATTTGATTACGAAGTCTCGCTGGTTGGCGCCAGATTTCGTAATGGGGAAACCCGTTTCTACCCAGTTACGCGCAATTTACAGCAAGCCGGTATTTTACGCTATAGCGTAATTGATCCCACTTTCCCAGCACAAGCCCAATTGCAACAACACACTGAAGCCATGTTAAGCAAAATTATGCATAAGTTAAATTATGTCGGTGTCATGGCGATGGAATGTTTTGTGGTTGGCGATCAATTATTAATTAATGAATTAGCACCACGCGTACATAACAGCGGTCACTGGACACAATTAGGTTGCAGTATCAGCCAATTTGAATTGCATTTACGTGCCTTGCTGGATCTCCCAACGCCAACACTTTCTATTAACGCGCCAAGTGTGATGGTTAATTTAATTGGTACGCACCACCATCCACAATGGCTCAATATTCCTTTTAGCCAATTACATTGGTATGGCAAAGAAGTGCGTCCAGGGCGCAAAGTTGGACACATTAATCTCTCCCATTCGGATAAAACCGTGATAGCACAAAGTCTTACCCAACTGCGCCAATTTTTGCCGGAAGATTATCAATCTGGCGTAGAATGGGCGCTAGAGAATTTGAAATAATATAATTTACATATTTAAAATTTAAATGATTTATAAAAAACTCTTGATTTACTTAAATAAAGGCTTGCATCCCTAAGGCTTTATGAGTATAAAAAGAGAAGTTCAAATACAACAAAATAAGGATCACAACTATGTTTGAAAATATCAATGCCGCACCGGCTGACCCAATTCTTGGATTAGGTGAAGCCTTTAAAGCAGAAACACGTGACAAAAAAATCAATTTAGGTATCGGCGTATATAAAGATGCGAAAGGCACAACGCCAATTATGAAAGCGGTTAAAAAAGCGGAACAACGCCTTTTTGACGTAGAAACAACCAAAAATTATTTGTCGATCGATGGCGTAGCGGAATTTAATGCCAAAACTAAGGCATTATTGTTCGGTGCAAATTCAGATGTAGTAACACAAGGTCGTGCAAAAACCGTACAAAGTTTAGGCGGAACCGGTGCATTACGTATCGCCGCGGAGTTTATCAAGCGTCAAACCAAAGCACAAAATGTGTGGATCAGTAACCCAACTTGGCCAAATCACAATGCTATTTTTAACGCAGTCGGTATGACCATCCGTGAATATCGCTATTATGATGCTGAGCGCAAAGCCTTGGACTGGGATAATTTAATTGCCGATCTTAGCAATGCAGGTGAAGGTGATGTGGTTTTATTACATGGTTGCTGCCATAACCCGACCGGTATCGATCCAACCCCAGAACAATGGCAAAAATTAGCGGAAATGTCTGTTAAAAATGGCTGGTTGCCGCTATTTGACTTTGCATATCAAGGTTTAGCCAACGGATTAGAAGAGGATGCTCTTGGTTTACGTACCTTTGCAGCTAACCACAAAGAATTACTCGTTGCAAGCTCCTTCTCTAAAAACTTTGGTTTATATAACGAACGTGTCGGCGCGTTCACTTTAGTGGCTGAAAATGAACAAATTGCCGCTACAGCGTTAACTCAAGTCAAAACTATCGTGCGTACCCTTTACTCAAACCCAGCATCACACGGGGCATCCACTGTTGCCTTAGTATTAGGTGATGAACAATTGCGCAGTGAATGGGATGCAGAATTAACTGAAATGCGCGAACGCATCAAAAAAATGCGTCATCTTTTCGTTCAATTATTGAAAGAAGCCGGTGCCAAACAAGATTTCAGCTTTATTATTGAGCAAAACGGGATGTTCTCATTCAGCGGACTTTCTGCGGCCCAAGTGGATCGCTTAAAAGAAGAATTTGCGATTTATGCGGTACGTTCCGGACGGATCAACGTTGCAGGTATCACTGAAGATAATATTCGTTACTTATGTGAAAGTATCGTTAACGTATTATAAAATTACATAAAAAATGACCGCACTTTTCGGCATGAAAGTGCGGTATTTTTTCGCTCATTTTTCTATTCTAATATTCGCCCAAAATACGAAACGTAAGTTTCTCTTTTTCCGCAAAAATTCGCACGGCTCTTTGCATAAATTCTAACGGAATTTTATCTCGATTTAAAAACCGACTATTCACCGCCACAAATTCCGCATCCAAGTGTTGAGCGTAAATCGATCCCGTATTGGTATTCACACCCGCCATCGCCCGACCACGTAATTTTCCATAAATATGCACATTCCCATCTGCCGCCACTTCTGCACCTTTTTCCACGTTACCATGAATAATCAAATCGCTGTTTTTGGCATAAATCACTTGATTAGGTTCTACATTTTGTTCAATCACTTTCGTCGGCAAATAACGCGGTTCCGGCAAAATATCCGAAATTTCATCACTTTTTCCCAACAAAGCTAAACCGGCAGTAAGAATCAATTCTTTTTGTAATGCATTTTGCCAATCCGTCACACCGATTACATGAATATTAAATTCCGCCAATAACGAGTTTAACTCGCTTAAATTGATTTTTTCCAACATCGGATTAAATTGCAAAATCACAGCAATATTTTGAAAAAACGACGGTGACTTTTTGACTTTTTTAACTAATGCCCGTTTAATCACCGTTAAACTTGAGCTGTTAAGCATCAGAAATACCGAAGAAAATTGACCGGTGCGTAATTCGACAATATCTTGTGCCATAATAAATTCCCAAAACAAAATGTTGTGGTTTGATAATAAAGAATTGCGGTAAAATCAGCAATAATTTTTTACAAATCAAAGAGAATGAACCCATGTTATGTGCAATTTATAAAAGTAAAAAGAAAGAAGGAATGTATTTATATGTGGAAAAACGGGATTTTTTTGACAAAGTCCCGCCCGAACTCAAATCCCTTTTCGGTACGCCGATTTTCGTGATGTTGTTTAATTTAAAAGGCAATAAATCTTTAATTCAAGCGGATAACCAAGAGGTACTCGCCCATTTACAAGATCAAGGTTTTTACCTACAAATGCCGAAACCGGAAGAAAATCTACTTAAATTACACAAAATGCAACAAAAAAGCACCGCACTTTAACTATCGAAAAAAATCCCGATCCTACGATCGGGATTTTGACCATCGGACATCAAAAGTGCGGTTAACTTTCGATAAATTTCGGATGGGTAAATACGGTTACCGCTGCAGCGTCTCCGTTATATTTTTCCACCTGTACAATACTGGTATGCGAGGAGTTGCCTTGCGCCAGTTTGGAGGTACCTTTATCCATGGTTAACACGTTAGCACAACCGTTTTTACACAAAGGTTGTTCACTTTGTCCAAGATCCAACGGATCGTACCATGCCCCCTCATGCAAGGCGACAGTCCCTTTGATGATCCCCTCTGTTACTACGGCACCCGCCAATACTTGTCCACGTTTGTTGAAAATGCGCACAATGTCGCCATCCACAATGCCACGTGCTGCGGCATCATCTTTATGGATCAACACCGGTTCACGATCTTTCACGGCATATTTTTCACGCAATGAAGTATTGTTTAGTTGACTGTGTAAACGGTAATACGGGTGCGGCGTAACCAACGCCAACGGTGCTTCTTCCGTTACACTGCCGGCAAATTCTTCCGGTTCCATCCAGCTCGGATAACCTTTGCAATCATCATAATTCATTTTAGCGATCACATCGGAGTAAATTTCGATTTTACCCGATGGTGTACCTAATGGATTAAGCAACGGATCGTTGCGGAATTCTTCGTAACGTACCCATTTTTTCGCTTTATCGCTGGCTTTAAAGGTAATTGGTTTATTTTCTTCCCAGAACGTTTCAAATTTCGGCATGATCACCCGATTTTTACGCGCGCTGTCGAAGGCACTTTGGTAGAAGCTTTTCAGCCAATCCATTTCCGATTTATTTTCCGTAAAGCGTTCTTCCACGCCAGCAAGTTTGGCTAATTCAGTGAAAATTTCATAATCACTTTTCGCTTCAAATTGCGGCTCGACCGCTTTTTTCATCGGGAAGATATTCATCATGGAATAATCGCCTGACATGGTCAAGTCGTTACGTTCGTAACTGGTCGTCACCGGCAATACAATATCCGCCATACGTGCAGTTGGTGTCCAGAAAATTTCATTTACCACCACTGTATCCGGTTTTTGCCATGCTTTCACCAAACGGTTAGTATCTTGATGATGAACAAATGGATTTCCGCCCGCCCAGTAAATAAATTTAATGTCAGAATAGGTTAACTCTTCTCCATTGTACTGCACCGTTTTACCCGGATTGAGTAAGGCATCTGCAATTAAAGCAACTGGAAAGCTATATTTAGAGGATTTTAATAGCCAAGATTGTCCTGTATTAGAACTGTTATCACCCAAGGTCGCAGAAATAGCACTAATCGTACCGCCTGTTGCAGTCGCAACCCCACCATTGGAATAATGATAACTAAAACCGAAGCCACCGCCCGGTAAACCGATTTGTCCAAGCATGGAAGCTAGCGTGACCATCATCCAATGCGCTTGTTCACCATGACGTTGACGCTGCATTCCCCAACCGCCCATCAACATAGTCCGTTTGGTTGAAAAATCTGCGGCTAATTGTTTGATTACATCAGCTGGTAAGCCACAAATTTTACTTGCCCATTCCGCATCTTTTACTTGACCATCAATTTTACCTAACAAATATTCTTCAAATTTGTCATAACCGGTGGTGTATTTTTGTAAAAAGGCTTTATCATGTTTATCCGTAGCGACCAAGGTATGCGCAATCCCCAACATTAAAGGCACGTCGGTTGCAGTATGAATTGGCAGCCATTCTGCCCCCAAATATTCACAACTTTCACTCCGCACCGGATCGATACAAATAATACGTTTGCCACTTTCTTTTAATTTTTTGAAATATGCCAAGCCTTCTTGATCGGTCGATGTCCAAGCAATACGCAAGGTTGTAATTGGATTTGCTGACCAAAGTACCACAATATCGGAACTTTCTAAAACCACATCCCAGCTGGTTTGCTGCTCATAAACCTCAATGGTTCCCAACACGTGTGGCATAATGACCTGCGCCGCACCGGTAGAATAGTCGCCTTTGGTGCCGACAAATCCACCGGTAGCGTTAAGATAACGATGTAATAACACACGACTGGCGTGCAATACACCGGAGCTGCGCCAACCGTAAGAACCGGCAAAAATTCCTTCCGGACCTTGCTCCGCGCGGATCCGTTTTAATTCAGCATCTACCAATGACAAGGCTTTTTCCCAAGAAACCCGAACCCACTCATCTCGCCCACGCAATGTCGTATCTTTGTTGCCTTCTAAATAACCTTTACGCACCATAGGATATTTGACCCGACTTTCGCCATGCACCAATTCTTGCGTAACGGTTTGTAATTCATTGACAATCGCCGGTTCAATCGCCGGACCGGATTTCACGACTTTACCGTCTTCCACCACCAAACCAAGTGGTCCCCAGTGTGCAGCTGTAAAGACGGTTTTGGCTTCCGCCGCCTTTGCTTTCGGCGCAACCAAAGATCCAACTACGCCCGTTGTACCGCCCATCAATGACGCACCGGCAATCCCCAGAGAAGAATTTTTTAGAAAATTTCTGCGTGTTGCACTAATTTTCTCGTGTTTTTTCATTTTAAACCTCGCTTTGTTACAAAGTTAAAATTTGACACCTTTCTAAAGATGAGTGGATAACCGATTTCTCAACTTATCCATTGAGTAAAAACACGGAAAAAAATCACCGCACTTTTACTGGCATTGCTGCCATATTGCCTACTTTAAACGACAACTTAGGCGCACAAGCTCGGAGTCAGCTAAATAGGTGCGTTAATGCGCTGCACCTTGCATATCTTTTGCATTACGTTGCAAATAGATAGTGACCGCTCTTACATCATCCGCTGACATTGAAGTACGATCTTTCATCGAATTCACCACACCAATCCATTGATTCGCCGTATAATGACCGGCACCAATTGCTGCATGGCAACCGCTACAATGAGTTTCATTTAAATTATGCCCAAATTGATCCAACGCGGCTAAGTTCGAGGTTAAGGCTTTTTTGTTGACTTTCACCGCCAAACTCACCTCGTTCCAATCGGAAGCGGTCACATCATCATGTACTGTTTTCTCGATCTTCACTTGTGCTTTCGCATTATCTTCCACCAATGCCAACATAATTCGTTGACCTAATTGGCTATACACCACACTTTCCGCACCAACTTGCTGCCAGCCATGTAATTGCGCCACAATCTCCTCGCCTTCTACTTTCCACGCAGTCAATTCCGCAAAAGGCATTAAACGAATATCACCGCCCGCTACCAATTGTGCCGGCGTCATTGCCAAGGCATATAATATATTATCCGCCTCGGCAAATTCACCGCCATGTTTTGCTAATTCCGTAGTTGCCGCCGCATTATCCACGTCATTTTCCGGCAAAAAATGCACTAAACCCTTATGGCAATCAATACAAGTTTGATTGGTTTCTTGCGCTAATTTATGCATTTTCTGGGCTGATTCACTTTGCTCGGAAAGCACCATGGCTTCCATAGTATGACAGGTTTTACAGGTAGCAGAATCGGTATCTTTCATCTGTTGCCAAACGGTTTTCGCCATTTCAGCACGATGTTTTTCAAAATCTTCTTGGGTTTTCAATTTGCCTTGCCATTCGTACCACACATCTTTTAGCGCCACGACTTTAGCTTTGACATAATCCAAGCCCTCATGTGGCACATGACAATCGGCACATTCAGCACGAATACCTTTGCGATTAGAGAAATGCACACTTCCTGCCCATTCCTCTTGCGGATAGCTCATGGAATGACAACTGACGCAAAATTCGGTGCTGCTGGTTTCTTTCATCACATACTGCGTTCCCAATACCGCTAATGCGCCAACCGCGGCGATGCCAAGTGCGGTCAAAAAATAGCCTTTTTTTGCCATAACTTATTTTCCCCCTCAATATGTTATGTCGCGTTAAAATGTAGTGAAAATATATCCCCTTATCTTTTCGCTCTTCGGATTCCTATAATGAAAAAAATGAATAGTATATGCAACCTTTTATCACTTCTTTTACCATTTATGTGATCGCTATCACATGACAGCTTAACAACGTTATAACCTAAATCTAACAACCTATGTGATTTTGGCAAAATAAGTGCGGTCAATTTTATTAAGATTTTGCCAATCTAAGGTATAATGAAAAACAACTTAGTAAAATATAACGTCAGGATTTTAATTTATGAAAATAATGTCTTTTAATATCAATGGATTACGTGCAAGACCACATCAATTAGAAGCGGTCATTGAAAAATATCAACCGGATGTACTGGGATTACAGGAAATTAAAGTTGCGGATGAAGACTTTCCACATAATTTAGTTGAACATTTGGGCTATCACGTTTTTCATCACGGTCAGAAAGGACATTATGGCGTCGCCTTATTGTTAAAACAGGCACCAACACAAATTCGCAAAGGGTTTCCGACCGATGATCAAGCGGCACAAAAACGCATTATTATGGCAGATTTAGCCACCTCTTTTGGCACATTAACCGTAATTAATGGCTATTTCCCGCAAGGTGAAAGCCGCAATCATGAAACAAAATTTCCAGCTAAAGCCAAGTTTTATGCGGACTTACAGCGCTATTTAGAACAAGATCATCCAGCCCAACAACCAATCGTGATTATGGGCGACATGAATATCAGCCCGAGCGATTTGGATATTGGTATCGGCGAAGAAAATCGCAAACGTTGGTTGCGTACCGGCAAATGTTCGTTTTTACCAGAAGAACGCGAATGGTACCAACGTTTGTATCAATTTGGTTTAGTCGATACTTTTAGACAATTAAACCCAACGGTTAACGATCACTTTTCGTGGTTTGACTATCGTTCTAAAGGGTTTGACGATAACCGTGGGTTACGCATTGATCATATTTTGGCAAATCAAGATCTGGCACAACATTGCGTGGATGCAGGCATTGCATTAGATATTCGCGCGATGGAAAAACCCTCAGATCATGCGCCAATCTGGGCAGAGTTTAAATAGGACGCAACTATGGAAATCGAACAAAATTGGCAAAACTATCGTTCCATTGTTAAAGAAAAAGCAGCAATTTTTTCCGTAAACTTGTCACTTTTTCAAACTTATCAGGAAACGCAAGCCACTCATCATACTATTTTACAATTTTCGCTGCCTTATTTGGCGGAAGAAAACGGGTTGCCACAAGCGGAAGATTATCAACCATTGCTCAAAGAAATGTTGCGCCTTTCGACATTGGTAAGCGCGCAACCGCAATCCGTCTATGTGGGTTATATGCTTTCCGATAAACAAGCGACACTTTATTTTTATTGTCAAGATGCTGCGCCATTAAAAGCGGTGCTTGCCGATTTTGCACAAGTGACCAACATTAACGAACAACAAGATCCAAATTGGGATATTTATTTTGATTTCCTGTTGCCATCTCCCTTGGAAATGAAAATCAATGCGACGGAAGAAATTTTGGATATGCTGGTGCAAAATGGACGCAGTTTGGATATGACTTATTTGATCGAACATACCTTTCATTTTTCTGAAGAAGAAAATATGTATTTGTTCCTTGAATATGTCACTACGCACAATATTTCCTTTTTAACCTTAAAACACACCAGTATCCCGATTCCTTTGGATGAAGATGAAAATGTATTTATCGTTAAACTAGAACAAGAAGTGAATTTAAGTGGGACGGAAATTTTCAAATACGTGGAACAATTTGAAGATATTTCCTTGCAATTTTCCGGTGAATATATCGGTTGGGAAAGCCAAGAATTGGCGTTAGATAAAACACAACTCAACTAAGACAAGACAAAGATAAAGACAAAAGTGCGGTCAAAATCACCGCACTTTTGTTTGCATACATTAAAAAATAGATGACGCTAATGTCACAATCACGCCAAGCGCCAAGATCACAACTAGCATAGCATAACCAAAAGTTCCCATAAATCCTCCGATAAAAATGTGATAAATTCTCTTGCATTATATGCGTTGTGATAACAAAAATAAATCAAATTTCATTGGCTAAAATCAATGAAATAGGATAATTTCTACAATTAATCTATTAACCTAATACAATTCAGTCTTATAATAAGCGGCAAAATATTTGGAGGAGACTATGGCAACAATTAAAGATGTGGCAAAGATGGCGGGAGTTTCGACGACAACCGTTTCTCATGTTATCAATAAAACCCGTTTTGTCGCAACGGAAACTGAAAAAATTGTGTTGCAGGCGATTAAAGAACTCAATTACTCGCCAAGCGCTGTGGCGCGCAGCTTAAAAGTAAATACGACAAAATCCATCGGAATGATTGTAACCACCAGCGAAGCGCCTTATTTTGCCGAAATTATTCATGCGGTAGAAGAACATTGCTATCGCCAAGGGTATTCGCTGTTTTTATGTAATACACAAAATAATCCGGAAAAAATTCGTAACCACCTCGAAATGTTGGCAAAAAAACGCGTGGATGGCATCTTAGTGATGTGCGCTGAATATACGCAAGATTCTTTAGATTTATTAGCAGATTTTTCCAGCATTCCTATGGTCGTGATGGATTGGGGTCCGAATAATCAACATACTGACATCATCCAAGATCACAGTTTTGATGGCGGTTATTTGGCAACAAAATATTTGATCGATAATGGGCATAAAGACATTGGTATTATCGCCGGAGAATTAATTAAAACCACCGCAAAAACCCGCTATGACGGTTTTGTTAAAGCCATGCAAGATGCCGGTTTACCGATCAATCCTAACTGGATTATGGAGGGATTTTTTGAACCGGAAGACGGTTATGAGTGTATGAATAAAATCTTAGCGCAAGAAAAATTGCCAACGGCGGTTTTTTGTTGCAATGACGTTATGGCGCTGGGTGCTATTTCCGCTATTGGAGAAAAAGGCTTGCGTGTACCGGAGGATATTTCCATTATCGGTTATGACAATATCCATTCTTCACGTTTTTATTCACCACCATTAACCACCATTCACCAATCCAAAGCCCGTTTGGGAATTCAGGCATTGAGTTTGTTATTTGAGCGTATCAGCGAAAAAACCAACGAACACTGCATCATCGATCTTTATCCTGAACTGGTGATCCGCAAATCAGTGAAAAAACTGGCGTAATTTTGACCGCACTTTTTGTGTGAAATCGCTTTTTCATCCAGTTTTACCCCAATCATAAGGTGGGCAATCTTGCCCACCGGGCAATTCTCAATGTGATTGAACACTCCACTTTTAACATTCGAAAATTATCTATAACGAACCGATAACAATTAAATTTATACTAATTTAATAACAATTTTTTTAAAAAAATTTAATTTATTTCACTAAATTTCTATTTTTTAATTTTTTTAAAAAATTACATTTGACCTCTATAGCTAATTTGCGTTATATCTATGTTTATGAAGTAACGCTTCACTTAATTTATTATTCATATAAGGGGTTTCTATGCTGCCACAATATTCAACTTTGCGTAATAACATCAGTATGCTAGGGCATTTTCTCGGAGAGACAATTCGTGACGCTCAAGGCAATGACATTTTAGATCTGATTGAAAATATTCGGGTGCTATCCCGTAATTCACGTGCCGGAGACGAAAAAGCGCGTCAACAATTACTAGACACCCTAGCTACTATTTCCGACGATCAAATTATTCCCGTTGCGCGTGCATTTAGTCAATTCTTGAATTTGACCAATATCGCCGAACAATATCAAACAATTTCGCGTCAACATTTTGACCACGAAGCCTCCTCGCGCTCTTTAGAAGCCTTATTTAAAAACCTCAAAGCACAAAATATCGCTAAAGAAAAAGTGATTGAAACTGTTGAGAAATTATTGATTGAATTGGTCCTAACCGCACACCCAACCGAAGTCACTCGCCGCTCTTTGGTTCACAAACATGTAGAAATCAACCGCTGTTTAAGTCGCTTAGAGCATGATGATTTAACTGAAGCGGAAACCACCAAATTAAAACGCCGCCTCATGCAATTAATCGCTTTGGCATGGCATACCAATGAAATTCGTACCCAACGTCCGACGCCAGTAGATGAAGCGAAATGGGGCATGGCGGTACTGGAAAACAGTTTGTGGAAAGCGGTACCGGAATTTTGTCGTCAGCTTAATTTCCATTTGGAAAAAAACTTTGGCGTGCAACATCCTGTTGGCTTAGCGCCGGTGAAATTTTCTTCTTGGATGGGCGGTGACCGTGATGGAAATCCGTTTGTGACTGCCAAAACTACACGCCAAGTATTAACCATGAACCGTTGGAAAGCGGCGGAATTATTCTTAACCGATATTCAAGGCTTGGCAGATGAATTGTCCGTGATTCAATGTACCGATGAATTCCGTGCAAAATATGGTGATCATCTTGAACCTTACCGTGTGGTGATCAAGGGGTTACGTAGCAAATTAACCAAAACTGTAGCTTATTACGGAAGTTTATTAGAAGGCAGAACACCAACAATCTCACAAGATGAGATCCTCACTCAAGACGAACAACTTTGGGAACCACTATATGACTGCTACCAATCGTTACACCAATGTGGTATGCGTATTATTGCTAATGGTGATTTGCTGGATTGTTTGCGCCGCGTACGTTGTTTCGGATTAAGCCTATCGCATTTAGATATCCGCCAAGAAAGTACCCGCCATACAGATGCGATTGCGGAAATTACCCGCTATATCGGGTTGGGTGATTATTCGCAATGGACAGAAGATGATAAACAAGCCTTTTTAATTCGCGAGCTTAGCTCACGCCGTCCATTATTACCGCGCGACTGGGCGCCATCGGAAAATACCCAAGAAGTATTGGAAACTTGTCGCGTGATTGCAGAACAACCAGAAGGTGTGATTTCTTGTTATATTATTTCCATGGCGCGTACTGCATCTGATGTTCTTGCGGTGCATTTACTACTGAAGGAAGCCGGCGTTCCTTATCATTTACCGGTGGTTCCACTATTTGAAACCTTAGACGACTTGGATGCCTCTGAAGAAGTAATGACCCAATTGTTCAACATTGGTTGGTACCGTGGTGTGATCAATAATAAACAAATGGTGATGATCGGTTATTCCGACAGTGCCAAAGATGCGGGCATGATGGCGGCGTCTTGGGCGCAATATCGCGCACAAGAACAACTCGTGAATTTATGTGAAAAATTAGGCATTGAATTAACCCTATTCCACGGTCGTGGCGGTACTATCGGTCGTGGTGGTGCACCGGCACATGCCGCATTGTTATCACAACCGCCGCGTTCTTTGAAAAACGGTTTACGTGTAACAGAACAAGGGGAAATGATCCGCTTTAAACTCGGTTTACCGGAAGTGGCAGTCAGCAGTTTGGGTTTTTACGCCAGTGCCATTTTACAAGCTAATTTACTGCCGCCGCCGGAACCAAAAGCTGATTGGCGTGCCGTGATGGATGAGCTATCTGCTCGTTCTTGCGAAATTTATCGCGGCGTGGTGCGTGGCGATAAAGATTTTGTGCCTTATTTCCGTTCCGCTACACCGGAACAAGAATTATCTAAATTGCCACTCGGCTCGCGCCCAGCAAAACGTAATCCAAATGGTGGTGTAGAAAGTTTGCGTGCCATCCCTTGGATCTTCGCTTGGATGCAAAACCGCTTGATGTTACCGGCATGGCTCGGCGCCGGTGCCGCTATTCGTCAAGCAATCGAAAACGGACAACAAGAAACGATTGCCGAAATGTGCAAAATGTGGCCATTCTTCTCAACCCGAATTGGAATGCTGGAGATGGTATTCAGTAAAACCGATACTTGGTTATCAGAACATTATGATCACTACTTAGTGAAAAAAGAGTTATGGTATCTTGGACAGGCCTTGCGCGAACAACTTAACGCCGACATCAAAACCGTGTTATCCCTTTCCCATGAAGATCAATTAATGTCTGATTTACCATGGATTGCGGAATCAATTGCACTACGCAACGTTTACACTGATCCACTTAACTTGTTACAAGTGGAATTGTTACGTCGCTTACGGGAAAATCCGGAAAACCCAAATCCGGATGTTGAGCAAGCCTTAATGATTACCATCACCGGTATCGCCGCTGGAATGCGCAACACAGGTTAGACTTAACCCGTTTAATCCTCCTAAAGCTGGCAGAATATTGTCAGCTTTATTTTTATCTGCCACATAACATTGGCAAAAGTGCGGTGATTTTTTTGATAATTTTGTATAAAAAACGACCGCACTTTCACTTGCATTGACGTATTTTTCCCAATTATAATGCCTCGGTCAGCCTTGAATGGATTACTTTTCATTGATAAGAGGAAATCATGAAAAATACGAAAGTAACTGCGCCCTCCGTTTGGTCTATTTTTATTATTTTTCTCAAACTTGGACTCACCTCATTTGGTGGACCAGTCGCCCATCTCGGCTATTTTCGCCATGAATTTGTTGAACAACGCCAATGGCTAAGCGAAAAAAGTTATGCTGATTTAGTTGCCCTTTGCCAATTTTTACCCGGTCCTGCAAGCAGCCAAGTAGGTATCGCCTTAGGCTTTTTTCAAGGCGGGTATAAAGGCGCGCTTGCCGCTTGGCTAGGGTTTACCCTTCCCTCTGCACTCGCATTAATGCTTTTTGCCATCGGCGTAACGCAATATGGCAACATTCTGTCTGCGGACGTGTTACACGGATTAAAACTGGCAGCAGTCGCAATCGTGGCACAAGCGGTCTGGGGAATGGCGAAAAATTTATGCACAGATCGACAAAAAATTTCCATTGCCATTCTTTCTGCTTGCGTGATCTTGCTTTTTCCCAGTGTATGGATGCCTTTGGTTGTCATCTTTATCTGTGGCGTAATCGGTTTCACCATGCAAACCACCAAAGAAAACCAACAAGATACGCCGCTCACATTTCCATTCACGCCCCCAAACGGGTTATTTTGGTTAAGCCTATTTGTTATATTACTGCTCGGTTTACCATTTCTTGCCGGCATATTTCCTCACACCTCATTCCAACTAGTGGATACCTTTTATCGCGCAGGTTCTTTAGTATTTGGTGGCGGTCATGTGGTTTTACCCTTGTTGCAGGCGGAAATTACCCCCAATTTACTTAGTCATGATCTTTTTCTTGCGGGCTATGGCGCCACGCAAGCGGTTCCCGGACCGCTCTTTACTTTTTCCGCATTTCTCGGTACCGCCATTCAAGGTAGCTTGGGTGGATTTATTGCGTTAATTGCCATTTTCATTCCCTCATTTCTACTGATCTTTGCAGCGCTTCCTTTTTGGCAACGATTACACCAACAGCGTAAAACACAATCAGCGCTTGCGCTTATCAACGCCGCTGTGGTGGGCATTTTATTAGCCGCTCTTTATCAACCAGTGTGGACAAGTGCGGTCAATTCTGCCAAAGATTTTGTCTTTGTATTGATCGCATTTGCCGCGCTAATGTTTTGGAAAATGCCACCGTGGTTGGTGGTCATCGCTTGTGGACTAGCTGGCGGATTATTTCTTACATAAACGCCGAATGCAAAACTTTTATGCTATGATACGAACTTGATATTGTTTTAATTTTGGAAAAGCTATGACACAAGAAATACAAAAACTCGATCCTGATGCTGCTATTGATATTGCTTATGATATTTTTTTGGAAATGGCAGGCGAAAACCTCGATCCGGCAGATATTTTGCTGTTCAATTTACAGTTTGAAGAACGCGGCGCGGTAGAATTTGTAGAAACGGCGGATGATTGGGAGCAAGAAATCGGCGTTTTAATCGACCCAGAAGCCTATGCGGAAGTTTGGATTGGCTTGGTCAATGAACAAGATGAAATGGACGATATTTTTGCCAAATTCCTCATCTCACACCGCGAAGAAGATCGCGAATACCATATTATTTGGAAAAAATAATTTAGCGACCTAATGTTAGGTTACTCATTCATCGCTCAAAAGCAAAAGAAAAAAGTGCGGTAAAAATGACCGCACTTTTTATTTGACACGCAGCTTTAGCGCTACAAAAACCAATTATTCTTCGATTGAACGCAATAATTCGTTGATGCCGACTTTTCCTAAGGTTTTCGCATCGACTTTTTTCACGATTACCGCGCAATATAAGCTATATTTGCCATCTTTAGATGGTAGGCTGCCGGAAACGACCACAGATCCCGCCGGCACACGTCCGTAGAATACTTCGCCAGTTTCGCGATCATAAATTTTGGTAGATTGACCAATAAAGACGCCCATAGAAATAACACAACCGTCTTCCACGATAACACCTTCGACTACTTCAGAACGTGCGCCGATAAAGCAGTTGTCGCCGATAATGGTTGGGTTTGCTTGTAACGGTTCTAATACACCACCAATACCTACGCCGCCAGATAAATGCACATTTTTACCGATTTGCGCACAAGATCCCACCGTTGCCCAAGTATCGACCATAGTACCTTCGCCAACATAGGCGCCGATATTGACATAAGATGGCATTAATACGGTATTTTTAGAAATATACGCGCCTTTACGCACAGTTGCAGATGGCACCACGCGGAAACCTTCTTGTTGGAAACGTTCAGCGGTGTAATTTGCAAATTTCAATGGCACTTTGTCATAATATTTGGTTTCCGCACCGTCAATAATCTCGTTATCATTAATGCGGAAAGAAAGTAATACCGCTTTTTTCAACCATTGATGGGTTACCCATTCGCCATCAATTTTTTCCGCGACACGATATTTCCCTTGATCCAATCCTTCAATCACTTCCTCAATTGCTGCTCGCGTTTGTTCATCAACGGTTTTCGGTGTAATTTCGGCGCGACGTTCAAATGCCGCTTCAATGATATTTTGCAAGTTTGACATATTGTTTCCTATAAACTAATGAATTGAAAATAAAGCCTTATTTTTACATAAATCTGTTAAAAAGACATCTTTTTTATCATCTTTTTCCGCTAACAACATGGTAGTCAGCTATCACGAAAAACAAAACAGATAAAGAAAATCACATAAAAAAATGCGATGAAAAATCACCGCACTTTATTAATTTTCGCAGTCAACCACGCCACTTAGCGCGTTTCCAACTCAATGCCTTCAAATAATTTTTTCACTGCATTGTTATCATGTAAACGCTCTGCTTTTTCAATGACAGGGCGTGTTAAGTGCGGCGAAAAATAGCTAATAAAATCATACATATAATTTCGTAAGAAAATACTATGTTTAAAGGCAATTTGCGTCATACTCGGACGGAATAAATGACTTGCATCTAATGCCAAAAGATCCGTATCCGATGGCGTATGTGCCATAGATGCCATGATCCCAACGCCTAATCCCAATCGAACATAAGTTTTAATGACATCCGCATCCGTGGCGGTAAATACAATATTTGGCAAAATACCTGCACTATTGAAAGCATAATCCAAATCGGATACCCCAGTAAAACCAAAAGTATAAGTCACCAATGGATATTTACCCAATTCTTCAACCGTTAATTTTTCACATTTTGCTAAAGGATGATCTGGCTTAACAATGACCGAACGATTCCACATATAACAAGGCAATAATACTACATCATCAAATAAATATTGCGCTTCCGTGGTAATTGCAAAATCCACTTCGCCAGACAATAAAGCATCATAAATTTGCGTTGGCGATCCTTGGTGAATATGCAAGCTCACATCCGGATATTGCTTAGAAAAACGCTCCACCACCGGTGGCAACATATAACGTGCTTGTGTATTGGTCGTCGCAATACGCAACACCCCATGATTAGGCTGGGTATATTCGTTTGCCACCGCGCGAATACTTTGTGTTTTCACCAATAATTCGCGCGCAATCGACACGATTTTTTTTCCGGCAGGCGTCAACGCTTTAATATGCTTTCCATTACGCTCAAAAATCTCCAACCCCAATTCATCTTCCAACAAGCGAACTTGCTTACTGATCCCCGGTTGAGAGGTAAACAAGGTATTTGCCGCTTCGGTAACATTCAGATTTTGATTAACAATTTCAACAATATAACGCAGTTGCTGTATTTTCATAGTATGGCTCACAAAATAACCGCACTTGATTTGCTTGATTAAAAACAAAAGTGCGGTAGTTTTTCTTAGGATTTCTTATAACGCTTACTTAATTCCCCATAACGTTTAACCGCTTTACGAATTTGATTCGTTTTCGGACGACGTTTTGGTTTATTTACATCAAGTTTCGTTTCTGTTTCCGGGGGAAGACCGACCAATTCACGCAAATAATTCACATTGGTCAAATCCATTTCTTCCCAACCGCCACGAGGTAATGATTTCATTAATTGAATATTACCATAGCGAATACGAATTAAGCGGCTGACTTGAATACCTTGCGACTCCCACAAGCGACGAACTTCACGATTACGCCCTTCCATCAAGGTGACATCAAACCACTGATTCATACCTTGTCCGCCCACTGCTTTAATTGACTTAAAGCTCGCCGGACCATCTTCCAATTGAACGCCTTTTTTCAAACGCTGAAGCATCGCTTCATCCACTTGCCCGAATACTCGAACTGAATATTCGCGCTCCACTTCCCGACTCGGGTGCATCAAACGATTTGCTAATTCACCATCGGTAGTAAATAATAATAAACCGGAAGTATTAATATCCAAACGTCCAACAGCAATCCAGCGAGAGCCTGTTAAACGCGGCAAACGATCAAATACCGTTGCCCGTCCTTCCGGATCATGACGAGTACAAAGCTCGCCTTCCGGTTTGTAATACATCAACACGCGACACACTTCTTTTTGTGCGTGTAATAAATTGACAATATGACCGTCAATGCGCACTTTGACACCGGAATGCACATCAATCCGATCGCCTAAGGTTGCCACTTTTCCATCCACGCTGATGCGATTTTCTGCAATCATCGCCTCAATTTCACGTCGCGATCCTTGACCTGCACGCGCCAAGACTTTTTGCAATTTCTCGCCTTCCACTTTTGCTTTAGATTTGACATTCACCTGATCCAAAGGCACACTGTTCCCTTTTTTTTCCGCAGATTTTTTCTCAAAGTGCGGTGCTTTTTGACGAGAATTTGTATTATTTGCTTTCATATTTCCTCTTGTCGCTTTCACAAGCGTCTTTTATTGTAATTTAATCTATCCAATGAAAGGAGCGGTAGATCCACTTCCTTCACGTAAAATAACCGGCGTTTCTTCTGTTAAATCCACCACCGTTGTCGGCTCTTGTCCTAAATAACCACCATGAATGATCAAATCCACTTGGCGCTCTAGACGATCACGAATTTCTTCCGGATCCGACTGAGTGATATGATCTTCGCCGGGCAACATCAACGAACAAGATAACAACGGTTCGTTTAACGCTTTCAGTAATTCCAACGCAATCTGATTATCCGGCACACGCAGACCAATAGTTTTGCGTTTCGAGGTCATCAAACGTCGCGGTAATTCTTTAGTGGCGGTCAAAATAAACGTATAACGTCCCGGCGTATTATTTTTAATCAACCGATAAGCGCTATTAGTCACCACCGAATAGGTAGATAATTCAGACAAATCGCTGCATACCAACGTAAAATTATGTCCTTCTGGTAGCTGCCTGATTTGCACAATTCTATCCATTGCGTGCTTATCGCCGACTAAACAGCCCAACGCATATCCCGAATCTGTCGGATAAACGATGACGCCACCTTTCCGTAAAATTTCCACGGTTTGATTAATCAAACGCGCTTGTGGATTTTCCGGATGAACATAAAAAAACTGACTCATATATCTTTCCTTTTATTACTTGACGTAATTATACACAAATCAAGTAAAATCCGATAACCTTTTACTCGCGCTATACAGAAAAAATTCAACTGCTTAGCACTACTGAATGCCATTTTCTTAAACATCCAACAACATTAAAATCGCTGCATCCCCACCCCACGCTTTCGGCGCTTGATGCAAAGCGCGCACTCGCGGATGTTGCACCAACCAACGGGGAATTTGGCGTTTTAAAGTATAAGTGCCATATCCGGTCATCACGCTGGCGCAATATAAATGTGCTTTTTCACAAGCAAGAATTAATTCCGCCAGCTCCAATTTGGCTTCGTCTTTAGTTAAGCCATGTAAATCTAAAAAAATTTGCGGCGTAAAATCCCCTCGACGTAATTGTTTTAACAAATAACTGTCTTCATTTTCACGTAAATATTTGACCGCACTTTCTTCTTCCAATAAGGGTTCATATTCGTCCGAAAAGAAAAATAGCGTATCTTCCGTTTCACGAAGGCTACGAATTTCCTCTTTTTTTCGTCTATTTTTCACCCGTGGCGGCACAAACTCATTTTGTGGTAATTTTTTTGCCCCTTTAATCGTTTCACGAAACAAGGCAATATCTTCTTCTTTTAACATAGTTTTATTATGATGATAAAAAATCTTCTGAATTAGAAAAATAATCTGATATAAATGTCGATTTTAATCATCGACTTGGCATAAAATAGCGACTCTTATTATCATAACAAATTTTCGCCAGCTTGACGAAGGATAGCCTATGAATACTCATTTTCACCTCGATCCCAACGATGATATTATTGATCCGCAATTGCTTACCACACAAATTACGCAAGATCTGCACTCCATCCAAGATTATTTGCGCTGGACCTTGTCCATGTTCAACCGCGCAGACATTTATTACGGTCATGGTTATGATAATGGCTGGGATGAAGCGCAACAATTAGTTTTCTCGGCACTGCAACTGCCACCTGATTTTCCCGCTGCCTTTTATCCAGCCCGCCTAACTCAAACGGAAAAAGAAACCATCATTGATTTGGTCACACAACGCATTACGCAACGCATTCCCATTGCCTATCTCACCAACTGCGCTTGGTTTTGTGGGTTAGCGTTTTATGTAGATGAACGTGTCATCATTCCACGCTCGCCGATCAGCGCACTGATTCAAGAAAAATTTGCGGGGTTATTAACTCAGTCGCCAATGCGCATTTTAGATATGTGTACCGGCAGCGGTTGTATCGCTATCGCCTGCGCCGAGCAATTCCCGCAAGCGGAGGTGGATGCGGTGGATTTGTCTGTGGATGCGTTAAATGTGGCAGAAATCAATATTGAACGCTACCAACTCACCCACCGCGTAATCCCAATCCAATCGGATTTATTTAGCCAATTACCACCAGATCATTACGATCTTATCGTAACCAATCCGCCATATGTGGATGAAGAAGATTTGGCAGATATGCCGGAAGAATTCCATCACGAACCGGAAATGGCGCTCGGTTCGGGTGTCGACGGATTATATGCCACCAAACAAATTTTACTGCACGCTGCCGATTATCTGAGTGATAATGGCGTATTAGTATGTGAAGTGGGTAACAGCATGGTACATCTCATCGAACAATTGCCAACGGTTCCGTTTAACTGGGTAGAATTAAAAAATGGCGGCTTGGGGGTTTTTGCACTCACCAAATCGGAATTACTACAATCGCAAGCAGAAATTAAACGCCTCGTTGAACAAGCATAGAATAGGCATAAAATCCATCATTTTTTCACCGCACTTTACCTCAATTTCCCGTAAAGTGCGGTCATTTTTGCCTTAATTTTGTGCAAGATGTATAAATAATCTTCTTTCAAGATTTCCCCTTCTATTTTTTAATTTACATCATTTTTTTTCTATATTATAGTACGCCACATTCACAACGGAGGAATGGTCGAGTGGTTGAAGGCACCGGTCTTGAAAACCGGCGAGGGTTTACGCCCTCCGTGAGTTCGAATCTCACTTCCTCCGCCATTTTTTCTATAAAGTTGTAAGTTTATGATCTTAAGAGAGTAACTTACAACTTTTTTATTTTCTACAATTTCTCCTCTCGTCTCATTTTCAACCTCATTTTTGATACATCTAAATCTAAATTTAGTAAAGAACGCTACTTGATTTACGAAGATTAAGCAATATGTTGTAATTTAAGAAAATATACATAGTAATTCAATAGTATAACGAAGTATAAATTTTGTAGATAAAACATTGACTTTTACCCATCTAATCGTTACTTTATAGTTTGTTTTTTGTTGAACTTACAGGAGCTTTTATGGAATCTCGTATTATTGTTGATGCCGGCAGAGAATCGGTTTTGGCAACCAATAAAGTGTTGCGTAATACGTACTTTTTACTGGCGTTAACCTTAACTTTTTCGGCGATCGTTGCGTTTGTTGCCATGAGTCTAAATTTACCGCGCCTACATTTTGTCGTGTTGTTGGTCGGATTTTACGGGTTATTATTTTTAAATAACGCATTGGCAAATAGCGGCTGGGGAATTTTATCTACCTTCGCCTTAACTGGATTTTTGGGTTATTCTCTCGGTCCTATTTTAAGTCATTATGTGGGTGCTGGATTAGGTGATTTAGTGGTGCTTGCCCTTGCCGGTACCGCCGCGGTATTTTTCACTTGTTCGGCTTATGTGTTAACCACGAAAAAAGATATGTCTTTTTTATCCGGCATGATGTTTGCACTTTTTGTTGTCTTAATTGTCGGCATGGTAGCAAGTTTCTTCTTTAATATGCCGGCGCTTTATGTGGCGATCAGTGCATTATTTATCGTATTTTCTACCATGGGGATTTTATACGAAACCAGCAATATCGTTCATGGCGGAGAAACAAACTATATTCGTGCAACCGTAAGTTTATACGTTTCACTCTACAATTTATTTATCAGCCTATTGAATTTATTAGGTATTTTAAATAATAACGACTAACTCATGCAGTCTTAATTAAACACCCCGTTTTGGGGTGTTTTTGATCGAAGGGTATCATTCTTTATGTTAATCGTTAATAATATGACGCTTGAAACTGATGCTGCCGGTTATTTGGCAGATATGTCGCAATGGAATGAAGAGGTGGCAAAAGTCATTGCGCAGCAAGAAAATATTGTGCTAACCGAGGCACATTGGGAAGTGATTTATTTCGTGCGGCAGTTCTACCAAGAATACCACACCTCTCCCGCTATTCGTATGCTGGTAAAAGCGATGGCGGAAAAATTGGGCGCAGAAAAAGGTAATAGTCGTTATCTGCAACGTCTTTTCCCTGAAGGTCCGGCAAAACAAGCCACCAAACTCGCGGGATTACCGAAACCAGCAAAATGCCTTTAAACCATCCAATCTTTGTCAATCTTCAACGTTGCACCGAAAAATCATCAAAAACCGCTTGCCCAACATAATCTTGCATAATGACTTGTTTAACGTCAGCGGTTTTTGGTCCTTGCTGTAGCCATTGATACAAGGCATCTATTTGTGACTCCTCTCCGATGGCAATCACTTCGACACTACCGTCTTCTCGATTTCTGACCATTCCACATAACGCCAACGCATTGGCTTGTTTCCACGTAAAATAACGAAAACCAACGCCTTGCACCCGACCATAAATCAAAAAATGTTTTTTTAACATCACAACTCCACATTTATCCTTCAATTCACCACTAAATTCAATAAAATTTAAAAAAATTTTTAAAGAAAATGCAATTTTCTATTTTCATTCTCTTTGAATTAGAATACGATAGCAACCATTCCTCTGAGAATAAACCCATTTAATTATTTGTAAAGATTGTATCTAAATAAAGGAGCAATTATGAAATTCCGTTCTGCTGCATTAGCGACCACCGCCCTATTAATGAGCACAGCCAGCTTTGCAGGTGTTGTAACCAGTTCAGCTAATCTTGAATTTTTAGCGGTTGATGGAAAAAAACCAACTACTTCTCTTTTAAAATCAACTAATTCCTTCAATGTAAACGATTCACAAATGCACCAAGTCGTGGTGAGAGTGACTGAAATTATCCGTGCAGGTTCTGACCGCGAATTATTTGAATCCGATCCGATTATTGTCTCTTTCCAAGGTTCGCAAGAAGATATAGTGATTTCTGCACCGCGTATTGAAGACGAACGCGGCGCAAAAAACTTCAAAAAGAATCCAACCATTTCAGTAAAAACCGTTTCCGGTCGTGAAATTGCGACAAAACAAGATACCTTAAAACAAGAAGGTTTTTTGCCGGGTGTAAACCTTGTAAACACGTTATCTGATTATAACACCTCCGGCGCACCTGCCGCGGTTTCTTCTTTAGCGACAACTGTAGTTCCTGCTGCAGTGCCTGGTTTTTCAACCAAAGCAAATAAAGGAAAAGTGGTGGTACAAGGTGAAAATGTTGCAGAACAACAATTGCAATATTGGTTCCAACAAGCAGATAAAGAAACCCAAGCACGTTTCTTAGATTGGGCTAAAAAATTGAAATAATTAATGATTGCAAGTTTCATTTTGCTATAATAAAAAGTGAGCCTAAATTGCTCACTTTTTTATTTGAGGAGAAAATTATGCAAACCACCACCAGAACCCTATCCCCACATAAAAGTATTGCGTTGGTCGCACATGATCACTGCAAACAAGATCTCATAAATTGGTGTAAAAACAACCGCACTTTATTAGAGCAACATAAATTATACGCAACCGGAACCACTGGTAATTTAATCCAGCAAGAAACGCAGCTGAAAATCGCCAATCTATTAAGCGGTCCGATGGGCGGTGATCAACAATTAGGTGGATTGATTGCAGAAAATAAAATTGATTTGCTGATTTTCTTTTGGGATCCGATGAATGCAGTACCTCATGATCCCGATGTAAAAGCTCTAATGCGAATTGCTACAGTCTGGAATATTCCGGTGGCAATGAATATAGCAACAGCAGATTTTCTAATTAGCTCACCTCATTTTACTCAATCTATTGATATTCGCATTCCTGATTATCAAGGTTATTTAAAAGCTCGTATTAAATAAGGAACCCCTATGGCTCTGATTTTAAACATTTTAAATTTTATTCTCGGCGGATTTGCCACCACGCTAGGTTGGCTTTTAGCGACCATCGTCAGCGCCGCTCTGATCGTCACTCTACCTTACAGCCGAAGCTGCTGGGAAATTACCAAAATGTCATTTGTGCCTTTTGGTAATGATATTATTCATGTGAAATATCTTGAACCGAAAAGTGCCACATCAAATACATTAGGTAGCGTATTTAACGTGGTCTGGTTTATTTTATTCGGTTGGTGGTTGTGCATTTTCCATATTATTGCTGGTATTTCGCAATGTATCACCATTATCGGTATTCCCGTCGGGTTAGCCAATTTTAAACTTGCCGGCATTTCCTTATTTCCGGTTGGACAACGTGTCGTCTCTAAAGAATTAGCACAATTAGCTCGCCAACAAGCGGCGCAACAACAATTTTACGATCGTTAACATATGAATAATTGGTTTAATGCGAAAGTTATTGCGGCAATTCCTATTTTCATCGCGGTAAACCTTGCCGCAATAACAGTTTGGGTGTTAGACATCTCACAACAGAGTATGCCATTAGTATTAGGCATCATTGCCGGCGGCTTGGTAGATCTTGATAATCGCCTTACTGGTCGTTTAAAAAATATTTTTTATACCCTAATCGCCTTTTCCATTTCCTCCCTTTGCGTCCAATTAACATTAGGCAAAGGTCTGGAGTTTACACTATTAATGACGATCATCACCTTTGTGTTTACCCTCATAGGTGCAGTTGGTCAGCGTTATAGAACCATTTCATTTGGTACACTAGTGGTTGCAGTATATACCACCTTAACCTACCTCCCCGATACCTTATGGTATCTCAATCCGCTTCTTATTCTATGCGGAACCTTGCTCTACAGCATCATTACCATTATCGTTTATTTGTTTTTCCCTAACCGTCCGGTACAGGAAAATATGGCAAAATCTTTTGTTGCGCTTGCCGAATATCTGGAAGCGAAAGCAGCATTTTTTGATCCCGACGATATTGAGCAACTAGCAAACAAGCAAGTCACTCTTGCCATGAAAAACAGTACCTTAATCGACGCCTTTAATACTTGTCGAACAGCCTTGTTTTATCGAATTCGGGGACAAAACCGCCATTCCCGAACGACCAAAATGCTTAAATTTTACTTTTCGGCACAAGATATTCACGAACGTGTAAATTCCAGCTATTTCAATTACTTTGAATTAGCACAACAGCTTAAAAACAGCGATCTGATTTTCCGTATTCAGCGCTTACTCGAGCTGCAAGCGCAAGCCTGTCGCGATGTGGCGCAAAGTTTACGTCAAAATAAAACCTACAATTACAATTTACGCTTAGAAAAAGCCATTCTTGGTATCAATCAATCCCTTGAAATCCATGCCAAAAATTATTCCGATGCCAATGATAAACGTTTGTTTGCGCTGAAAACGTTAATTGATAATTTACAAGGCGTAGATTGGCAATTGCGCCATCTAGAACAAGCGCAATCCGTACAAGAAGAAAATTCGGAAAAAGCCAAAATTCATAATGAACAAATTACCGGTTTAAAAAATATTTGGCTGGCTATTCGTAGCCACCTCAATTTCAATTCCCAATTATTCCGCCACGCAATACGGCTTTCCATCGTGGTATTTATCAGCTGTATTATTGTTGAGTTTTTTCAATTGGATCGGGGCTATTGGATATTATTGACCGCCATTTTTGTTTGTCAGCCCAACTACTCCGCCACCAAAAAACGCTTAAAACAGCGGATTATTGGCACCATACTCGGCGTCATTATCGGTTCCCTACTGCCTTATATCCAACCGACTTTAGCATTGCAACTAGGCTTAATTGTAGTCACCAGTACTTTATTTTTCTTTTTCCGCAGTAACAATTACAGTTACTCCACCTTTTTCATCACATTACAAGTTTTAATCAGTTTTAACGTAATGGGATTTGATATTCACACCGCGACCTTCTCGCGCCTGTTAGATACCCTTATCGGCGCCTTGATTGCTTGGTTTGCCGTCTCTTATTTATGGCCAGATTGGCGTTATTTACAGTTAGATAAAGTGATCCACCAAGCGATAAAAAGTGATGCGAAATATTTGCTTTATGTCATCAGTCAATTGCAATTCGGCAAAGGCGATCCCTTGAAATATCGCATCGCCCGTCGCAACGCCCACGACTACGCCGCTGCGTTGAGTACAACGCTTGCCGACATGAGCAGCGAACCACAAAAATACAAAGCGCATTTACAGGAAGGATTTGAACTGTTAAAAATTAACTATTCCTTGCTTAGCTATATTTCAGCACTCGGTGCCTACCGCCAAAATCTCAAACGCACTACACAAACCATCAGTTTTCTGGCGGAATTCTATCCTATTGCCAAAAAAATCATTTATGTATTGGAACATATCGACAGTCTTACACCGGAGATTTTTAACAAGCTCTTACTCAATATTGAATTATCACTCAAGCAGTTAAGTGATGATCAGGTGATCAATTGTACGCAAACCGAATTCAGTATTCCAGTGCAACAACTCAACTTGATTTACCAAATCTTGCCGCAACTTCATGGTATATTTTATCATCGCCCACAGATAACCACGCTTACTGCCAATGAAGCGTAAAACAAGAAAAATACCATAAAAAAAGTGCGGTTAAAATGACCGCACTTTTCGCATTATATCCCCAAACTACAAATCAAAATCGCCGAAATCGTTGGTATCCACTTTCGAATCAATTTGTCCCACCAAATAGGAGCTAACTTCCACTTCTTGCGGCGCAACCTGAACATTATCAGACACAAGCCAAGCATTAATCCACGGAATCGGATTAGAACGCGCTTTAAATGGCAACGGTAATCCTACCGCTTGCATCCGAATATTGGTAATATATTCAACATATTGCACCAAAATATCGCGATTTAAACCAATCATGGAACCGTCTTTAAACAAATAATCTGCCCATTCTTTTTCTTGTTCTGCGGCAGCCACAAACAAATCATAGGCTTCTTGTTTACATTCTTCTGCAATCTCTGCCATTTCCGGATCATCTTGACCTGCTGCCATAATATTCAAAATATGCTGCGTACCGGTTAAATGCAAGGATTCATCACGAGCAATAAATTTAATGATTTTAGCGTTTCCTTCCATTAATTGACGCTCGGCAAAAGCAAAAGAACACGCAAAAGATACATAGAAACGAATTGCTTCTAAGGCATTGACACTCATCAAACATAAATACAATTGTTTTTTCAAATTACGTAAAGTCACTACGCATTCTTTGCCATCCACCGTATAAGTGCCTTCGCCATACAATCCGTATAACTGGCTGTCGCGAATTAAATCATCATAATAAGCAGAAATATCGCGCGCCCGTTTAATGATTTCTTTATTGGTCACAATATCATCAAATACCACAGAAGGATCATTAACAATATTGCGGATAATATGGGTATAAGAACGCGAGTGGATCGTCTCAGAAAAAGTCCAAGTTTCAATCCATGTTTCTAATTCTGGAATAGACACGAGAGGTAATAACGCCACATTCGGACTGCGACCTTGAATGGAATCCAACAAAGTTTGATATTTTAAATTGCTGATAAAAATATGTTTTTCGTGTTCTGGCAAGGCTTGATAATCAATACGATCTTGCGACACGTCCACTTCTTCCGGACGCCAAAAGAAAGATAATTGTTTTTCAATTAATTTTTCAAAGGTTTCGTATTTTTGTTGATCGTAACGAGCGACGTTCACATTTTGTCCAAAGAACATCGGTTCTTTTAATTGATCATTTTTAGTTTGAGAAAACGTAGTGTATGCCATATATCCTCACAATAAATAAATTTGTACTTTATTCTACCTTAAGTTCAACGAAATTCTAAATCGTTTTTCCTTTCCCATAAAAGTGCGGTCAATTTTTGCTTGAGTTTATCGCCCAGCCAAAATGCGCCAATAATTGCTGCCATTGTTGGTCAAGCGGTGCCTCAATTTCAAGGCGTTGCAGCGTAAACGGATGCAAAATGGTTAATTTTTCACAATGCAACATCAAACGATTGACGCCAATATGCTCAGTTAAAGCACGATTTTGATGTAAATCGCCATATTGCGTATCGCCTAAAATTGGATGAAAAATATGTTTCATGTGACGACGCAATTGGTGTTTTCGTCCCGTTTGCGGAATTAATCTGACCAACGAATAACGACTGGTTTGATAACGTCCTACCGCATAAGGCATTTCAGCGGTCTTCAACCCCACATACTCGGTCACCGCCTCTTGTGGCGCTTTATCTTGGCGAGAAAATTTATCGGCGATTTTATCTAATTGAATTTTCAATGGATAATCAATCCTTGCCGCACCATGCACATAGCCGCGGACCACCGCCAAATAAGATTTTTCTACCGATTTTTGCTCAAATTGCTGACAAAGCAAATTCGCACATTCACTGCTCAAAGCAAACAATAATACACCAGAAGTCGGGCGATCTAGGCGGTGAATGGGATAAACCAACTGCCCCAGCTGGTCGCGTAAAGTTTGCATCACAAATTGCGTCTCGCCCGAATCCAGCCAACTGCGATGAACCAACATACCAGCCGGCTTATTGACCGCCACAAGATGTTCATCTTGATAAAGAATATCCAGTAACATTATTGCTGTTGACAAAGTTTTTCAATTTCACTGATCGGCTGCAAAAGACGCGGTAAATCGTCCAATTCTTTCAGCGCTTCTTCAATATAAGGCACAATGGCAATCTTCGCCGGTAGCGGCAAATCGCTTTCCAATAAGGCATACATACGAGGAATAAACACCCATTGTAACCATTCATTGGCGCTCATAGTATCAACGGAAAAAGGCTCGTTACTTAAAAATGCTGACTCTGCCGGCGGCATGCTTTGCCATAATTCTAATTCTTGCATCACCTTTTGCAACGCCGCCAAATGCAATTTTGTTTGCTCTTTCATAAAAATTCCTAAATTATCGGGCATCGCCCATAAACTGTTTGTATATTTTATGAAATTTGGCTATGTTTATCCACTCTATGATTAAAACCACAATAGTATTCTATGTATATTATCGACGTATTTTTTCGCTATCATACCGATTGCGTACTTGAACAAGGGCGTTATCTGATCAATCAAATTATCGATCAATGGCGCTATAATGGACAAATTATCGGCAGAGAAATTCCGCTTTATCTTGCCGAACAAGAAAACCAACTTGGTTTTGCCGCTCGTGTCATTTGTCCACAACAACACAGTTTATTACCAGAATTAAATAATATCGAAGTCGATCGTGCCTTGGAAAAGGCAGAAAGTGCGGGTGTTTTTTTCGATAATTTTCAAGTGGTTGCTGACGATCTCAATTCTGACTCCACTTGTCAGGAAACGCCCTGCTGGCAATTGCTTTATACGACTCATTTGCATTCTTGCTCTCCGTTACACAGCGGCGACGATTTTGCGCCAATTCCGCTATATAAATCGCTAAAAAAAGCACCGCACTTAAGTATGGATGTGATCAAATGGCAAGAAAATTGGCAAGCCTGTGATCAACTGCAAATGAACGGATCGACGCTTGAACAGAGCGCTTTACAACAAATTTCCGCCATCGACAGCACACTCACCAAACACGGGCGTTATTTAGCACAAGATATCGAACGCCACACCGGCATACCAACCTATTACTATCTTTACCGTGTTGGCGGCGAAAGTTTAGCCACCGAACAACAACGCCGCTGCCCAAGTTGCCAACAGGAATGGAAACTAACAGAGCCACTATTTGATCTGTTTTATTTTAAATGCGATCATTGTCGCCTCATATCGAATTTATCTTGGAATTGGTTATAACATAAGGAAAACCCATGCATTATCATGACCAAAGCTTGCAATCGTTAACTCTCGGAAAACAAACAAAATATGCAGAAAATTATGACCGCACTTTATTGCAGCCGGTACCGCGTTCATTAAATCGCGACAATTTAGGCATTACCGCACAACAACCTTTTACCTTTGGAGCGGATATTTGGACTGCTTATGAGATTTCGTGGCTGAATGTTAAAGGTGTGCCACAAGTGGCGATTGCCGATGTGGAAATTGATTGTACCAGCCTAAATTTGATTGAGTCGAAAAGTTTTAAACTTTACCTCAATAGTTTCAATCAAAGCAAATTTAGCTCATTCGACGAAGTTTGCCGCATTTTGCAGCAAGATTTACAACAATGTGCGCAAGGAGAAGTCAAAGTGCGGTTAAATTCTTTGGCAAATTATCACCACACGCCAATCGCCTCTTTTGCCGGCGATTGCATTGATGAACAGGATATTGAAGTCGTTGATTACCAATTTAATCCACAGTTGTTGCAACATTGTACCGGTGAAAACCAAGTGGATGAAGTATTGGTCAGCCATTTATTAAAATCCAATTGCCTCATCACGCAACAACCTGATTGGGGCAGTATACAAATTCATTACGTAGGAAAACAAATTGATCGTGAAAAATTATTGCGCTATCTTATTTCTTATCGGCAGCATAATGAGTTTCACGAACAATGCGTCGAGCGAATTTTTTGTGATTTGATGCAGTTTGCCAAACCGGAAAAGCTCACCGTCTATGCGCGTTATACACGGCGCGGCGGGTTGGATATTAATCCATTTCGTTCCAATTTTGAGCCAATTCCGTTAAATCAACGTTTAGCTCGTCAATAAGGAGTTTTTATGAGTAATATTCACTATGTCAATCCAAAAGGAAGTATGGATCAACTTTCGCATTTGGAAGTTGAGCAATTAGCGAAAAAAGCGCGGTCAAAATTATATACGTTATATCGCAATTGTTCTTTAGCGGTACTCAATTCCGGCGCGGTAACTGATGACAGCCGGGCATTGTTAAATCAATATCCGGATTTTGATATTAATTTGATTGCGCGAGAACGTGGCGTAGCATTAGAACTACATAATCCGCCACAAACTGCGTTTGTCGATGATAAAATGATTGCTAACATTCAGTATCATTTGTTTGCGGTGTTACGCGATATTTTATTTGTCAACGTACTCAGCCAACGCATCAATCCTTGTGATATTCAAGACAGTAAACATATCACCAACCAAGTATTTGCGATTTTACGTAATGCCAAAGCGCTGATTGTGGGCGAACATCCGAACCTTGTGGTGTGCTGGGGAGGGCATTCCATCAACCAAGTTGAATACCAATATTGTCGCGCGGTTGGTTTAGAATTAGGCTTGCGTGAACTCAATATTATTACCGGTTGCGGTCCCGGTGTTATGGAGGCGCCAATGAAAGGTGCTGCTATCGGTCATGCGAATCAACGTTATAAAAATAGTCGCTTTATCGGTATTACCGAACCCTCTATTATTGCGTCCGAACCGCCAAACCCAATCGTGAATGAGCTTATCATCATGCCGGATATTGAAAAACGTTTGGAGGCCTTTGTACGCATGGGACACGCTATCGTGATTTTCCCAGGTGGACCGGGAACATTTGAAGAATTGCTTTATATTTTAGGAATCAAACTTAACCCGCAAAATAAAGCACAAACATTACCTCTTATTTTGACCGGCCCAAAAGAAAGTGCGGATTATTTTGCAACCATTGATCGCTTTATCGGTGAAACCTTGGGCGAAGAAGCACAAGCGTTATATGAAATCATCATTGATGATCCGGTTAAAGTAGCGCGACACATGAAATTATCGATGAAAAAAATTCGCGAAACACGCTATGAAAAAGGAAATTCTTACGGATTTAACTGGTCGTTAAAAATCGATCCGGAATTTCAAATGCCATTTATCCCAACCCATCAAAATATGGCGGAATTGGATTTGCATTTAAATCAATCCAAAGTGTCTCTTGCAGCTAATTTGCGCCGCGTTTTCTCCGGTATTGTCGCGGGAAATATCAAACCTGAAACTCAAGATAAAATCGAAGAATTCGGCAAATTCCAATTACAAGGTGATCCGGAATTAATGGAAAAAGTCGATCGCGTATTGCAAGACTTTATCGAGCAACATCGAATGAAATTACCGGGTGGAGACGCTTATGAACCTTGTTATGAAATCTTAAAATAAGAAAATAAAAAAGGACACCAATTGGTGTCCTAATTTATCTCAGCTTTAAAAATTAAAGTGCAGATTTTGCTTTTTCAACTAAAGCAGCGAAAGCCACTTTGTCGAATACTGCAATGTCAGCTAAAATCTTACGATCGATTTCAACAGAAGCTTTTTTCAAGCCATTGATGAATTTGCTGTAAGATAAACCGTTTTGACGCGCTGCTGCGTTGATACGAGCAATCCATAATTGACGGAATTGACGTTTACGTTGACGACGGTCACGGTAAGCATATTGACCAGCTTTAATTACAGCTTGGAACGCAACGCGATAAACACGTGAACGCGCACCATAATAACCTTTAGCAGCCTTAAGAACTTTCTTATGGCGTGCTCTTGCAATAACACCACGTTTTACACGAGCCATTATTTAATCTCCTATGTCTATTTAATGAACTAAAAATTAACTTAACGTACGCTGTGCTTATGCGTATGGCAAGCACGCTACAACTAAAACTTGGTCAGCTTTCGCAACCATAGATTTATGACGTAGATGACGTTTACGTTTAGTGGTTTTCTTAGTCAAAATATGACGTAAGTGAGATTGTTTACGTTTGAAACCGCCGGAAGCTGTTTTCTTGAAACGCTTCGCAGCACCACGTACTGTTTTAATTTTAGGCATTGTTTTATAAACTCCGCATTGTTTAAGTTAATATCTAATAATCAGGCGAATAAAAGTGCGGTCGAAAATAAAATTATTTTCACCGCACTTTTGTTACTTGAAATGCACTAATTATTTCTTTTTAGGGGCAAGTACCATAACAGCTTGGCGACCTTCCAGTTTACCTGGAGCAGATTCCACAACGGAAATCTCGGCAAGATCATTTTTAACACGTTCTAACACGTCCAAACCGATATCTTGGTGGGCCATCTCACGTCCGCGGAAACGAACAGTGATTTTGGCTTTATCCCCATCTTCTAAAAAGCGAATCAGGCTGCGTAGTTTTACCTGATAGTCGCCTTCGTCTGTACCCGGACGGAATTTAATTTCCTTCACTTGTACGACTTTCTGCTTTTTCTTCTGCTCTTTTGCCGCTTTTCCTTTTTCATAGAGGAATTTACCGTAATTCATGATGCGACACACCGGTGGCTCGGCATTAGGACTAATTTCAACAAGATCTAATTCCAGTGATTCTGCTCTTTCTAAAGCTTCCTGAATACTTACGATACCCGCTTGTTCACCATCTTGGTCAATCAAACGAACTTCTTTCACTCGAATTTCATCATTGATACGATTCGGGCGATTTACAGCCGGTGCTTTTTTCACGGTTTTAATAATTTATTCCTCTTATTACTTTTCAGACAATCAAACTGCATCAGCAGAAGACCATAATTTTTTGGTGCTATCTTACAGCACAACGCACGAATTTTATAGGATTTTCAATTCGGTTGCAAGCAGGATTTATGCTTACTTGCAACGCCGAATTTAGTTTTGCGTGTGTCTTGCCGCCACTTCAGATAATAAGGTTTGCAATTCGCCTTGCTGAAACATTTCAAGCACAATATCACAGCCGCCAACTAATTCACCCTCTACCCATAATTGTGGGAATGTAGGCCAATTTGCATAAACCGGCAACTCTGCACGAATATCCGGATGTTGTAAAATATCCACATAACCAAAGGGAACATTACAATTGATAAGCGCTTCTACTGCACGAGCTGAAAATCCGCATGAAGGAAATTTCGGCGAACCTTTCATATAAAGAAGAATCGGATTTTCGCTAATTTGTTTTTTAATTTTATCTAAAGTTTCCATAATTATCCTTAACAGTTTGAGTAAAAAACAGGTGCATTGTATCATAACCAAAAGAAACGATAAATAACCTACTTTAAATATCAACTATTACCAACTTCCACCAGCACCGCCGCCGCCAAAGCCACCACCTCCGAAACCACCGCCGGATCCGCCACCAAATCCGCCGCCACCGCCGAATCCACCAAAGCCACCACGTCCGCGACGAGATAATGTGGATTGACGAAGCACTTTTTCCATTTGATGACGATTACTCGGGCTAATATAAGGTTTTTTGCGCCAACTTAGCTCACCGAAAATCACAAAAAGCACAAACAAACATACCATGACAAAAGGAATATAACTTTCCCAATCATTTTCTTCTTGTTGGTAAGGATCAAACTCTCCTTTGCTGGCAGCAATGATGTAATCTAATCCATTGCTTATGCCTTGTGCATAGTTATTTTGTTTAAATTGTGGCGTGATTACTTGACGAATAATTTGCGATAAAAACGCATCCGGCAATACGCCTTCCAGTCCTTGACCGGTAGCAATAAAAATTTTTCGATCATTGACCGCCACCAGCATCAACACACCATTATTTAACTGCTTGCGCCCAATCCCCCATTTATCCCCAAGTTCAAAGGCATATTGCGAAATTTCATATTCTTCCGTAGAAGGAATCAGCACTACCGCGATCTGTGAGCTGGTTTCTTTTGAATAGGCAATTAATTTATTTTCTAATTGCTGCTTTTCATTGCTGGTTAATGTGCGAGTATAATCATTAACATACTGAAATGGTGTTGGCGAAGAGGGAAAGGAAACCGCCATCAATAGCGAGCTGAAAAAAAGTGCAAAAAAAACGACCGCACTTTTTAGTATCTTAGTCATTGATAATCACCTCATTTTCCAACTCGTTCACGTCATCTGTCTGAATTGGGAAATATTTCGTTAATTCCTCACCAATTTGTTCAATGACTTCAACAATACCGACGGTATAATCAGCGCGTTTGAAATAAGTGACCATCAAATCACATTGCTCACGCCAAAAATCTTCGCCGACATATTGATGAATACCTTGATCGCCAATAATGGAACATTGATGATCTTTGAATGCAATATAAATCAATACGCCATTACGCGCTTTGGTGGTATCCATTTTTAATTCGTTAAAAACATGCAACGCGCGTTTGAGGGAAGAATATTTATCCTCCTGTGGAATATGGCGTTCAATATAAACGCGCAATTCCGCTGACGTTTGTTGTTCGAGGCGACCGATTGCCGCCTCGATTTGTGCTTTATTGAATGGAATTCGTGAAAATAAAGGCATATTTGACCGCACTTTAGTTAAAATTCACCACAGGCGCATTTTCTGAACCAGCAGCAGATTTGAAGTAAGGTTTATCTTTAAAACCAAAAATTAACGCTGCTAATTTGGTCGGGAAAGTACGCACTTTTTGATTATAAATACGAGCTGCATCATTAAACTGATTGCGCGCGACGTTGATGCGGTTTTCTGTGCCTTCAAGTTGTGCTTGAAGATTCATAAAACCTTCGTGTGCTTTTAATTCTGGATATTTTTCCACCGTTACCAGTAAACGAGATAAAGCGGAGCCGACAGAATTTTGATTTTGTTGGAATTCTGCCAATTGAGCTTCCGTCATATTCGTCGGATCAATTTTTGTTTGTGTCGCTTTGGAACGTGCTTCAATAACTTGCGTCAACGTTTCTTTTTCAAAATTAGCTTGACCTTTGACCGTATTCACTAAATTTGGAATAAGATCCGCGCGACGTTGATAGCTAGATTCCACATTCGCCCATACCGAATCAATTTCTTCCTCCGCTTTCACCAAGCCATTGTAGCTTGTCATCAACATAAATCCGGCGATAACAGCGATAATAATAACAACTAACCATTTTTTCATTTTGAGTTCCTTATTCAAGAAAGTGATATTTAAATAGGCAAAAGACCCAAGCACGAATGCCCAGGTCTTTTTATATTATCACATTATGAGATAAACAAATTTAATTATTTGTTACCTTTAACTGCGATTTCAACACGACGGTCAGCTGCTAAACAAGCGATTAATGCTTTACGACCTTTTACTGTATCACAAGTTGCGCCAGTAACTGGGTTTGCTTCACCGTAGCCAGTTGCAGAGATAGTATCTTGTGCAACACCTTTAGATACTAAGTAGTTAGCTACTGTTTCTGCACGACGTTGAGATAATTTTAAGTTAGATGCATCTGTACCGATACGGTCAGTGTAACCTGCAACTGCAACTTGTGGTGCGCTTAATTGCGCGATTTCACCATAGATACCATCTAATACGCCTTGCGCTTCAGGTTTTAAGTTAGCTTTACCGAATGCGAAAGTTACATCAGAGTTCAATGAGAAAGTTTTGTTAACTACTTCAGGAGCAACAACTGGCGCACCTTGACCGAAACGGTAAGATAAACCTGCAGTTACAGAACCGATATCCGGAGTATAATCTACACGGTTACCGTTAGCATCTTTTAATTTACCTACGTTTTCGATCCATTGATATTCAAGACGTAATGCTAATTCTGGTAATGATGGTAATGCATATTCCACACCAGCTGCGAATACTGGAGATACTTTTAAGCTGTTTTCACGAACTAAATTGTGGCTGTTACCAACAGATGATACATCACCTTTATAGTCAGAACGAATTAATGCAGCACCAACACGCGCATAAGCATCTAAACCGTCTAATACTGGAGTTAATGCGCCTAAACCATAGCTACCTTTTAAGCTTAAGTGCGCACCATGGTTAGTGTGTTTACCAACAGTTTCGCCTGCTTCACGTAATTTTGCACGTCCGAAGTCATCGTAACCTAATTCAACCGCTAAACCTAAGTTGTTTTGGTTAAGAATTTGGTAACCACCGAATACACCGTAAGTTACCGAGTTACGTAAGTAACCATAACCTGCATCTTCAGCTTGGGAATAACCATCGTGGAAAGATGCCCAACCCGCTTTTGCACCGGCGTAGAATGTGTTTTGTTCTGGAGCCGCTTGTGCTACTGATGCTGCTGCTAAACCAGCGATTGCTAATGCGATTGCAGTTTTTTTCATTTTGGATGATCCTCTAATTTAGTCATCAATAAATTAAAAATAAGTATCAGTTAGTCATAAACAAAAACTAAACAAGATAACTTGTATTTATATATCTTAGATTTCGCAAAAAAGTGAAACTTTTTTATTTATTGCTAGTCTAAGTTAGTGTCCATTAGGGTTTGAATTTGCCCTATTACTATCCTTTTGACAAATTCAAATCTTTAGTGTTCTAAAGGAATGTTCAAAAGTGTGGCTATTATCCTCTTGAAAATATAGAAAATCAAATTATTTTCTATATTTTTGTCTATTTTTTAGACAAACAATTCAAATTTTGTTTATTTATTACTCGTATTTTTATAATTAATTTGTTACAAAACAAAACTCACGGCAATTTTTCGTTTGCCATTCATGTTCTTGATCAAAAGTTAATTGATAAAAAAGCCCCAAGTAATCAACTTGAGGCTTTTTTTTAATTTTTAAGAAAAAAGAATAATAAATAAATTATTTATTACCTTTAACCGCTACTTCTACACGACGATCTGGTGCTAAACAAGCAATTAATGCTTTACGACCTTTTACTGAATCACAAGTTGCGCCAGTAACTGGGTTTGCTTCACCATAGCCAGTTGCAGAGATAGCATCTTGTGCAACACCTTTAGATACTAAGTAGTTAGCTACTGTATCTGCACGTTGTTGTGATAATTTCAAGTTGTATGCATCAGAACCGATACGGTCAGTGTAACCTGCAACTGCAACTTGTGGTGCGCTTAATTGAGCGATTTCACCATAGATACCATCTAATACGCCTTGCGCTTCAGGTTTTAAGTTAGCTTTATCAAAGCCGAAAGTCACGTCTGAATTCAATGAGAAAGTTTTGTTAACTACTTCAGGAGCGACAACCGGAGTACCTTGACCGAAACGGTAAGATAAACCCGCAGTTACAGAACCGATATCCGGAGTATAGTCTACACGGTTACCGTTAGCATCTTTTAATTTACCTACGTTTTCGATCCATTGATATTCAACGCGTAACGCTAATTCTGGTAATGATGGTAATGCATATTCCACACCAGCTGCGAATACTGGAGATACTTTTAAGCTGTTTTCACGAACTAAATTGTGGCTGTTACCAACAGATGATACATCACCTTTATAGTCAGAACGAATTAATGCAGCACCAACACGTGCATAAGCATCTAAACCGTCTAATACTGGAGTTAATGCGCCTAAACCATAGCTACCTTTTAAACTTAAGTGCGCACCATGGTTAGTGTGTTTTGCGACAGTTTCACCCGCTTCACGTAATTTTGCACGTCCGAAGTCATCGTAACCTAATTCAACTGCTAAACCTAAGTTGTTTTGGTTAAGAATTTGGTAACCACCGAATACACCATAAGTTACCGAGTTACGTAAGTAACCATAACCTGCATCTTCAGCTTGGGAATAACCATCATGGAAAGATGCCCAACCCGCTTTTGCACCCACATAGAAAGTATTTTGATCAGGCGCTGCTTGTGCTACTGATGCTGCTGCTAAACCAGCGATTGCTAATGCGATTGCAGTTTTTTTCATATTACAGTTCCTCTGAGTTTAAGTTTGTTAAATTTCATCTCATCCTTTTGTAAGCGCTATTCTTTCGAATAGCACAAGAAAAAGCCTAGCACTTTTTAAATTCAAAATCAAATTTTGGGACAAAAACGATTATTTTTAGTACAAATTAAATATAAAAAATGCCATTTTCCCCCTCAAAATCTGCAATAAAATCTCTAACTAAGCGTAATATCTATGCTAAAATCAAAAAAGTTTTAAATTATAAATTTTTTACAGAGAGTGATAATATGCTACCCCGTTTACAACAAATTCCTGAGCTATCACCTGTCGTCTCAGATTATTTACAACAGCTAAAAAATCAACATTTCGAAGGCGACATTGCCTCGCATTATGCCGACCGATTAAGCCTCGCCACCGATAACAGCGTTTACCAACAATTGCCACAAGCAATCTTATTCCCTAAAACTGTCGCTGATGTGGTAAGAATTACCAAATTAGCGCAACAAGAAAAATTTCAAGCACTTACTTTTACCCCACGCGGCGGCGGTACCGGCACAAACGGACAATCCTTAAATAACAATATTATTGTTGATCTTTCCCGCCATATGACGCAAATTTTAGAACTCAACGTTGAACAACGCTGGGTTCGCGTCCAAGCCGGCGTCGTTAAAGATCAACTTAACCAATATTTAAAACCTTATGGTCTCTTTTTCTCACCAGAATTATCCACCAGCAACCGTGCCACTATCGGTGGCATGATCAACACCGATGCTTCAGGGCAAGGTTCCTTAAAATATGGAAAAACCTCGGATCACGTATTAGGCTTGCGCTCTGTATTGATGAATGGTGAAATTTTAGATACAAGTGCGGTCAATTCTGCAACATTTTTTGAAAAAATTGCCGATTATTCAACTACGAGTAAATTGTTGCATCAAGAAATTTTCCAACGCTGTCGCGATAAACGTCAAACCATTTTGCAAGATTTACCGCAACTCAATCGTTTTTTAACCGGTTATGATCTAAAAAATGTCTTTAACGACGATTTATCCGAATTTAATTTAACCCGAATTTTAACCGGTTCCGAAGGTTCGTTGGCCTTTATTTGCGAAGCGACCTTAGATTTAACCCCAATTCCGCAATATCGCACCTTAATTAATATTAAATATAGCTCCTTTGATGCGGCGTTGCGCAATGCGCCTTTTATGGTCAAAGCGAATGCGCTTTCGGTCGAAACTGTTGATAGCAAAGTATTAAACCTTGCTAAAGAAGATATTATCTGGAATTCGGTCAGCGAATTGCTTAGCGAAGAAGAACACAATCCAATTTTAGGCTTGAATATTGTTGAATATGCCGGCAATAACCAAGCGTTGATCGAACGTCAAGTGGCACAACTTTGCGCCCAGTTAGAACATAAAATTGCCAATCAACAAGATGCCATTATCGGCTATCAAGTTTGTAGCGATCTAGCCTCTATTGAGCGAATTTACGCCATGCGCAAAAAAGCGGTGGGTTTACTCGGTAATGCCAAAGGCGCTGCCAAGCCGATTCCATTCGTGGAAGATACTTGCGTACCGCCAGAAAATTTAGCCGATTATATCGCAGAATTTCGCGCATTATTGGATCAACATCAATTACAATACGGAATGTTTGGGCATGTTGATGCCGGCGTGTTGCACGTTCGTCCCGCGCTGGATTTATGCGACAAAGACCAAGTCATACTCTTTAAACAAATCTCCGACCAAGTGGCGGAATTAACCCGTAAATATGGTGGATTAATTTGGGGTGAACATGGTAAAGGCATGCGTTCACAATATGGCGAAAAATTCTTTACTCCAGAACTATGGCAAGAATTACGCTATATCAAATCCCTTTTTGATCCACAAAATCGGTTAAATCCGGGCAAAATTTGCACCGCACTTGACAGCGAACAAACGCTCTACTCCATTCTGTCGCCAATGCGCGCCGATCAGGATCGCCAAATCCCAATCCAAATGCGCCACGAGTTTTCCGGCGCCATGAATTGTAACGGGAACGGATTATGCTTTAATTTTGACGTACACAGCACCATGTGTCCGTCCATGAAAGTGAGCAAAAATCGGGTATTTTCTCCAAAAGGTCGTGCCGCGATGGTACGCGAATGGTTGCGTTTAATGGCGCAAGAAAATGTCACGCCGGAGCAACTGGATTTTCACCACAATCAAATTAAATTGACGGATTTTGTACAAAAAATACGCCATAGTTTGAAAAAATCCGAGGAATATGACTTTTCTCATGAAGTAAAACAAGCGATGGATACTTGTTTGGCATGTAAAGCCTGTGCCAGCCAATGCCCTATCAAAATTGATGTCCCCAGTTTTAGGGCAAAATTTTTCCATTTTTACCACCAACGTTACCTACGTCCGGTAAAAGATTATATGGTTTCCAATGTGGAATATGTGGCCCCCTTGATGGCGAAAGCACCAAAGTTTTTCAACTTTTTTACCTCTGCCAAACTCACTCAACCGTTGGCGGAAAAAGTATTAGGTATGACGGATTTGCCTTTATTATCTAGTCCGTCTTTGCAACAACAACTGGTTGAAATCGGGTATCAAGGCTACAATTTGGAACAATTAGAAAAAATCGATCAAGCGGAAAAACAAAATATGTTGCTGATCGTACAAGATCCATTTACTTCCTATTATGACGCCAAAGTTGTTGCTGATTTTGTTGCCTTAACACAAAAACTCGATTTCAAGCCGGTAGTGTTACCGTTTAAACCGAATGGTAAAGCACAACATATTAAAGGCTTTTTAACTCGTTTTGCTAAAACGGCTAAAAACCAGGCTGATTTTTTAAATCGTACCGCGCAATTGGGCATTCCGTTGGTGGGCGTGGATCCCGCGATTGTACTGTCTTATCGTGATGAATATCAGGAAATTTTAGGGGCGCAACGTGGCGATTTCCGCGTGATCACAGCACACGAATGGCTAAAAAATCAATTATCATCAGAACGCTTACAAAGTGCGGTCAAAAATCTCGCCGAAAATCACCGCACTTTTGCGCAAACAGAACAAGTATGGTATTTATTCCCGCATTGTACCGAATCTACCGCGCTACCGAATAGCCCGAAAGAATGGCAACAAATTTTTAGCGCCTTCGGACAAACCTTAAACGTGGAAAACGTCGGCTGCTGTGGAATGGCTGGTACTTTTGGGCATGAAACGCAACACATTGCCATGTCAAAAGCGATTTATGCCTCCTCATGGGAGAATAAATTAGCCGGCAAAGATCCGAATTATTGTTTGGCAACCGGTTATTCTTGCCGCAGCCAAATCAAACGAATGGCACATTGGCAAGCCAAACATCCGGTACAAGCTTTATTACAATTATTCTTATAATATGAGATAACTTATGACAATTTGGAAAAAAAACTTCACGATTGAGCAAATGAACCGTATGAATGAAAATTGTGCGGTGTCACATTTAGGCATTCAGTTCAGCGCGCAAGGTGACGATTGGCTAGAAGCAACTATGCCAGTGGATCCACGCACAATACAACCGATGGGATTTTTACATGGAGGGATTTCCGTTGCGCTTGCCGAAACCGTGGCATCAATGGCGGGGTTTTGTTGTGTAGAAGAAAAGCAAGCGGTGGTTGGATTAGATATTAATGCCAGCCATTTACGCCCGGTAACATCCGGTAACGTATCCGCCCGCGCCACGCCAATCCGTTTAGGCAAAAGCGTGCAAGTTTGGCAAATTGAAATTCAAGATGAGCAACATAAGTTATGTTGTACCTCGCGTTTAACCCTTTCGGTGATTGCCTTATGACGCAAGCAAAAATCGGTGTTATTTTAGCCAATTTAGGGACGCCAGACGCGCCAACACCAGAGGCTGTTTCACGTTATTTATGGCAATTTTTGACCGATCCTCGCGTGGTAGATTTGCCCAAATGGCAATGGTTACCACTGCTGAAAGGGATTATTTTGCCTAAACGTTCTAAACGGGTGGCAAAAAATTATCAGTCAATTTGGCATGCACAAGGTTCGCCACTGCTTGTTATCACGCAGCAGCAACGACAGGCACTACAACAATATTTTGACCAGCATTCGGCGAATGTGACCGTTGAAATCGGCATGAGCTATGGCAATCCGTCCATGACAAGTGCGGTCGAAAATTTGATAAAATTACAAGTCGATAAAATCATTGTTTTGCCATTGTATCCACAATATAGCAGTACGACTACTGCTGCATTATTTGACGCGTTCGCTGCTGCTTTAAAAGCGCAACGTCATATTCCGCCCTTTGCTTTTATTCATTCCTACCCAACTGATGAAAATTATATTGCGGCGTTAGCGCAATCCATTAAAGTGCGGTTAAAATCTGACGAGTTTTTGCTCTTTTCTTATCATGGCATTCCGCTACGTTATGAAGACGAGGGCGATTATTATCGGGAACATTGCCGCCAAACCACGTTGGCGGTAGTCGATAAATTGGGCTTAACGGAAAATCAATGGGCGATGTCCTTTCAATCCCGATTTGGTAAAGAAAAATGGTTACAACCTTACACTGATGCCTTTTTATCAACAATTGCCGAACGCCAAGGTGTACAAAAGATCGCGGTGATCTGTCCCGGATTTTCTGTGGATTGCTTGGAGACCTTAGAGGAAATTGCACAAGAAAATCGCGAATTATTTTTGCAGCACGGAGGAGTATCCTATCAATATATTCCGGCGTTAAATGCCGATCCGATGCATATTCATATGATGGCTCAATTAATTTTACGTCAAATTGAGGAACAGAATGACTAAACATAAACGTCCGACATTACAAGACATTGCTATTCATCTCGGCATTACTAAAATGACTGTCAGTCGTTATTTGCGCAATCCCAATACCGTGGCAGCGTCCACACGCCAAAAAATTGCCATGGCAATTGAAGAATTTGGCTATATTCCTAATCGTGCGCCGGATATTTTATCTAATGCCAAAAGCCGCGCCATTGGCGTGTTGGTTCCCTCACTAACTAACCAAGTTTTCGCCGATGTAATCAAAGGCATTGAGATGATAACGGATAATGCCGGCTATCAAACCATGCTGGCACATTACGGATATAGCGAAAGTAAAGAAGAACAGCGGATCGAAAGTTTGTTGTCCTATAATGTGGATGGGCTGATTTTATCGGAAAATCATCACACAGAACGCACGCGCAAAATGTTGGAAATCGCCAATATTCCGGTGATCGAAATTATGGATTGTAGCGAAGTCGGAATCCAACAGGCGATTGGTTTTGATAATGTGTCAGCGGCACAATCAATGGTGGAAACCATGATTAATCGAGGTTATCGTCACATTGTGTATTTCAGCGCCCGAATGGATAAACGGACAAAACTTAAAATGCAAGGTTATGAACAAGCCATGAAACGACATGGACTAGAACCGCATAGTTTAATCACTGAAGTGCCTTCTTCTTTTAGTTTAGGTTCCGAACAGTTAAGACAAACGCTAGAAAAATACCCAGAAACAAATGGAATTTTCTGCACCAATGACGACTTGGCAATCGGCGCAATCTTTGAATGTCAACGACTGGGCATTCGTATTCCGCAAGAAATGGCTATCGCCGGTTTTCACGGACATGATGTTGGACAATCCATGACCCCACAACTTGCCACTGTAGTAACACCTCGCTTGGAAATAGGTCAACGAGCCGCGCAAGAATTACTGGATAGGCTAAGTGATCTGCCTCAAACCAGCAGTTTGATTAATTTAGGTTATCAAATTCACTTAGGAGAAAGCATATAACATAAGGGCGGGCAAAAATGAAAAAAAAGACAAGGAAAACCTTGTCTCAATTGATGACTAAATTAAAGGAAAAGTGATTATAATTATTCGACAATAGGAATGATTTTAGTGGCGTGTGAACCTTTATCTCCATGCACCGCCTCGAAATTGACTTTTTGCCCCGCTTTTAACGAACGGTAACCGTCCATCTCAATTACTGAATAATGCGCAAAAATATCTGCATCACTTCCTTCCGCAGAAATAAACCCAAACCCTTTCGCATTATTAAACCATTTTACAACGCCGACTTCCATAAACATAACCTCTGTGATAAAGCCTTACCGGCCCATAACTTCAATAAGACACTTGCCTTATCCCCTTTTCTGGGTACAGATAATCCTAAAAAATAGATGATTTATCAATAAGAAATATGTCAAAATCAAACAGAGATCACAAAATTTTTTACGCCTTTTCTTGCTTGCTCAATTCAGCAAAAATCAATACGACTCATAATGCACAAACAAAACTTATTCAAGCTTTTTATTTTCCCGATATTTCTCCCGTAATTCTTGAGCCACCAACGCGATCGCTTCTCCGCTTCCCATGCCTTGTTGCATAAGCGCTTGAATTTTTTCCACTGCTTCTTGCTGTTGTTGATGGGTTAAATGTAATAATTCGTTATCAAACATAAAAGTCTCCCGATTAATAGATTTGCACAAGCGCGACATAATAGCGTAAAATTGACCAATTCACTAATTTTGTCAGCATTCATGTTGTAAGCGATGAAAGATTACCACATTCAACTTCTACACCAACAACGCCATATTCGGCATGATAACCAAATTTCTCTGCTTTCTGTCCTAGAACAGCAAGGTATTTTTCCCGAATATCAATGCCGCGCTGGTCATTGCGGTTCTTGCCGCATCAAAATGAAAAAAGGCAAGGTGTCCTATAAAGAAACGCCTCTTGCCTTTTTAAATCCCGATGAGATTCTACTGTGCTGTTGCCAAGTAGAAGAGGATTTGGAATTGGAACTTTAAATTACCACCAGCCAAGCACTTTCATCCACACGCCACCGACGACAAACCAAATCACTAACGAGAAAATAGAAATAATAAAACTCACACCCCACCATTGACCGGTTGAATTATAACCTGAACCAAATAATGCGGGTCCCGGACCGCCGGCGTATTGGGTTAAGCTCATGGATAACGTCGAAGTATAACCTAGCCCAATCGCCGCTAGCATTGGAGGCGTCCCCACTGCAATTGCTGCTGCCAAAAAGGCAAGATACATCGCGGAAATATGTGCCATTGCCGAAGCAAAGAAATAGCGGGTATAAAAATAAACCAACACTAAAATACCAAATGCCATCGGCCAACTTAAATCGCCTACAAAAGAAGAAATATGTTCAGAAATCCAACTGATGGTACCATATTTATTCAGCGCATTTGCCATCATCACCAATACCGCAAACCAGAACATCGTATCCCAAGCGGTAGTTTCGGAAATGATATTTTTCCAGGTCATGATATTGGATAATAATAAAATCATTAAGCCAATAAATGCAGATACAGTAGCAGAAATACCGAACGCCAAATCACCCACGGTCCAGAGGAACAATAACAACACAAAATCAAGCGCTAAAATCCATTCGGCTTTGCTCATCGGTCCCATGCTTTTCAGTTCTTCGCGCGCCATTTCTGCCATTTTCGGCGTATCTTTTAATTCCGGTGGGTAAATGAGATATACCAAATATGGTAAAATAATCAAACTGACTAGTCCCGGTACAATCGCCCCTAAAAACCAAGTCATCCATGAAATCTGGACGCCTTGACCTAATGCTAATTCAGCAATTAATGGGTTACCTGCCATGGCGGTTAAAAACATAGTACACACGATAGTATCAATTTGTGATACAACAATGGCTAAAAATGCCCCCGCTTTTCTTGCCGTTGGTCCCGGTTTGGAATCATAGGCTTCCGCAATCGATTGCATAATTGGGTACATAATACCACCGCCGCGCGCAGAAGCAGACGGAATGCCCGGTCCGATAATCACATCAGCTAAGGCAATACCATAAGCCACGCCCATCATTTTTTTACCAAAGCGCGCCACAAAGTATAACGCAATCCGTTTTCCTAAGCCGGTTTTAATCACCGCGCGCGATAAAAACATGGCAATACCGATAAGCCAAATCGTTGCATTGGAAAATCCGGACAACATCGCTACATCTTCTTTACCTGCTTTAATCGGCGTTAATCCAGTCAACCCGCTGATAACCAAAGCTAATAAGGTTGCAGCACCCATCGGCATAGCTTTAGCAATAATTGCAACAATCGTCGCCACAAATAAAGCAAACATTCCCCAAGCTCTTGGGGTAAGACCTTCAGGTACCGGAATTAACCAAATACCGAATCCAACAATCAGGGATATTAATAGCCCCTTCCACTGAAATCCCAACTTAACTTCCACTGGTGGAAGTGTGGGTTTTGTTTCACCAACCATAAATGCTCTCCAAAGTAAGTTAATCAAAGTAGTAATAAAAATAAAATCAGAAAATAAAAAATTATAACGTATTCAAACTTAATACATCGGTCATATCAAATAATCCTTGCGGTTTTTGATCCAACCATTTTGCCGCACGCACAGCCCCATTAGCAAAGGTCATACGACTTGAGGCTTTGTGTGAAATTTCTACCCGTTCGCCAATGTCAGCAAACCATACCGTATGTTCACCTACCACGTCGCTAGCGCGGATAGTGGCAAAGCCGATTTCATCCCGTTTGCGCTCGCCGGTAATTCCGTCACGACAAAAAACCCCATGAGTTTTTAAATCACGCCCAAGGGTTTTGGCAATATGTTCTCCCATGGATAACGCAGTACCCGAAGGCGCATCTACCTTGTGGCGATGGTGAGCTTCAATAATTTCGATATCACAATAATCGCCCATCACTTTCGCTGCTTTTTCCAACAATTTAAACACTAAATTAACGCCAACGCTGAAATTTGAGGCAAACACAATCGCAATTTTTTCTGCCGCACTTTGAATAGCTGCTTTGCCGGTATCATCAAAACCAGTGGTTCCAATGATCATTTTTTTACCATGTTCAACGCAAAATTTAAGATGCTCTAAGGTGCCTTCCGGTCGGGTAAAATCGATCAACACATCAAATTGATCTTTTTGCGTTTCTAAATTATCCGAAACCGCCACGCCTAATTGACCGATGCCCGCTAATTCACCAGCATCTGCACCGACCAAAGATGACCCTTGGCGCTCAAAAGCAGCACCAAGTACCACGCCTTCCGCCGCCTGTACCGCTTGAATTAATTGACGTCCCATGCGACCGCCAGCACCCGCTACTGCAATTTTTAATGTCATGTTCTTTCCTCTTTAAATAGTAATTTATTCAATCCGATCAAAGCGTGCGATTGCCCATTTCCAACAAAACACCGCTGTAAATTAAATACCCGCCGAATAATACAAAAATTAATCCGGATAAATTATCAATATAACGACTATAACGCCCGTAAAACCGTTTTGCTATCTTACGTGAAAAAATAATGGATATGAAATAAAAATAGAAAAAAGTTTCAAAAAGAATGATCAAAAGTGCGGTCAAAATTTGCCACGTTTCGGTTAAATTCACCAAAACAAAGGACATCACGCTACTGAAATAAATAATCGCTTTGGCATTCGATAAATTAACCCACAATCCTTTGCGAATTTCTTTGCCGATAGTCGTTGCTTGATTAAGGCGATTATCTGTATTTTCATCAAATACCACATTCTCGCGTACACGTAACATCAAAACGCCTAAATAGACTAAATATCCACCACCTAGGATCATAATAATGCCTTGCAGCGCGGGATAGGTAGTGAATAATACCGCCAAGCCTAAAATGGCTGATGTCGCCCAAAATAAAACACCAAACGTGATACCAAAAATCCCACAAACAACATTACGCCGCGTATTACTCGCTGCCATCCGGCTGACATAAAAAAAATCTGGACCGGGTGCCAGTAAACCAAAAAAATGCACAAGAATTAAATTTAACATATAGCCCTTTTAGACGAAAATATTGATCAACGCAATAACCAGCACGGAATAAATCGCCGCTAGTACATCATCCAGCATAATACCGAAACCGCTTTCTAATTTTTGGTCAAAATAACGAATGGGATAAGGTTTGAGAATATCAAAGAAACGAAATACGATAAAGGCAGTCAGGCACCACCCCCAGGTCAACGCCGGCAAGGCAAGCAATACAATAAAAACGCCGACAATCTCGTCCCATACAATGGCACCATGATCATGCACGCCCATATCATCAGCGGTTTTTTGGCAAAGATAGCAACCGATAAAAAAACTGGCGATAATTAACAGTGCAAAAAAGCCACTGCTAAGCCATTGTAATAGCCCCCATCCCAACAATATACCGACCAAAGATCCCCAGGTTCCCGGCGCTTTAGCGCATAATCCGGAACCAAACCCAAGAGCAAAAAAATGAATTGGGTTAGTCACCTTAAGACGAGATAACGGATTTTGCTGAAACTCTGCCACCTTTCCCCCTATTTAAAATGATCAAATCCAGCAATAACATCAAATTCAACCACTTGCCCAAGACGCTGAAACACAACCGGTTTTTTATGTTCTGCCCGCGCCGGGCTAATACGTCCAACGCAAGTATAAGGCACGCCAATATGAGCTAAAGTGCGGTCTAATTTTGCTTTATTTTGATCTGATACAGTAAAGCAAAGTTCGTAATCTTCGCCGCCAGTCAGCGCTAACTGCTCTGCTTTTTCTTTGCCGACCACCTTCAAAAGCGCCGGTGACAACGGTAATTTATCTAAATCAATCACTGCACCGCATTGACTTCGCTGTAAAATATGCCCTAAATCAGCCACAAAACCATCGGAAATATCAATTGCGGCATTCGCCAACATCCCAACCGACAATTCAAACCCCAGCAACACGCGAGGCGTTGGACGCAAATGGCGCTGAATTAAAAATTCTTCATCAGAATTAACCGCACTTTTTACTTTGCCTTGCTGCAATAGCGCAAGCCCTGCCGCACTGTCGCCAAGCGTCCCTGAAACATAAATCCAATCGCCAACTTTTGCACTATGCCGACACAAGGCTTTACCTTTGGGAACAATACCTTGTGCAGTAATAGTCACCACGTGCAATGCGCCTTTAGTGGTATCGCCGCCGATCAAATCGACATTGTAATGATCCAACACCTCAAAAAAACTGTCGCTAAATTCGTTCAACCATTGATGATCCACATGAGGTAAGGTTAAGGCTAATGAAAACCAAGCAGGCTCCGCGCCCATAGCGGCAAGATCGCTAAGATTGGTTGCCGCTGCTTTATAAGCTAAATCAGCGGCATTAATGGAGGGTAAAAAATGCACATTTTCCACCATCGTATCCGTCGTAATCGCAATGCGCTGATTTTGACGGTGTTCTGTGATGGCACAATCATCCCCGATAGAAAGAATCACATCCTTGCGGGGAGATCGTTTTGACGCAGTAAAATAACGTTGAATAATGTCAAATTCGCCATTACTCATTGGCGTATCCTTCTAAAACACTTTATTTACGAGATAACGACGGCGCCACTTTATCCAATACGCCATTAACATATTTATGGCTGTCTTCCGCACCAAATACTTTCGCTACTTCAATGGCTTCATTGATTACGACTTTATAAGGTACATCCGGCTCGAATTGCAGTTCATACACCGCTAAGCGCAACACCGCTTTTTCAATCGGATCCAATTCACTTAAATCACGATCCAAAAATGGCATTAACGTGCTGTCCACCACCTCAACATTCGCTACCGTTTCACGAAATAATTTACGGAAATAAGGCTTATCCGCCCCTTTCAGTTCTTCTTCCTGATCCACAAAAAATGCCAACTCAACTTCTTCGACAGAGTTTTGTGACACATACCAAGAATACAACGCTTGAACCGCACATTCTCTCGCACGACGACGAGGAGAGATTTTTTTTACTTGTTCCGTCATCGTCTTATGCTGCTTTAATTTGATCTAACAAATTGACCATTTCTAAAGCGACTAAAGCAGCTTCCGCCCCTTTATTTCCCGCTTTAGTACCGGCGCGCTCAATCGCCTGCTCAATATTTTCCGTGGTTAACACACCAAATGCTACTGGAATTTCCGCTTGCATCGCCACTTGCCCTAAACCGCTGCTCGCTTCGCCCGCAACATATTCAAAATGTGCTGTGCCACCGCGAATAACCGTACCTAAAGCGACGATTGCATCATATTTTTTGCTTTCTGCCAAACGACGTGCCACCAATGGTAATTCATAAGCACCCGGCGCACGTACTAACGTAATATTTTCATCTTTAACTTGACCGATACGTTTTAGCGCATCCACAGCGCCTTCTAATAAACTCTCATTAATAAAACTGTTAAAACGCGCGATAACTACCGCAATTTTCGCCTCTGGTGCGGCGACTGCTCCTTCTAATACTTTCATTCTGTTTCCTACTTTTGGTTTGAAATAATCGGTAGCGGATTTTACCACAAAACAGAAAAAAATGTAAAAATTCTCTTACCACGCCCATAGGCTAAATCCAGTAATTTTAATCACATATTCTACACCATCAGATCAGCACAACCCCATTATCAACCGCGGAATGCAGCACGAATGCCACATAACCTAAAATGCAATATTTTCATAACAAGAAAAAATTTTTTACTTTTTTCGTTATTGTTTCCTATTCTCATTTCCTCTAGGATGACAAACGTTCACCCCAGTTAACAACCATAGAGGATCATACATGAACATCTTAGAAACACTGAAACCCCACATTTTAGGATTATTAAGAATTCTTGCTGGCTATATGTATTTCTTACATGGCACTGCAAAATTATTTGAATTCCCCATATCTATGACCGGCGGAAATGGATCTGTCGCCTTATTTTCCCTTATCGGCGTTGCGGCTATTTTAGAGTTAGTGGGCGGTTTATTTTTAATCTTAGGATTATTTACCCGCATTACTTCCTTTTTGTTATCCGGTCAAATGGCAGTCGCTTATTTAATCGCCCATGCCAGCGCTGCGACGTTCTTATTACCAACCGCAAATAAAGGCGAAGTTGCGGTATTATACTCTCTACTTTTCTTTTATTTCGTCTTTTCCGGTCCCGGCGCTTTTGCCTTAGATAACCGCAAAAAAACCAATACACAATAACAGAAAACCTTATAAAAAATCACCGCACTTTACCAAATTAAAGAGACAAAGTGCGGTGATTTTTTCTGTTTTTTGTACACCTATTTTGCTTTTACTATTTTTTCTTCCCGAATAGGTAAATTTAGCACTGCAGCTAAAAGCGCCAACACCATATCGGCATACCACATCCATTGATAATCGCCTAATTTGCTGATCGCTAACCCGCCTAAATACGCGCCGAAAAAACCGCCAATTTGATGGCTCAATAAAGTCAAGCCAAATAACGTAGCAAGATAGCGCACACCGAATAATTTTCCTACTGCCGCCGCAGTCGGCGGAACCGTAGCAAGCCATGTCAGCCCTAAAGAAATTGCAAAAATATAAAAGGTCAGCGCATTTTTCGGCGCCAATAAAAAGAATCCGATCAACAGGGTACGACTTAAATACATCCAAAATAAAATATATTTACTGCGAAAATGCCCGACGCACCACCCTACAATCAAACTGCCGATAACATTGGATAACCCAATCAATGCCAATGACCAAGATGCCACATTGGATTTTAATCCCGCTAAAATAATTTCTGTGGGTAAATGGGTAACCAAAAAGGCGATATGAAATCCACAAGTGAAAAAACCGATATGAATTAACCAATAACTCCGATCTTTTAAAGCAAATTTCACGACTTGTCCTAAACTTTGTTGCATTTCGGAATGCGCAGGAGGCGGCGTTAGCGAGTTTTTACGCGTCAATAAAAAGCCGAGTGGTAAACAAATTAAACTGATTAATGCTAAACTGTACATGGCACCTTGCCAACCAAAATATTGACTGACAATTAAGGATTGCAACAAAGGAGCAAATAAAAATTGCCCGAATGAACTACCGGCGTTAATAATACCTGAGGCAGTTCCTCGATACTGCGGCAAAATATTATTTGCCACTTGTCCCATTAAGACAGAAAAACTGCCCGCGCCGGCGCCAAATGCCAATAAAATCCCTAAGGTGAACACCAATCCTAAGGGGGTCAGCAATAAGGGAACCAAGGCACAAGCCACTGCCAATAAGATCGTTCCGCCGCAAATCACCCAACGCGCACCAAAGCGATCCGCCAATGCACCGGTAATCGGTTGTGATACGCCCCACATCAATTGCGTCATCGCTAAAGCAAAACTTAAATCCACAATGGAAATGTCTGACTGTGTTGCAATGGGATTTACAAATAACCCTAAAGACAACCGAATGCCGGAGGTGATTAATAAAATAGCAGCGGCGATAAAAACGAATAAAAAAGTGGTGTTACGAGAAGTTGACATAAAAATCCTTAATTATGTAATCATATTCCATCATTTAATGATATTTAGCGGCCAAGTTTATCCGATCTTACTAACGCATGCGAGAACATTTTGTGGCAAAATATTATTCTCATCCATCATATGAATTAATGTCAGAAACAGCTATTCTGCTAAAAACAACACCGGATTTTTATCCATATAATGCACCCTTACGCGTGTGCCAATATTAAAAGGTTGAATATGTTGTACTTTAAGTAAAGTGCGGTCAATTTCTACTTGATATTGGTAAAATTGTCCTAAAAATAAGCCACTTTTAATCACCCCGTTACCTTGATCATCCGGTTGCATTTGGATATGCTGCGGGCGAATAAGCCAATAGAGCGTTTGTTGCGTTGGTACCGGTTGTCCACTAGCAAGCGTTAACGAAGGATTTACCGCCTGTTGACCAAAAATGGAAAAGAGCTGCTGTTGATGAATTTGGCATTCTACATAGTTGCAGCTGCCCAAAAACTCTGCGACAAAGCGGCTATTTGGACGTTGATATAAACTTGAGGCATCGCCAATTTGCACGATTTTTCCCTGATCCATCACTGCCAATTTATCTGCAAAAGCAAAGGCTTCTTCTTTACTGTGGGTCACAAAAATCGCGGAAATTTTAGCCTGTTTTAAAATTTGCTTAATTTCTTCGATCATTTGGTAACGCACTTGGCTGTCGATATTGGAAAAAGGTTCGTCCAGCAACAATAAGCGCGGGTTACAAGCCAGTGCGCGCGCAATTGCAACGCGCTGTTGCTGTCCGCCGGAAAGTTCGTGTGGATAACGTTTTTGTAATCCCTCCAAATGGACAAGTGCGGTCATTTTTTGCAAAATTTCCTTTTTTTCCACCGCACTTTTTTGCTGTAAACCGAAACAAATATTTTCTTCCACCGTCAAATGCGGAAATAATGCATAATCTTGGAAAATCAAACCAATTTGGCGAGATTCCACTGGGCAATCGGTGAGATCTTGTTGATGCAATAGAATTCTGCCTTGTGAAATCGGTTGCAAGCCAGCAATGGCTTTTAATAGCGTAGTTTTGCCGCAGCCGCTGGCACCGAGCAAACAAAGAATTTCGTTGTCGTCGATGGTTAAATTCAGCCCGTTTAAAATGGCTTCGTGACTATATTTTGTGGTGAGATTTTCTACAGTTAATACGCTCATAATCATGCTTGTTTTGCGGTGGAAGTAAGAGATCGGGTGAGCCAAATTACAGGAATTAGCCCAACTAAAATTAAGACAATGGCCGGCAACGCTGCTTGTTCTAATTGTTCATCGGAAGTAAAGGTGAAAACGTAAGTCGCTAAAGTGTCAAAATTAAAGGGTCTTAATAATAAAGAGGCATTTAATTCTTTCATACATTCAATAAACACCAGTAAAAGTGCGGTCAAAATCCCCTTAGAAAGCAACGGAATATGCACTTTTCTAAACATTTTAATGCCATTAGATCCGAGTGTTCTGCTTGCCATATCCAATGATGGCGATATTTTATTCATCGACGTTTCAATTCCACCAATCGCCATCGCGGAAAGACGAAACACATAAGCGGAAATTAAAGCAACAATGGTACCGGAAAAGAGCAAACCAATACTTGGCAATCCGAGCCATTTCAAGGTGTTATTGAAAATATGGTCAAAAGCGGTATAAGGAATTAGGATGCCGATCGCCAATACAGTGCCGGGAATGGCATAACCAAGGCTGGAAATTTGTAAGCTGTAACGCGCCAAGGGTTTAAATCGTGGCGAATATTGCGGCGCCATGCGTTGTAAATAATGCAAAACCAAACCAATTGCAACACAAATAAGCGACGCAATCACTGAAACGCTCAAGCTATTGTACGCATACTGCCAAAAGCGTTCCAGTTGCGCTTGCGCAAAATAATGCCATGCCCAATAGGCTAATTTGCCAAGCGGAAGAAAAAACGCCAGTGCCAGCAAGCCCCAACAGTAAACTTGCGCTAAGATCAAACTTATTCCACTTAATTTTTTGCTCTCCATTTTTTTTTCATAACCGCGTTGATAAGTTTTTTGTTTGCGGCGGCTATAACGTTCAAGCATCAATAAAACGAAGATCATCAATAACATAAAAATCGCAATTTGGCTTGCCGATCCTAAATCGCCATAGCCAAGCCAAGTGTCATAAATCGCAGTTGTTAACGTCGGAACTGCAAAATAAGATACCGCGCCAAAATCGCCCAGCGTTTCCATCGCAACTAACGCGGCACCAACCGCAATTGCCGGTCGAATTAAGGGAAAAATCACCTGGTATAACACTTGTTTTTTGCCGGCGCCCAACATTTTGGCACTTTGTATTAAATTTTCCGATTGCTCCATTAATGCCACGCGAACCAATAAGAAAATATAAGGATACAATACCAATGCCAATATAAAACAAGCACCACCAAGGGTACGAATTGACGGAAACCAATAATCTTGCGCGCTTTCCCAACCAAAAAAATCGCGCAAAAAGGTTTGCACTGGACCGGCATAATCCAATAAATCAGTATATAAATACCCTACCAAATACGCCGGCATCGCTAAAGGCAAACAAAGCAGCCATTGCAACATTCGCTGCCCGAAAAATTGATAATGCGAAACGATCCAAGCGCAAGGCAAGGCAAAAATCAAACTAAGCGCCACCGTTCCTAACACCAATAACAGCGAATTGATCACATAATCCGCCAGTACGGTTTGCCAAAGGTGCGCCAAATTTTGCCAATCTGCAGAGGCAGACTCGTATAAAATTGCCGAGATGGGCAAAATAAAAAATAAAGTAATTAAAAGTGCGGTCAAAAACCAGCTAATTTTATGCAATTTTGATGTTATTTTACGCATTTTCTAAGATTGCCAAAGGGCGACCTAAGCCGCCCTCAGTAAGTTTTATGCAATGATCCATTACAGATCAAATTTGACTTCATCCACTAATTTCAGGGCTTTATCATAATTTTCTGCCACTTTTTCCAATGGCAATTCATCCGCGGTAAAGCTGCCCCAAGATTGTACTAACTTAGAACTCGCCACGCCCGGTTTTACCGGATATTCGTGGTTTAATTCCGCATACATTTGTTGTGCATGATCGCCGCTCAAGTATTCGACTAATTTCACCGCATTTTCTTTATTCGGTGCATATTTGGCAAGGGCAACGCCGCTAATGTTTACGTGCGTACCTTGCGCTTTTTGATTTGGAAAGTTGATATATACCGCTTGCGCCCATTCGCGTTGTTTTTCATCATCAAGCATTTTGCCGAAATAATAGCTGTTGCCCAAAGCATAATCGCAAATGCCTTCTTTGATCGCTTTCACTTGATCACGATCGCCGCCTTGCGGTTTTTGTGCTAAGTTCCCTTTCAAATCTTGTAAAAATTGTTTCACTTTAGCTTCGCCATCATGAGCAATCATAGAAGCAAAAAGCGAAACATTGTAGGAATTTTTCCCCGAACGTACGCAAACTTTGCCTTTATATTCCGGTTTAGCCAAATCGTAATAAGTAAAATCTTCTGGTAATTTGCCAACGCGTTCTTTTGAAGTATATATCGCGCGCGCGCGCGTAGTCAGTGCAAACCATTCATTTTTACTGTCACGATATTGCGCCGGAATATTGGCTTTTAATACATCGCTTTCGATAGGTTGTGCCAAACCGGCATTCACCACTTCCATCACACGGCTAATATCCACGGTTAATAACACGTCTGCTGGGCTTAATTCTCCTTCCCGTTTAACACGTTCAACCAACCCTTTATCCGCGAAAATCACATTCACTTTTACCCCAGTGTCTTGCTCAAAGGCTTTTAACATCGGCTCAATTAAATAGGGCTGACGATAAGAATAAATATTCACTTCTTCCGAAGCAATTGCGCTCATAGAAACAACCGCAGAAAGACTTACTGCTAAAGCGGAAAGGCGTTTTTTCATCATTAAAACCTCATTAATTCGTAAAATAACAGAATAGATGGTTATTAATACGTGAAAACCCCATATTAGTCAATAAGAATTATTATCATTTATAAATTTAAATGAATAAGAGTATATTTTTTACTCATTTCCGCCATTTTTCTTACTTTCTAAACTTTCCCAACGCAAAAATGCATCTTCCAAAGCTTGCTCAGTGTCCGCTAACAATTGCAATTTTGCCGATGTATAATCATGGGACTGTTGGAAAAAGTTTGCATCACCGATTTCTTCTTGAAGTGCGGTGATTTTTTCTTCTAATTCTTCCAATAAATTCGGCAGTTGCTCCAATTCACGCTGCTCTTTGTAGGATAATTTCACCGTACGCGGCTTATGCGGTTGTGATAAAACGTCCGATTTTTGCACCGTACTTTCTTCCTGTAGAGCGGCTTTTTTACTTTGACGAGCAGCCTGTTCAGCCGCTTTGGTGGCAAAATAATTGGCTTGTTGCTGTTTGGCGTCGTGGAACCCGCCTACGTATTTATTCAATACCCCATCGCCTTCAAAAATATAACATTCCGTGGCAGTGTTATCGATAAATTGACGATCGTGGCTCACAATTAATAAGGTTCCTTGATAATCAGTCAAAATATCTTCCAATAATTCTAAGGTTTCCACATCCAAATCATTGGTCGGTTCATCCAGAATTAATAAATTATTCGGTTTTAGCAACAATTTTGCCAACAACAAGCGATTGCGCTCGCCTCCAGATAAGGCTTTGACTGGCGTCATGGCACGTTTTGGCGGAAATAAAAAGTCTTGCAAATATCCCAATACATGGCGTTTTATCCCATTAACTTCGATATCTTGTTTTCCGTCCGCCACGTTATCCATCACGGTTTTCTCCGGATCTAAATCCGCCCGATATTGATCAAAATAAGCAATATCCAGCTTGGTACCACAACGAATATTGCCCGACGTCGGTTGCAATTCGCCTAAAAGCAATTTAATAAACGTCGTTTTACCGCAACCATTTGGTCCGACCAAAGCAATTTTATCGCCGCGTAAAATAGTAGTACTAAAATGGCTCAACAGGGTTTTATCGCCAATAGCATAACTCACATCCTCCAACTCAAACACAATTTTGCCTGAACGACTAGATGTATCCAATTGCAATTTCGCGCTTCCCAACACTTCGCGTCGCTGACGACGTTCTTCGCGCAAGGCTTTTAGGGCGCGCACTCGCCCTTCGTTACGAGTTCGTCTGGCTTTGATCCCTTGGCGGATCCAAATTTCTTCTTGTGCCAATTTTTTATCAAACAACTCATTTTGCAACGCTTCCACACGCAAATTTTCTTCCTTGGTGGTTAAATATAAATCGTAATCTCCCGGATAAGAGACCAATTTGCCACGATCCAAATCCACAATACGTGTCGCCATTTTGCGAATAAAAGAACGGTCATGGGAAATAAACACAATACTTCCACTAAACCCAAGTAAAAATTCTTCCAACCATTCAATGGCTTCTACATCCAAATGGTTGGTCGGTTCATCCAACAGCAACACATCCGGCGCACAAACAAGCGCTCTTGCCAATGCTGCTTTACGCAACCAGCCACCGGATAAATCCGCAAGACGCATATCCGGATCCAACGCTAATTTTGCCAACACTTCGTTGATCTGCGTTTCAAACAGCCAACCGCCGGCGTGTTCCAATTGAGCCTGTATATGCGCTAATTGATTGAGCAAGCTGTCTTCATAGGCATTTTCCAATAACCACGAAATACGGTGATATTCTTTGAGTAAATCTGCCAAATGCCCAACACCCTCGGCGACATAATCAAACACATTGCCCTCAGCATGGCGCGGCGGATCTTGTTCCAAACGGGAAACGACCAAATCGCGTTCAAATTGCAAGCGCCCGTCATCCATCACGACCTCGCCTGCCAAAATTTTCATTAAAGTCGATTTGCCTGCGCCATTGCGCCCAACTAAACACACCCGCTCGCCGGCTTCAATATGTAATTCGGTGTAATCCAATAACGGATGATCGCTAAAAGAAAGGTATCCATTGGTTAAGCTGATTAATGCCACAATAACCTCTTGTTTGCTAAAAAACATAAAAATTGTCGCCGATTTTAACAGAGTTAAAGGCATTTGTAGAGGTTAAAAACATTTCAAAATGCACCGCACTTTGCTACAATTTTGCCACTTCAAACGAGGAAAAAGGAATCACCATGAAAACTCATGTTATTGAAATTAATGAACAAAACTTAACGGAAACATTACAAAACGCACAACATACGCCAATGGCGATTGTTTTTTATGCGCCCAGCCACCAAACTTCCGTAGAATTCACCGCACTTTTATCCCGTTATGCGGAAAAATATCAAGGGCAATTTATTTTAGGCAAAGTCAATTGCGAAACAGAACAAATGGTTGCCGCGCAATTTCGTATCCAAGCCTTACCGACCACTTATTTATTTAAAGACGGTCAGGCGCTAGATGCCTTCCAAGGGGCATTAGCGGAAGAAACCTTGCAACAACGTTTAAGCGCCATTTTGCCAAAAGAAGACGAAATCAAATTTAATCAAGCCTTAGAGTTATTATCCGGCGAACATTACGACGAAGCCTTACCGTTATTAAAAGAAGCCTGGGAATTATCCGATAAGAAAAACAGCGATATTGCATTGTTGTATGCAGAAACCTATATCGCCATGAAACGTACAGAACCGGCGCAAGACATTTTAAAACAAATTCCGCTGCAAGATCGCGATAGCCGCTGGCAAGGGCTGCAAGCGCAAATTGATTTGTTAATTAAAGCGGCGGATACTCCGGAAATTCAACAATTACAAGCCGATTTTGCCAAAAATCCAAGTGCGGAAATTGCACTAAAGCTGGCATTACAATTGCACCAAGCCAATCGCAACGAAGAATCGTTGGAACTGTTATTTAGCCTTTTAAAACAGGACTTAGCAGCAGAAAATGGCGAAGTGAAAAAACAATTTTTAGAAATCTTAGCCGCCATCGGCAACCACGATCCGCTTACCAATAAATATCGCCGATTATTGTACGCATTACTCTATTGATGGATTTACTTATTGAAAACACTGTAATAGACTTAAGTAACTTAAGTTTGATGATTAGATAACGCAAGGAATTTTTATGTCAGAAATTAAACACAGCAAATTGCTTATTTTAGGCTCCGGTCCTGCCGGCTATACTGCCGCGATTTATGCAGCGCGTGCCAACCTTAAACCCGTATTGGTCACCGGCTTGCAACAAGGCGGTCAATTAACCACAACTACGGAAATTGAAAACTGGCCGGGTGATTTTGGCGATACGACAGGTCCTGAATTGATGCAAAGAATGTTACAACACGCGGAAAAGTTTGATACCGAAATTATTTTTGATCATATCAATCGCGTGGATTTGTCTTCTCGCCCGTTCAAACTTTATGGCGATATGCAAACCTTTAGTTGCGATGCCTTAATTATCGCCACCGGCGCCTCCGCTCGTTATTTGGGTTTACCTTCCGAAGAAGCCTATAAAGGACGCGGCGTTTCTGCTTGCGCGACTTGTGACGGATTTTTCTATCGCAATAAACCAGTTGCCGTCGTCGGCGGTGGCAATACCGCAGTAGAAGAAGCGCTTTATTTGGCCAATATTGCCTCTGAGGTGCATTTAATCCACCGTCGTGACAGTTTCCGTGCTGAAAAAATCCTACTTGACCGTTTAAACAAAAAAGTGGAAGAAGGTAAAATCGTACTCCATACGCACCGCACTTTAGACGAAGTATTGGGTGATGATATGGGCGTGACCGGATTGCGTTTAAAAGATACCCAATCCGAGGCTTGCGAAGAAATCAAATTAGAAGGCGCCTTTATCGCTATTGGCCATGCGCCAAATACGGATATTTTTGCCGGTCAACTGGAATTAAATAACGGTTATATTGTGGTAAAATCCGGTTTAAGCGGTAATGCGACCGCCACTTCCGTAGAAGGCGTGTTTGCCGCGGGAGATGTGATGGATCATAACTACCGACAAGCAATTACCTCCGCTGGAACCGGTTGTATGGCGGCGTTAGATGCTGAACGTTATCTTGATGCACAAGAATAACTTTTATTTAAATGATAACGGACGCGTTAATCGCGTCCTTCCTTTTTAATTGCGAAAACCATCCGAAAGCACCTACAAATATGAATAAAGCCCGCCAAAAATATCTGTTTAAATGGCTAAGAAATCAACAAAAAATCATTAAAAAACAATTGGGTTTGACCATTATCCTTGCCACATTTTCCTCCTTAATTTTGGTGGCACAAACTTGGTTGTTGGCAACAGTGTTGCAAAGTTTGATTATGGAAAACACCGATCGTAGTCAATTATTACCGCACTTTGCCGCCTTAATTCTGTGTTTCGCTTTACGCGCATTGATTTTATGGTTCAGAGAAAAAATCGGCTTCCAAAGTGGACAACAATTACGCCGTCATATTCGCCAACAAATTTTGGCTAAAATCCACCAAGTAGGCCCGGCAACCATTAATCATAAACCTGCGGGCAGTTGGGCAAGTATTATGTTGGAGCAAGTAGAAAATCTGCATAATTTTTATGCACGTTATTTGCCACAGCAAACTTTATCCGTAATTGTGCCAGTGATCATTTTAATTGCTGTATTTCCGTTAAACTGGGCGGCAGGACTCATTTTATTATTCACCGCGCCGCTTATTCCGATTTTTATGATTTTAGTGGGTATTGCCGCCGCCGACAGCAGCCAACGCAATATGGAAACCCTCTCCCGTTTAAGCGCACAATTTTTAGATCGTTTGCAAGGGCTTGAAACCTTAAGAATTTTTAACCGCACTTCAGAGCAAACCCAGCATATTGAAGACAGTACAGAAGCCTTCCGTGAAACCACTATGGATGTGTTAAAACTGGCGTTTTTATCCTCGGCGGTATTGGAGTTTTTCACTTCGATCTCGATTGCCTTGATGGCGGTTTATTTTGGTTTTAGTTATTTAGGTGAACTGGATTTCGGCACTTATGACAGCTCGCTAAGTCTCTTTGTCGGCTTTTTCTGCTTAATCCTTGCGCCGGAGTTTTATCAACCGCTGCGTGATCTCGGTACCTATTATCACGATCGTTCCGCCGGTATCGGTGCCGCAGATGTGATTGTGGATTTTCTAGAACAAGATTATATTACTGCCCAATCTGAATCCTCCCACCAGCAACTTGATGCACAAAGTGCGGTGGAAATTTGTGCAGAAAATGTAATTGTACTATCGCCACAAGGTCAACCTTTAACACAAGCCTTAAGTTTTCACCTAGCGCCTAACAGCCACACCGCCTTAGTTGGACAAAGTGGTGCAGGGAAAACTTCCTTGGTTAATGTGCTATTAGGCTTTTTGGCTTATCAAGGTAGTTTAAAAATCAATGGGATAGAGTTTCGGGAACTAGATCTAACCCAATGGCGCAAACAGGTAGCTTGGGTAGGACAAAATCCGCTGTTGTTACAAGGTAGCATCCGTGAAAATCTGTTACTGGGCGATATTCAAGCCTCAAACCAACAAATCGAACAAGCACTCGCGCAAGCACAAGCCAAAGAATTTACCGATAAATTAGGCTTAGATCATGAAATTAAAGAAGGAGGTATCGGGCTTTCTGTTGGTCAAGCACAGCGTTTAGCGGTGGCTCGCGCCTTGTTGCGTCAAGGCAAATTATTGGTGTTAGATGAACCGACCGCCAGTTTAGATGCGCAGTCGGAAAATTTAGTTTTGCAAGCCTTGCAACAAATCAGTGGCAAGCAAACCACCTTAATGATCACCCATCGCATTGAAGATCTTAAACAATGCGACCAGATTTTGGTGATGCAACAAGGGCAAATCATCCAACAAGGCACTTTCGCCCAATTACAAGATCAAGGCTTTTTTGCCGAACTTTTGGCTCAACGAAAACAGGATATTCACTAATGCGCGTACTTTTTCCGTTTTTACGTTTATTTCGTCATGCTAAATTCACCTTGATTATCGGCATGATTTTAATGATTATCGGACTGGCATCTAGCGTCGGATTGTTAACCGTTTCCGGTTGGTTCTTAGCCGCTACGGCAATTGCAGGCGTAGGCACGCTATTTAATTTCTTTTATCCCTCCGCTAGCGTACGCGGTTTGGCAATCGGGCGCACCGCCGCGCGTTATTTTGAAAAAATCGTCACCCACGATGCTACGTTTCGTATTCTTGCCAAATTACGTGTACAAGTTTTCAGCAAAATTATTCCGCTCAGCCCCGCGGTACTAAACCGCTATCGCAACAGCGATTTGCTTAATCGTTTAGTCGCAGATGTTGATACCTTAGACAGCCTCTATTTGCGCTTACTGGCACCTTTTATCAGCGCCATTGTGGTGATTAGCTTTTTAACCATTGGACTAAGTTTATTTAATCTCCCACTCGCGCTCTTTATTGGCGCTACCTTGTTGATTTTATTACTTATTATACCAACCATATTTTATCATCTGGGTAAAACCTTTGGCAAAAAATTAACGCTTTCACGCGCCACTTATCGCACCCGATTTGTAGAATTCATTCAATCGCAAGCCGAGTTATTGCTGTTTAACGCCGAACAACCAATTAAACACAAACTCACGGAAACGGAACAAGAATGGCAATCTTATCAACAAAAAGAAGCTAATTTAGCCGGATTATCCACCGCACTTTTCTTGTTTGCCAACGGAATGTTATTAGTGGCAACCCTGTGGTTTGCTGCTAATGCTGATTTTGGTAACGATCAATATCGCTATGCCTTGATCGGATTATTTGCTTTAGCTGCCCTTGCTGCCTTTGAAATTTTGATGCCTTTGGGCGCCGCTTTTTTGCATATCGGGCAGATTATCGCTTCCGCCGAACGGATCACGGAAATCACCGAACAAGAACCCTTGGTGCGTTTTGATGGTGAGGCTGCAATTGCAACCAATTTAGCGCCGAACACGCCATTCATTGAAGCGCAAAATCTGCATTTTCATTATCCGGATCGCCCACAAGCGGCGTTAACTGATCTCAATCTTCGTCTGTATCAAGGACAAAAAGTGGCGATTTTGGGCAAAACCGGCAGCGGAAAATCCACCTTATTGCAATTGCTCATACGCCATTATGCCGCCCAACAAGGGCAATTATCCTTAGCTGGCAATCCGATTGAACATTATGCAGAAAGCGCTTTACGTGAACATATTTGTTTTTTAACTCAACGTATTCATGTGTTCAGCGATAGCCTACGCAATAACTTACAAATTGCCTCCCAGCAACCTATTAGCGATGAAAAAATGCGCGAAGTATTAAGTGCGGTCGGTTTAAACAAATTATTGCAACAAGAACAAGGCCTAGAGATTTGGTTAGGCAATGGCGGACGCCAACTTTCCGGCGGTGAACAACGTCGTTTAGGGCTGGCGCGGGTATTACTGAATAATGCCCCTATTGTACTATTAGATGAACCAACCGAAAGTCTGGATCGCGAAACTGAACGCCAAGTTTTAGCTTTAATTTTAGCGCATTGTCAGGATAAAACCCTCTTGATGGTCACGCACCGTTTAACTGCTATTGAACAATTCGACTGGCTTTGTGTCATTGATGATGCACGTCTTATTGAACAAGGTAGTTATGCGGAACTCATGCAAAAACCACAAGGCTTTTTCAAACAATTAACAGAAAGATTATAAAAAAAGGGTAGGTGCAAAGGGCGGAAACCTCCCCAGCTTGATCTCGGCACACGGAAATTCTGACTCTGGCTGCTTTCTTCCGAACCTGACCGGGTAAACCAGACACCATTGCGAGGAACCGAGGAGGTTTCCATTGAATTAACGTTAAACGTTAAGGTTTCGTATTATGCAATAAGCAATTTCTGATTGCAAATATTTATCGAGTTATTATACTTAACCGCTTAAATATCGCCCTACTCAGACAAGGAGCATCTATGTCTAATGTACTCAATCAATTAATTCAATTATTAGAATTAGAACAACTTGACGATTTTCTTTTTCGTGGCGACTGTGAAGATCTCGGATTGCGACAAGTATTTGGTGGTCAAGTAGTCGCTCAAGCGCTTTATGCAGCCATGCAAGTAGCGCCTAAAGATCGAATTTTACACTCTTGCCACGCTTATTTTCTCGCTCCCGGCGACAGCCAATTGCCGATTATTTATGATGTCGAAACGCTACGTACAGGACGCAATTTTAGCGCATTACGCGTTAAAGCGATTCAACATAACGAACCCATTTGCCATATCACCGCGTCTTTCCAAATCGAAGAACAAGGTTTTGAACACCAAAGTGCGATGCCACAAATCGGCGAACCGGAAAGTTTTTATTCAGAAAGTGATATGATGCAAAAAATGGCAGCCTATTTGCCAGAAGCGGTGCGCGATAAATTTACCGCCGAACGCCCGTTTGATATTCGCAGCAAATATATCAACAATCCGTTTAACGGTACTGAATTACCGCCGGAACAATTTGCATGGGTAAAAGCCAATGGCAGCGTGCCGCATGATCGTCAAATTCAGCAATGCTTACTTGCTTATTTTTCCGATTTTCACACCTTATTGACCGCACTTCATCCGCATAAAAAAGGCTTTTTACAAAGTGGCATGAAAGTCGCCACTATCGACCATACCATTTGGTTCCATCGTCCTTTTGATCTCAACGATTGGCTACTTTATGCAGTGAAGAGCAATAATGCTTATGGCGGGCGCGGTTTAGGTGGCGGACAAATTTTTGATCGCCAAGGGCGCTTAATTGCAACTACGCAACAAGAAGGTCTCATTCGTTACTCAGCAGAACAAAAATAAGGAAAAAAATGACCGCACTTTCCGCTCCACAATTTTGGCAATTAGTAACAGATGCCTTACAAGAGCCGCAACCTGAGAAAAAATGCGCCTTGGTCAATGCGCTTTATGATCATCATCTGCCACAAGTTCATTTCACTGAGGTGGCGGATTTTCCGACTGTCAATGCCGAACAGGAAATGGTTGGCATTCCGCTCAAGCCACGCTTAGTGGCGCCAAAAGATGTACCAAAACGCTCCTTTGCCACCGACGAAGGTTATGCCGCCACCTTACACGCCATTGCCCATATTGAATTTAATGCCATTAATTTAGGGCTGGATGCTGCTTGGCGTTTTGGTCGTAACGCACAACAAGAATTGCAGCAAGGCATGGCATTTGTGCAAGATTGGTTACGCGTCGCGCGCGAAGAAAGCACTCATTTTACCTTGCTAAATCAACATCTTAAAACTTTAGGGTATCAATATGGTGATTTTGAAGGGCATGCCGGATTATGGGAAATGGCACAAGCTACCGCTCATGATATTTGGGAGCGAATGGCGCTGGTTCCGCGCGTATTGGAAGCGCGTGGGCTGGATGCCACACCCGTGTTGCAAGAAAAAATAGCTCAACGCAAAGATTTTGCTGCGGTAAATATTCTAGATATTATTTTGCGCGATGAAATCGGTCATGTTGCGATCGGCAATCATTGGTATCACGCCCTCTCGGAAAAACGCGGCTTAGATGCCATGTCGTGTTTCGCTGAATTATTGCGAAAATACCGTATTGTTATTTTCAAAGGGGCGATCAACACCGACGCCAGAATTCAAGCGGGCTTTACTCAATACGAATTAGATTGGATTTATGAAATTGAACAAACACTAAAAGCGCATTTAAAAAGCGTTACTCATTGATTAAATGCCCTCATTTCGAGGGCATATTTCATCCATTCACTCGAAACTGTTCATGCAATTGATGTAATTGATCGCGGATAGCCGCCGCTTTTTCAAACTCCAATGCTTGGGCATGTTGGTACATTTGCTGTTCCAGTTTTTTCACTTGTTGCTGATATTCTTTTACGGTTTTTGGCAAATGATAAAGTGCGGTGGTTTCTGCCACAGTTTGGACGCGCGATTTCGTTTTATTTTTATGCGCTGCCCCTTGACCAATATCCAATAATTCGCCAACTTTTTTGTTTAAGGCTTGAGGAACAATACCACGCTCTTGGTTATACTTCATTTGCTTTTCGCGGCGGCGATTGGTTTCAGTTATCGCTTTTTCCATGGATTTGGTGATACTGTCCGCATATAAAATCGCTTTACCTTTCAAGTTACGTGCAGCTCGCCCAATGGTTTGAATTAACGATCGTTCGGAACGTAAAAATCCTTCTTTATCCGCATCTAAAATCGCTACCAGCGATACTTCCGGAATATCTAATCCTTCGCGCAGCAAGTTGATGCCTACCAATACGTCAAACTCGCCCAAACGCAAATCGCGAATAATTTCCACCCGTTCGACCGTGTCAATATCCGAGTGTAGATAACGCACGCGTACGCCATGTTCTTCCAAATAATCGGTTAAATCTTCCGCCATGCGTTTGGTTAAGGTGGTCACCAAAACGCGCTCATTTTCGACCGCTCTTTTGCGTGCCTCGGACAACAAATCGTCCACTTGGATAGCCACTGGTCGAATTTCAATCTCCGGATCCAATAATCCGGTCGGACGCACCACTTGGTCGATAATCTCTCGTCCGGATTTTTCCAGTTCATAAGGTCCCGGTGTTGCCGAAACATAGATGGTTTGAGGTGCTAAACGTTCAAATTCTTCAAAACGTAACGGACGGTTATCCAAGGCGGAAGGTAGGCGAAAACCATATTCCACCAAAGTTTCTTTGCGCGAACGGTCGCCACGATACATTCCGCCGATTTGCGGAACAGTCACGTGAGACTCATCTATGATCAATAATGCATCAGAAGGCATATAATCAAATAAGGTCGGCGGCGGTTCCCCTTCGTTTCTGCCAGATAAATAGCGCGAATAATTTTCAATGCCAGAGCAATAACCTAGCTCATTCATCATCTCGATATCAAACAAGGTACGTTGAGTTAAGCGCTGTTCTTCCAATAATTTGTTATTGTCCAACAACACCTGACGACGCTGCACCAACTCCACTTTAATCTGTTCAATAGCAGCCAGAATTTTTTCACGTGGCGTTACATAGTGCGTTTTGGGATAAACCGTATAACGCGGTACCGTACCGAAACTTTTGGAGGTCAACGGATCAAACAAGGTTAAACGTTCAATTTCATCATCAAATAACTCGATCCGAATGGCTTTATCATCAGATTCCGCCGGAAAAATATCAATAACCTCGCCCCTAACACGAAAAGTACCGCGCTGAAATGCCTGATCATTGCGAGTATATTGCAACTCGGCTAATTGCGCTAAAATTTGGCGTTGATTAATGATGGCACCAGTTTGCAAATGCAGCATCATTTTCAAATAGCTGTCCGGATCACCTAATCCGTAAATTGCAGAAACGGAAGCAACTACAATGGTATCGCGACGCTCTAAAAAGGATTTGGTTGCAGATAAACGCATTTGTTCAATTTGATCATTGATCGAGGCGTCTTTTTCAATAAAGGTATCACTACTCGGCACATAGGCTTCCGGTTGATAATAATCATAATAAGAAACGAAATATTCCACAGCATTTTCCGGAAAAAAGGCTTTCATTTCTGCATAAAGCTGCGCTGCCAAGGTTTTATTCGGCGCTAGCAACATTGCCGGTCGATTTAATTGCGCGATTACATTGGCAATAGTAAAGGTTTTTCCCGAACCGGTTACGCCAAGTAAGGTTTGATGAGCTAAACCATCGTTGAGATTTTCGGTTAAACGCGCAATAGCTTGCGGTTGATCGCCGGAAGGGGAAAAATCGGAATGCAGAATAAAGGGTTTGGTATTTATTTTCGCGTTCATAGAAGATTTGCTTTATCAAAAGTACGACAATATTGCAGTTTTTAGTTATCCTTAAAGTGCGGTCAATTTTATCACAATTTTTGATCAATTTTTTAAATTAAAATTCTAAGTTTTACACAGACTTATATTTGTCAAGTTAGAAACTTCACAAAAACGTAAAATTTTTTAAAAAATTTTGTGGAAATTTAATAACCTATTGAAATAAAAAGAAATGTCATTTTACAACCAATCTTACACCCTATATTAAAAATACTATATTTCATGAGGGTTTGCGCCACTTTTTAAATAATAACTCACAGAGTTATCCACAGGCGCTGTGGATATAAAATATGTTGATAAAAAATGTAAATTTTTTTTATTTTGCCAGTTGACAAGGTATAGTAAGATCATTATCATGTGCGTCCATTCCTTGTGATACAGAATTATTCCTCCTTAGTTCAGTCGGTAGAACGGTGGACTGTTAATCCATATGTCGCTGGTTCAAGTCCAGCAGGAGGAGCCAGTTTTTCTTTTGGCTAGTTTTTATTTGTCTCCTTTTATAGAAACTAATTCTCACCAAAAGACTTTTAGCCCATCATTGCATGGGCTTTTATTTTTTTTATTTCAAATAAATCCCACATCTATTATACTTTCCTTTTTAACAACCTAATGTCAGGGCTTTCATACTATGTTATATCCTTTATTGGCAATTTTAGTCGGTTTAATTATTTTAGTTTGGAGTGCGGATCGCTTTATTGATGGCGCAGCCTCATTTGCACGCCATTTAGGAATGTCGCCGCTGCTTATCGGTATTGTTATTATCGGCTTTGGCACCTCTGCGCCGGAAATGATTGTATCAGCGCTTTCCGCCTTAAATAACAGCCCAGGGATTGCGCTGGGTAACGCTTATGGTTCAAATATTACCAATATTGCCTTGATTTTAGGGGCAACTGCGTTAATAAAACCAGTAACGGTAAATTCTTCCATCTTAAAACAAGAATTACCGATTTTGTCTTTAGTGACGCTGATTTCCGCTTATTTGATTTATGATGCACAAATTTCCCATCTTGATGCGCTGATTTTATTGGTGATTTTTGCTATTTATATGAGCTGGACCATTTGGCAAGGGCGTAAAAATAAACAAGATCCAATGAGCCAAAATGTGGAAGAAGAATTAACAGAACATCCCTTGATGCCAATGCCTAAAGCAATTATGTGGATGATTGTAGGCTTAGTATTATTAATTACCAGTTCTCAATTATTAGTCTGGGGCGCGGTGAAAGTAGCATCATTTTTGGGCGTAAGCGATTTGATTATCGGCTTAACAATCGTTGCCGTGGGTACCTCCTTGCCGGAACTTGCCGCCTCAATGATGGCCGCAAGAAAAGGCGAATCAGATTTAGCAGTAGGAAATATTATTGGTTCTAACTTATTTAATACCCTAGCAGTTGTCGGGATTGCAGGCTCTATTACACCAATTCAAGTCGGCAATGAAATTTTCTCACGTGATATGTTAGTGATGGCGATTTTAACCTTTTCGCTGTTTATTTTTGGTTATAGTGTCAAAAAACAAGGAACCATCAATCGCTTTAAAGGCTTGTTATTACTTGCCAGCTATGTGGCTTATACCGCTTATTTGATTAAAACGGCGATTTAAGCATCCTTTTTATTTTTGATTTGTTACTTTCTCAAACGAGATGAGAAAGTAACAAATCTTGATGCCTATGCAAAATTATCCAATCCAAATTGATACAACGCATTTTTCTTATATCCATACAATTCCGCCACGATCGCCGCAGCTTTTTTTAGTGGCAATTCTTGGGCAATTAGCTGAAGTGCTTTAATAGCTTGCGGGCTAAATTCGGCACTTGACTCCGCACTTTTACCTTCAATTATCAAAACCATCTCACCTTTGGTACGATTAGGATCCTCTGCAAGCCATGTACGCAACTGCCCCACTTCATCACCAATAATGGTTTCCCAGGTTTTAGTAATTTCCCTCGCCAACACCACATAACGATCAGCACCCAACACTGTTTCAACATCTGTCAGACTGTCTAAAATACGATGGGTAGATTCATAAAAAATTAAGGTACGCGCTTCATCAGCTAGTTCTGTTAATTTATCTCGTCTCGCCTTACTTTTCGCTGGTAAAAAGCCTTCAAAACAAAAACGATCCGAAGCAACCCCGGAGGCGCATAATGCGGTAATCGCTGCACAAGCCCCAGGCAGTGGCACAACACGAATCCCCGCTTGACGACATTTTCTGACCACATGAAATCCCGGATCACTGATAAGCGGTGTTCCCGCATCAGAAATCAAGGCAATATGGTTGCCTTGACGCAATTTTTCTACCAGCAAATCCGCTTTTTGTTGCTCGTTGTGATCATGCAACGCAAAAAATGGTTTTTTAATGCCATAATGACTTAATAACAGTCCACTGTGACGGGTATCTTCCGCCGCAATAAGATCCACTTGGTTAAAAATATCCAGCGCGCGCGCAGTAATATCCTGTAAGTTTCCAATCGGCGTGGCGACAATATATAAAATTCCACTTAAATTATTCATTTTTTGACTTCTTTTATTTGATTTTACGCATTGAGATAAGTAAGATCACACTATTGTTTTAATAACAAGGAGTGATTATGCCTATTCTATTACAATGTATTCATTTAAAAAAACGATTAATACCGTTTTTCTTTGCTTTAGTATTAGCCGGTTGTGCAAATATTTTTAGCAACAGTTTCAGCGATACATTAAAAAATGACGCTAACGCCAATTCCGACTTTTATATTAATCGAATTGAACAAGCAAAAAGCGTTGAAGATCAACAAACCTATAAATTACTTGCCGCACGTGTACTTGTCACTGAAAATAAAGTTGCCAGTGCAGAAGCTTTTCTTGCTGAATTAAAAGATCTGACCGAACCACAATTATTAGACAAATCCATTGTTGATGCCCATGTTTCTGCGGCGAAAAAAAATAATCAATTAGCCAAAAGTCAATTAGCAGCAATTAATTTAGCCTTATTAAGCCCATCACAAAAAGCGCGTTATTATGAAGTAGCGGCGCGTGTCGCAGAAAATCAAAACGACACGATTGAAGCGGTGAAAGCGCGTATTCAAATTGATAACTTCCTGACTGATACGCAAAGAAAACAAGAAAATAATGACCGCACTTGGGCATTATTGCGTAATACCAATCGCGGTGTAATTAATAATACGGTCGTGGAAGGCAGCCCAGCGTTGGCGGGCTGGATTGCGTTGGCGAAAGCATATAATGACAATATCAATAATCCAGCGCAATTAAGCCAAGCGCTACAAAATTGGAAATCCTCTTATCCAAGCCACAGCGCCGCTTATTTATTCCCAACCGAATTACGCGGTTTGTTTAATTTCCAAGGCACAAATTTAAGCCAAATTGCCTTGTTATTACCGCTTAGCGACAATGCGCAATTAATTGGTAATACGATTAAAAAAGGGTTTGATGATGCTAGAGGTGATTCACCAATTCAAGTCACCGTATTTGATACCATGACACAACCGATAGAAAGCATTATTGAACAAGCCAAACAACAAGGCATTACTACTCTTGTCGGTCCATTGTTAAAACAAAATATTGATACACTTTTAAATAACCCTGCCAACATTCAAGGATTGAGTGTGCTTGCGCTAAATTCAACACCAAATGCACGAGCTATCGGGCAACTTTGTTATTATGGTTTATCGCCAGAAGATGAAGCGGAATCTGCAGCGAATAAAATGTGGAATGATGGCATTCGCAATCCATTAGTACTTGTTCCACAAGCGGATGTCGGTCAACGCACTGCTTCAGCGTTTAATGTGCGTTGGCAACAATTAGCCGCGACAGATGCCAATATTCGTTTTTACAACAATCCTGACGATATTAACTTTGCTTTACAAGAAGGTTTAAGCCAAAATGCGGAAGCCTTATATATCGTCGCAACCAGCGAACAATTAGCTGAAATTAAAACCTCAGTGGATAATACCAATCGCAACTTAAAATTATATGCAAGTTCCCGCAGTAATTCACCGAATAACGGTCCGGAATATCGTTTATTAATGAACGGGTTACAATTCAGCGATATCCCATTCTTTAAAGACACAAGTTCTGCGCAATATCGCCAAATCGAACAAATGACTAATGGCGATTACTCGCTAATGCGTTTATACGCAATGGGGGCAGATTCATGGTTATTAATTAACCAATTCAATGAGTTACGCCAAGTTCCTGGATTTAGTATTAACGGTTTAACCGGTAAATTGAGTGCTGGACCAAATTGTAATGTCGAACGTGATATGACGTGGTTTGTGTATCAAAATGCCGATGTCGTTGCGATTAATTAAGCATTAAATCCATGTTTTCTTCAAAACGTCAACAAGGGGCGAGCTTTGAGCAAAAAGCTCGCCTTTTCTTAGAACAAAAAGGGTTGGTATTTATTGCTGCCAACCAATCGTTTAAATGCGGTGAACTGGATCTTATTATGCGTGATCAAAATACCATCGTCTTTGTGGAAGTACGCCAACGTTCCAGCAACCGTTTTGGCTCTGCCATAGACAGCGTAGATTGGCGAAAACAACAAAAATGGTTGGATGCAGCAAGTTTATGGCTAGCAAAACAAAATTGTAGTCTAGAAGATACCGATTGTCGTTTTGATTTAATTGCTTTTGGTAAAAGCGAAGAAGATATACAATGGCTCCCCAATTTTCTCGATTAAATCCTATGTTAGATAAAATAAAAGATCTCTACACAGAGAATATTCAAACTCAAATTTCCGCCTCCAGTTTGCTGCCGCCGGTGATTGTGCAAGCAGCACAAAATATCGTGAATTGCTTATTACGTGGAAATAAAATTATCGTTTGTGGTCACGGACGTTCTTATGCCAATGCGCAATTTTTAGTTGCTAACCTCTTACATCGTTATGAATTAGAAAGACCCAGTTTTCCTTCTATTTTATTAAGTATAGATAGTGCGGTCGGTTCTGCGATAATTTCTGATAATAATCCGTCCAATCTCTATCAACGCCAATTTAATGCTGTGGCGCAACAAGGCGATTTACTGGTTGTATTTTCCCCAAGCGGAAACGAAGAAACCATCTTGGATCTTATTCATTGTGCTTTAACCAAAGAGATTAATATTATTGCATTAACCGGTGCCAATTGTGATCACCTACGCGGTTTTTTAACAGAAAATGATTTGGAAATAGCGATTCCGCATAATAAAGAAAGTCGCATTATGGAAAACCATTTATTTATCATTAATGCGATTTGCGAATTAATTGATTTTTCACTTTTTTCTCATTCATAACTTGACAGAAAAAGTGATTTTAAGCCAAACTTAAGAAGCCAAAGGAGGTAAAAATGAATCTAACGCAGTTAAAAAGACTTAGCATGATTATCGGCGGAGCCATTTTATTACAAGGTTGTGTCACTGCAACCGTAGCAGGAATTACCAGCGTCGGCGCTGTAGCAACCAAAGTAGCCACCGATCCTCGTAGCGTAGGAACACAGGTTGATGATGAAACATTAGAAGAAAAAGTGTTATCCGCTATTCGCAGCGATGAACAAATTAAATCAGAAGCTCGTATCAACGTTGTGTCATACAGCGGACGAGTATTACTAATCGGTCAAGTTCCCGATGAAAATTTGAAAGAAATTGCGACCAGCTTAGCCAAAGGTGTTGAAGGCATCAACGATAACAATGTATATAATGAAATTCGTACTGCACAACCAATTACCGTCGGACAAATTAGCAAAGACAGCTGGATTACCACTCAAGTGAAATCCAAAATGCTAGTGGATTCAGCGGTGAAAACCAGTGATATAAAAGCCATCACCGAAGATGGAGAAGTTTTCCTGATGGGTAATGTTACCCAAGATCAAGGCAATTCAGCCGCAGAAATCGCGCGCAATGTTGCCGGAGTTAAAAAAGTAGTGAAAGTCTTTAATTACTTAAATTAACCAATAATTAATCCAAAAAAATAGCACCTGAAGGTGCTATTTTTTTGTGCGGGAGTTAATCTGGATACTTAATTTCTTCTACGTTGCCACGTGCACTTCCCTCTTCCCAATTGATGGCAACAAGCGTAGAAGGATAAAAGCTGGCAGGGTTCGCGCCACAAATTTCGCTGACGATTTCGCCCACTAACGGAAGATGTGAAACCAGCAAAACTTGCTGCACGCCTTGGCTTGCCAATAGAGCTAAATAAGACGCCACATTTGCCGCATTGCCATAGGGTGTAATTCCATCCCAAAACTCATATTTCTGCGCGAATTGCCCTGCATAAACCTGATCGACTAATTCCGCAGTTTCTCGAGTACGTACATAAGGACTCACCAACACTTTATCAAATGAGCCAAGTGCGGTCTGTTTTAGCCAAATTCCTTGTGCGCTAGCTTGTGCTCTGCCACGTGCATTCAAATGGCGATCTTTATCCGATTTCGCCATTACTTCCGCCTCACCGTGTCGCATTACCCATATTTTCATGCCTACTCCAATATTCGCTTGCTAGCTTAGTTTGCTTTAACCGCTTCAGCAATTTGCTCCGCGCATTGTTGTGCTAAAGCACCATCTTCGCATTCCACCATCACACGAATTAAAGGTTCAGTACCGGATTTGCGCAATAAAATACGCCCTTTTCCGCTCAAGCGCTGTTCAGCTGCTGCCGCGGCTGCTTTTACTGCTTCACTTTCCAATGGATTTGCACCGCCGGCAAAACGCACATTAATTAGTACTTGAGGGAATAATTTAACCGCTCCAGCTAACTCATTTAAGGAAAGACGATGTTGCACCATTGCCGCCAATACCGCAAGGGAAGCAATAATACCGTCACCGGTGGTATTTTTATCAGCAATAATAATATGCCCAGAGTTCTCACCACCCAATGTCCAGCCATTTTCTTGCATTTTTTCCAACACATAACGGTCGCCCACATTGGCACGAATAAATGGAATTGCTAATTGTTTCAAAGCAATTTCAAGGCTCATATTGCTCATCAAAGTTCCTACAACACCGCCTTTCAAATTGCCGGCGCGTAAGGCTTCACGCGCAATAATAAACAAAATTTGGTCACCATCCACCTTATTGCCCAAGTGATCCACCATAATCAAACGGTCACCATCACCATCATAAGCCAAACCAACATCCGCTTTGGTTTCTAATACCTTGTCTTGCAATGCTTTAATATCTGTTGCACCGCATTTTTCATTAATATTGATACCATTCGGATCACAACCAATTTCGATCACATCCGCCCCTAATTCACGCATTACATTCGGCGCAATATGATAGGTCGCACCATTAGCACAATCCACTACAATTTTATAATTTTCTAAACTCAAATTTGACGGAAACGTACTTTTACAAAACTCAATATAACGTCCCGTTGCATCATTAATTCGGCTAGCGCGCCCCAATTGAGCTGATTCAACACAATCCATCGGTTGATCCATCATAGCTTCAATGGCTTCTTCCACATCATCCGGCAATTTAGTCCCTTGCGTAGAGAAAAATTTAATCCCATTATCATAATACGGATTATGCGATGCCGAAATCACAATTCCCGCTTCGGCACGAAAAGTTCTCGTCAAATAGGCAATTGCCGGCGTCGGCATCGGTCCAGTAAACGCTGCAGACAAACCTGCCGCCGCCAAACCGGCTTCCAAAGCGGACTCCAACATATAGCCTGAAATGCGCGTATCTTTACCGATTAACACGGTACGTGAACCTTGGGTTGCCAAAACTTTACCGGCAGCCCAGCCCAATTTTAATACAAAATCCGGTGTAATCGGATGCGTACCTACTTTACCGCGCACGCCATCGGTTCCAAAATACTTACGTTCTGCCATAATTTTTTCCTTTATACTATTTTTAGCTTATTGTTTTCACAATTATTTTATGAAATATATCAAATATTATCGGGCAAGTTTTAGCAACCACTTTATGCTGAAACCGTGGCTTGCCAAATTTTTAGCACATCCTGTGTTTGTGCCACATCATGTACGCGTACAATAGCCGCACCATTGATCACTGCGATTAATGCCGCCGCCGCACTACCCACCGCGCGCTGATCCACCGGCTTATCCAATGCCATACCGATCATGCTTTTGCGCGACAACCCTGCCAATACGGGATAACCATGCTGACAAAATTGATTAAGTTGTTGTAATAATTTGTAATTATGTTGTTTTGTTTTCCCAAAACCAAATCCCATATCCCAAATTAAATGTTCTTTTTTCATCCCCGCTTGTAAACAAAGCGCGGTACGTTTTTGTAAAAAATCTAACACCTGACCAACCACGTCTTTATATTGCGGATTTTTCTGCATTGTACGCGGCTGACCTTGCATATGCATAATACAAGTAGGCAAATCCAACTGAATTGCCATCTCAAGCGCACCCGGTTCTTGTAACGCACGAATATCATTAATTAAATCCATGCCCACTTTAGCACTTTCTTTCATCACTTCCGCTTTGGATGTATCCACAGAAATCCAGCAATCAAAACGTTGACGTACTGCTTCCACCAACGGAATCACACGCTCTAACTCTTGCGCTAATGTCACTTCATCCGCCATGGAACGCGTCGATTCACCGCCAATATCAATAATACTCGCGCCTTCCATTATCATTCGTTCTGCCTGAAATAAAGCTTTATCTAAAGAAAAAAAGCGTCCACTATCTGAAAAAGAATCCGGTGTAAAATTTAAAATCCCCATGATTTGAGGCGTAGAAAGATCTAAGGTTTTATTATTTGCGTGTAGTTTCATTTGATCTAATACGTAAATTAAAAGTGCGGTCAATTATAGCGAAATATTTAAACGAACCAAAATAAAAAAGCCTTTTTATCACTAAAAAGGCTTTAATTTACGATCAAATTTATTTATCGGAAGGATTATTCAATTCTTGCGAATTTTCTACCGCACTTTCTGTACTTGGTGGTTCATCCGTCGTCACGCTTGGCTCTGCCGGCGCATCAGATTTCGGCGTATTATCCGATTGCCCATGATCTTCCCAACCGGACGGAGGCGTTACCGGCTCACGATTCATCAATTGTTTAATTTGAAGTTCTTCAATGGTTTCATATTTAACCAACGCATCTTTCATCGCGTGCAAAATATCCATATTATCCACTAACAATTGTCTCGCGCGCTCATAGTTACGGTTTACAATAGCTCGCACTTCTTCATCAATAGTATGAGCAGTTTCATCCGACATATGTTTAGCTTTCGCCATGGAACGCCCTAGGAAAACTTCCCCCTCATCTTCGGAATATAAAATCGGTCCTAATTTATCGGAGAAACCCCATTGAGTCACCATATTACGTGCAATATTGGTCGCTACTTTAATATCATTCGACGCACCGGTAGAAATATTTTCTTCGCCATAAATTAAATCTTCCGCCAAACGCCCCGCATATAGCGTGGAAAGTTTGCTTTCCAATTGTTTTTGACTGATGCTGACTTGATCCCCTTCCGGCAAGAAGAAAGTTACCCCTAATGCACGTCCGCGCGGAATAATTGTCACTTTATGCACCGGATCATGTTCCGGTACTAAATAGCCCACGATGGCATGACCCGCCTCATGATAAGCAGTAGATTCTTTTTGCTTATCGGTCATGATCATAGTGCGACGTTCCGGTCCCATATTGATCTTATCTTTTGCTTTTTCAAATTCCAACATCGTCACTAAACGTTTATTGGTTCGCGCTGCAAATAAGGCGGCTTCATTTACCAAATTCGCCAAATCCGCACCGGAATACCCTGGTGTACCGCGCGCAAGCGTCATAGCATCCACATCTGGTGCTACCGGCACTTTACGCATATGCACTTTCAAAATTTGCTCACGTCCGCGCACATCCGGTAACCCAACGACCACTTGGCGGTCAAAACGTCCCGGGCGAGTTAACGCTGGATCCAATACATCCGGACGGTTCGTTGCCGCAATCACAATCACACCTTCGTTACCTTCAAAACCATCCATTTCCACCAACATTTGGTTTAAGGTTTGCTCACGTTCATCATGACCACCACCAAGACCGGCACCACGTTGGCGACCAACCGCATCAATTTCATCAATAAAAATCAAACAAGGTGCATTTTTCTTCGCTTGTTCAAACATATCGCGTACACGAGATGCCCCAACCCCAACGAACATTTCCACGAAATCTGAACCGGAAATGGTAAAGAAAGGCACTTTCGCTTCACCGGCAATGGCTTTTGCCAATAAGGTTTTACCCGTTCCCGGAGGTCCGACCATCAAAATCCCTTTTGGAATTTTACCACCTAATTTTTGGAATTTACTCGGATCACGTAAGAAATCAACAATCTCGCCCACTTCTTCTTTCGCTTCATCACACCCGGCAACGTCAGCAAAAGTCGTTTTAATTTGTTCTTTTGTTAGCATTTTAGCGCGACTTTTACCAAAGCTCATTGCCTTGCCGCCACCGCCTTGCATCTGGCGCATAAAGAAGAACCACACACCAATTAACAACAACATCGGGAACCACGAAATAAAAATTTGTGATAAGAAACTGCGTTGTTCCGGCAAGGCACCGTCAATTTTGACTTTCGCATTAAGCAAATCGTCTAATAATTTACGATCTTCTAACGGTGTCGGTAATACCGTGGTATATTTAGAACCGTCTTTTTTAGTGACCGCAATTTCGCCCACTTCATTAAATTTGGTTGCAGCAACCTGATTGTTGCCCACATCGCTGATAAACGTGGTATAGTCCACCGCATTACCGGAGGAACTACCACTAAATCCTTGGTATGCGGTCATCATCACCACCGCTACCACAATCCAAAGGACTAAATTTTTTACCATATCGTTCAAGGTTTTACCCCGCCTTTTGTTAAGTTAATGATTTGTTACAAGTTTACTACAGTCCACATTAAATTTGAAGTTATCAAATCAATCGCTAATATCTGTAACCCGTTGCAACGATATAGACTTCTCGGGAACGATCTCGAGATGCCTCAGGTTTACGTACTTTTACTACATTAAATAGAGAACGGATTTCTCGTAAATATTCATCAAACCCTTCTCCTTGAAATACTTTGACCACAAAACTGCCTTTATTCGCCAACACCTGCTTACACATATCCAGTGCCAGCTCGACCAAATACATCGCGCGCGGAATATCAACGGACGGCATTCCACTAAAATTCGGCGCCATATCCGACATCACCACATCGACTTTACCCTCACCGACACGTTCCAGCAAGGTATTTAAAACGTTTTCATCACGAAAATCACCTTGTAAAAAATCCACGCCGACAATCGGATCCATCTCCAAAATATCACAAGCGATCACACGCCCGTTACCACCAATTTGGCTCACCACATATTGCGACCAACCACCCGGTGCGGCACCCAAATCGACCACCGTCATTCCCGGTTTAAACAAACGATCCGATTGTTGAATTTCATCTAATTTAAAATACGCACGCGAACGCAATTTTTGTTTATGTGCTTTTTGCACAAAAGGATCTTTAAAATGCTCATTCAACCAACGGGTCGAACTTGCTGAACGTTTCTTTTTTCCCATAATTTCTTTATTTTTCCGACAATACCATCAATATGTGGATAGAATATTTTTTTTCAAGCATCATTTCGATAAATATGACTCGTCATTTTACAATTTATTACAAAATAAGCCACCATTTCTCACGCAAATACGCAATACCTCTTTATATCTCACGCATTTCAGAGTAAAATTCGCCAATTCAAGTCAATAAAATGTTCAAATTATTGACCGCACTTTTATAGGATTAAAAACGAATGACATTATCAACCAAACAAAAACAATTTCTTAAAAGCCTCGCCCACCACCTTAATCCGGTAGTCATGCTAGGTGGAAACGGTTTAACTGAAGGAGTGTTGGCGGAAATTGAAATTGCGCTAAATCATCACGAACTCATTAAAGTAAAAATCGCTGGTGCCGATCGCGAAACCAAACAATTAATTATTGATGCCATTGTGCGCGAAACCCGCGCGGAAGCGGTACAAGCCATTGGGCATATTTTGGTGTTATACCGTCCAAGCGAAGAACAAAAAATCCAATTACCGCGCAAATAAGTCGATCTTGAGGTGCGCCAAACGCACCTTAAAATCACGCAAAAAACGACCGCACTTTTATTCGCCATGTTAAAACCTCCTACCAGCCAAAAATACCAAGATTTTTTATGCAAAAACGCATACAATGCATTTCAATTTGCGCCTTGCCGAAAATCTTGCTAAAGTGCGGTACAATTTGGTGCGAATTTAATATTAGGAAAAACAAATGAGCCAAGAATACTTAGATTTTGAATTACCTATTGCAGAACTGGAAGCCAAAATTGAATCGCTACGTTCTGTTGCCGAACAAGACGATAAAATTAATCTTGATGATGAAATTGCACGCTTGCAAAAGAAAAGTGTGGAATTAACACAAAAAACCTTTGCAAATTTAGACGCTTGGCAAGTTTCCCGCATGGCGCGTCATCCAAACCGCCCTTACACCTTGGATTACATTGAACATATTTTTACCGATTTTGAAGAACTTGCCGGCGATCGAGCCTTTGCTGATGATAAAGCGATTATCGGTGGCTTAGCGCGTTTAGACGGAAAACCGGTGATGGTTATCGGGCATCAAAAAGGACGTTCAGTCAAAGAAAAAGTAAAACGCAATTTCGGTATGCCAGCGCCGGAAGGTTATCGTAAGGCATTGCGTTTAATGCAAATGGCTGAACGCTTTAAATTACCAATTATCACCTTTATCGACACCCCGGGAGCTTATCCGGGCGTGGGGGCGGAAGAACGCGGTCAATCGGAAGCTATTGCGCGTAATCTACGTGAAATGTCCACCTTAAAAGTCCCTGTGATTTGTACCGTTATCGGCGAAGGTGGCTCCGGTGGCGCGTTAGCCATTGGCGTGGGTGACAAAGTTAATATGTTGCAATACAGCACTTATTCCGTTATTTCACCAGAAGGTTGCGCCTCTATTTTATGGAAAAGCGCGGACAAAGCCTCCACCGCCGCTGAAGTGATGGGCTTAACCGCCAACCGTTTACACGAATTGAAATTAATTGACAATATTGTGCCGGAACCCTTGGGTGGTGCGCACCGTAATTATGCCGAAATGGCAGCCCATTTAAAACAACGTTTATTGGACGATTTAGCCGATCTTGAAGTGCTTGATCAAGAAACCTTATTAGATCGTCGCTACCAACGTTTGATGAGCTACGGTTATTGTTAATCAAATGATTTGTTAAAAAGAGCGGTTATTTTGACCGCTCTTTTGACGTTATAAAAAAGATATTTATTATTAAAAAGGAGTTCATATGAAAAACCTGATTTCTATTCAATCTCACGTCGTGTATGGTTATGCGGGTAATAAATCCGCAACCTTTCCAATGCAACTGCTCGGGGTGGATGTATGGGCTTTGAATACCGTCCAATTTTCCAACCATACGCAATATGCCAAATGGACCGGCATGGTGCTACCCAAAGAACAAATCGGCGAAATCGTGCGTGGTATTGATGAAATTGGCGAATTACATCGCTGCGATGCGATCATTTCCGGCTATATCGGTTCAGCTGATCAAGTTGAAGAAATTGTCAATGCGGTTAACTATGTTAAACAACGCAATCCAAATGCGGTTTACCTCTGTGATCCAGTTATGGGACATCCAGATAAAGGTTGTATCGTAGCAGATGGTGTAAAAGAAGGTTTGGTTAAAATTGCCATGAAAGCGGCAGATATTATTACACCAAATTTAGTTGAATTACGTGAATTAAGTGGTTTAACTGTTGATAATTTTTCCCAAGCAATTGAAGCCGTTAAAGTAATTCTAACTCAAGGTCCAAAAAAAGTGTTGGTTAAACATTTGAGTAAAGTTGGACAAGATCCGACTAAATTTGAAATGCTACTCGCTAATCAAGAAGGCATTTGGCACATTAGTCGCCCGTTACATACTTTTGCTAAAGATCCCGTTGGCGTGGGCGATTTAACTGCCGGATTGTTTATGGCGAATTTGTTAAACGGAAAATCCGATATTGAAGCCTTTGAACATACCGCCAATGCAGTGAATGAAGTGATGCAAATAACTCATGATTCCGGGCTTTACGAGCTACAAATTATCGCGGCTAGAGAATTTATCGTTAATCCGCGCAGCCATTATCAAGCGGTAAAAATTGCTTAATGTAGCATGGATATTTTTGCAAAATTTGATCATATCGTTAGCCAGCATCAACCGACACAAACACATTTTCTCGTCGGTTTTAGTGGTGGACTTGATTCCACCGCATTGCTCTCTTTATTGACAAAATTCTGTCAAAAACGACCGCACTTTTCCCTCAGCGCCATCCATATTCATCACGGTTTAAGCCCAAACGCCGATCATTGGGTGACACATTGTCAACACCTTTGTCGCCAATTGTCCGTTCCACTGATCGTGGAAAAAGTCCAAGTCGATCGACGTTTAGGCGTTGAAGCGGGCGCTCGCGAAGCGCGTTACCAAGCTATTCGTCGTTATATGCGTGCAGATCATATTTTGACGACCGCCCATCATCAGCAAGATCAAACAGAAACCTTTTTTCTCGCACTAAAACGTGGCAGCGGCGTGCAAGGCTTGTCCGCCATGCCGATGCAAAGTGCGGTCTTTTCTGTGCCAATTTTTCGCCCACTGCTCCAATTCACGCGTACCGAACTGGAAGAATATGTTAATAGCGAAAATTTGCCTTGGATCGAAGATGAAAGCAATCAAGATAACCATTATGACCGCAACTTCTTGCGCCATCAAATTTTGCCCCCCTTGCGACAACGCTGGGCGCATTTTGACCAAGCCGTACAGCGCAGCGCGCAACATTGCTTAGAACAACAGCAATTGTTAAACGAATTACTGGCACAAGAATTACAAAAATATCAAAAAAATGACCGCACTTTTGACATTAGCCAATTTGCGCATTTTTCTATACCAAAACAAAAAGCGTTACTGCGTTTGTGGTTGGCCAATTGCGATTTACCCATGCCCTCAAGCAAACAATTGGCACAAATTATTCAGGATGTGATCTTCGCCCAAGCCGATCGTTATCCGGAATTTAAATTGGGCGACAAGCTGATTCGTCGCTATCGCCGGCACTTACATATCACACCAATTTATCAAGATATCAGCCATCTTGTTTTGCCGATATGCTTAAACCAATCCATTGATTTACCGGATAATTTAGGTAAATTTATAATTAAAACGCAACCTAATGAATGGATTGCAAAATGGCAAGATCACAGAGTTCTCCTTCCGCCAACACAAAAACCTATCCATCTTGCTTTTCGTTATTCGGGAACGGTTCTCCACCATGGTATTCATCAAGACATCAAAAAACTGTGGCAACAACATAACGTCCCCTATTGGTTACGCCAACGCACGCCTTTAATTTTTTATGGCGATCAACTTCAATGCGCCATGGGAGCGTTTCGTATCCAACAGTAAATTCTGACATTGTCTATAGCATAAAAAAGAGTTGGTTTTATTTAGACCAACTCTTTGTTCTATAAATTACTTTATTACAACGCTTCAATCGCCTTATACTGCGCCTGCAATTTCTCAAGTCCGTCTTGGTACTCCTGCATTTTTTCACGCTCTTTAGCGATCACTTGTTCAGGCGCTTTTGCCACAAAGGCTTCGTTGCTGAGTTTGCCTTCGATACGTTTAACTTCGCCTTGAAGTTTTTCGATCTCTTTGGTTAAACGAGCAAGTTCTGCATCTTTGTTGATAAAGCCTGCCATTGGTACTAACACTTCCGCATTACCCACCAATTTCGCCACAGAAAGCGGTGCCTCTTCGCCTTGAGCAAGCACTTGTACGCTGTCTAATTTCGCCATTGCTTTTAACAAGCGGTCGTTTTCCGCTAACATTTTGCAATGTTCGTCAGACAGGTTACGCACTAAGAAATCCAAGCCTTTGCTTGGGGCGATGTTGCATTCTGCACGAATGTTACGCACCGCCACAATCACCTCTTTCAACCAGTTGATTTGCATTTCTGCCGCTTCATCAATTTGGTTTTCTTCCACTTTCGGGAAAGGTTGTAACATAATGGTGTCGCCTTCTACCCCTGCAAAGCCTTTCACTTTCTGCCAGATTTCTTCCGTGATGAACGGAATAATCGGGTGAGCTAAACGCAATAGTTTTTCCAACACACGCACGAGGGTTTGGCTTGCACCACGTTTTTGTGCGTCAGTACCATTGGCAAACACAGGCTTGGTGAGTTCTAAGTACCAGTCACAGAATTGGTTCCAAGTGAACTCATAAATGGTATTTGCCGCTAAGTCGAAACGGTATTGGCTTAACGCATCACGGAACTCGCCTACGGTGCGGTTGAATGTGGATTGGATCCAACGATCCGCCAAGCTGTATTCCACTTCGCCTGCCGATAAATCTAATTTATCGTTGGTCAATACGAAACGGCTCGCATTCCATAATTTGTTACAGAAATTGCGGTAGCCTTCCAAACGTTTCATATCCCAGTTGATGTCACGCCCGTTGCTCGCTAATGCCGCCAAGGTAAAACGCAATGCGTCCGTACCGTGCGGAGCGATACCGTTCTCGAATTCTTTACGGGTTGCTTTGGCAATTTTTTCCGCCAACTGCGGTTGCATCATATTGCCCGTGCGTTTTTCAAGTAGATCTTCAAGGCTGATACCGTCAATCATATCAATCGGGTCTAATACGTTCCCTTTTGATTTCGACATTTTTTGCCCTTGTTCATCACGGATCAAGCCCGTTACATACACCGTTTTGAACGGTACTTGCGGTTTGCCGTTTTCATCTTTGATAAAGTGCATCGTAAACATAATCATACGAGCCACCCAGAAGAAGATGATGTCAAAGCCTGTGATTAACACATCGGTTGGGTGATACATTTTGAGTTCTTTGGTTTGCTCCGGCCAACCTAAAGTTGAGAACGTCCATAAGCCTGATGAGAACCAAGTATCCAACACGTCTTCATCTTGTTTTAACGCAACATCAGCATTTAACTGATATTTTGACCGCACTTCCGCTTCATCACGCGCGACATAAACGTTGCCTTCCGCATCGTACCACGCAGGAATACGGTGTCCCCACCATAATTGGCGAGAAATACACCAGTCTTGAATATCACGCATCCAAGAGAAATAGAGGTTTTCATACTGTTTCGGCACAAATTGAATTTCGCCGTCTTCCACTGCTTTAGTTGCCACTTCCGCAAGCGGTTTCACGCTCACATACCATTGGTCGGTCAGCATCGGTTCAATCGGCACGCCGCCACGGTCACCGTAAGGCACTTTTAAGTCGTGCGGTTTAATTTCTTCTAACAAGCCAAGGGCTTCAAAGTCCGCCACGATTTTCTTACGAGCCGCAAAACGCTCTAAACCTTGATAATCCGCTGGAATAAGTGCGGTGTAATTTGTTAAAGGTTTACCGTCTGAGCCGATAATTTCCGCTTCCGCACGAATGTCCGCATTCAGAGTCATAACGTTTACCATTGGCAACTGATGACGTTTACCTACTTCGTAGTCGTTGAAGTCGTGGGCAGGGGTAATTTTCACTACACCTGTACCAAACTCACGATCCACATAATCGTCCGCAATAATCGGAATTTCACGGTTCGCAAGCGGTAGGATTACGGTTTTGCCGATCAAAGACTGATAACGCTCATCTTCAGGGTGAACCGCCACTGCTGTATCGCCTAACATCGTTTCAGGACGAGTGGTCGCCACCACCAAATAATCTTTACCGTCCGCCGTTTTCGCCCCGTTGGCTAACGGATAACGGAAATGCCACAGCGAGCCTTTGCTCTCTTTGTTTTCTACTTCAAGATCGGAAATCGCTGTATGTAATTTCGGATCCCAGTTTACCAAGCGTTTACCACGATAAATCAAGCCCTCTTCGTGTAAACGCACGAACACTTCTTTTACCGCATTGGACAAGCCTTCGTCCATCGTAAAACGCTCACGATCCCAGTCGATTGAGTTACCTAAACGACGCATTTGTTGGCTAATTGTACCGCCTGAATAAGCTTTCCAATCCCAGATTTTATTGATAAAGGCTTCACGCCCATAATCGTGACGAGTTTTGCCTTCTTCCGCCGCAATTTTACGTTCCACTACCATTTGGGTCGCAATCCCCGCGTGGTCAGTCCCTGCTTGCCATAGGGTGTTATTGCCTTCCATACGGTTAAAACGGATTAAGGTATCCATTAAGGTTTGTTGGAAAGCGTGCCCCATATGCAAACTCCCCGTCACATTTGGCGGTGGAATTGCGATACAGTAACTTGGAACATTCGGGTTTTCATTCGGCTTAAAATAGCCTTGTTCTTCCCAGTGTTTATAAAGTGCTTGTTCGACTGCCGATGAGTCGAAACGATCTGCCATTTCGAGGTTTTGGGTCATTTTAAGGTTCTCTTATAATAATATTCTATTTTATAGTTCTAAAGAAATTGTAGGATAAATCCACATTTTTATAGCATCATTTGCTAAATTATTAGCTCTTTTCTGAATATGATCTTTATTCCATTTATCTAGCTCAGGAGTTCTAAAATATGTATTTAACATCAATGGACTATATTTTAATCCTTTTTCAGGAAGAGATAATTTCTTATAAAATGGTTCATTACTATATTCTACGTTATACTCTGTAAGTGTTAGATTACCTAATGTATGAAGCATTTCTGTATAACAATCTTCCCAGTTATCACCTAATTCTAATTTCCATTCATTGGATAAAGTCTGTGGCATAATATGCTCTATTGTATATTCTTCAGTAAAAACAATTTTACCCTTGTTTCGTTTTATATTCTCAAGAGAGATAAGCAAATATCTACTATTTCTGAAATCATATACATTTCTTTGACATATTTTTAGTTTAAACTCCTCATCATTAGGAAAACGTCTATAATCATTTAAAGTAAGGAAGTTACGTTTAATACTATCTAAGTAATCATTTTTATCAATATCTCTGCTAAATGTAGCAAATGTTTTATTTAATGAGTTAGTTGGTATTTCACAGATTGATCGCCTAAAAATGTAAGACTCAATAAGTTTTACTATTTCACAAAATTCATTCTCTTTTAAGGTACCGTTTGCAAAATCTCCATATAATTCTAATAATAGTGGGTATGCGACATCAATTTGTAACTCTTTAAAACTTTTAAATACCTGACTTAGGCTATCTTTACTATATTTAGTCTTTTTACCAAAGAACATATCACAAAAATAAGTTGAATAATTATAAAGATCTGTAACTAAATCTTGAATTGAATTTTTATTTTCTTTCTTATATTTTTTGTATGAATCATAAATATCATCGAATCTTGGTATTGATTTAGTTTTCATTGTCAAGTAATGTCTAACAAATGCATTGAATATAGACTCATATTGTTCTTGACCAAATGATAATTCCATCTTACGCCAATAATTTATATAAAGTTCTCTTTGTTGCTTTTCTTCTAATCCCATTAAAATAAAATTCCTAATAAGATCTACTTGACTTAATGCTTTACCTGTAGAGTTCATACTCTCAAAAATTAGTTGAGGATTATCTTTTTCTCTAGCTAAAGCAACATCAACAACTATAATTTTATTTAGCCCAGCCCAAATATTTTGTAGTTTTTCATCATTGCATTTTTTTAATTGTTCAGAAAAATAATTAAAATTATTTATTATATTAACTGAAAATAAACTAGGTAAATCCTTTTGCTTTAATAATGCCAATAGACTATCTTTATCTGTTTCCGTTAATAACAATTTAAACTCTTGCTCATCATCTTCACTAGGATTTAATAGATAACGATTTCTGAGTTTATCTGATGAAATATTATCAATTTCTTTTTGACGAATATGTAGTTCACGTGCAAATGCTTCAAGCAGCAAGAATAAAGTTGTTAATCTTTGTTGCCCATCAATCACTAACATTGGGGTATTAGAACTAATTTGGTAAGTATCTTGTTCAATATATACTACAGATCCAATAAAGTGAGATGATATATTATTATTTTCTCCAGCTTCATTAATATCATCCCATAATTGCTTACATTGTTCTAAGTTCCAAGAGTATGTACGTTGATAAATAGGTATAATAAACTGAGTTGTTTTTCGTAAAAACCTCAAAAAATTATTTTCACTTGCTTTCATATATTTCCTTTGGCTCCAAATTACAATTTTATCTCTGTTTTAAAATCGCCAGATACCTTTCCAACTCACCTAACTCATAATCACTAATCAGCTCAGCCAAACTACTTACATCTTGCTGATTTTTATGAAAATCATCAAAACATTGATAATATTTTGCTCGGTTCGTAAATTTAATATCAATCGGTAAATAACCTTGTTTAAGCAATTCAAAATTAATCAGCAATCGCCCAGTTCGCCCGTTACCATCAATAAAAGGGTGAATACTCTCAAACGCCAAATGTAACCAGCTAATGGCTTCAATTGGGTGAAGTGCGGTCAGTTTTTGCTGATATTTTTCAATTAAGCGTTGCATTTCTTCCGCAATTAAATAAGGTGCGGTTGGCTCATTTTCTGCGCCTAAAATACGTACAGGAATTTTGCGATAAACGCCACGATTTTCCGCATTGCTCATTAATACCAAAGAATGAATATCTTTAATCGTGCGTTCAGTTAATGGCTCATTATTTGCCACTAATTCGTAAATATAATTAAACGCATCTTTAAAACCGATAATATCCAAATGCTCACGAATTGACTTTTCCGCAATGGTAATGCCTTCTTTTAAAATCAGCACCGTTTCTCGCAATGTGATTGTATTACCTTCAATCGCATTAGAATTATAGCTGCTCTCAATAATAAACTCTTCTCGCAAGCGTTGTACTCCAGCCGCGGAAAGCGGACGATATTGCGCGATCTTGTGTTTTAACTTATCTATACGAGAGAATTTATCCATTACGCTTTCTCCGTACTCAACTGCCAGCCCAACTGACGGTATTGTTTATAGCGTTCGCGCGCTTGTGCTTTTTCGGTTTCATCTTGAGGAACAAAATCAATCACTTGGTTAAAGCCAGCAACAAAATCTGGTACATTAGTTTGCAAATTGATCAATAAATCGCGACGTTGTGCATTGCGTTTTCCTAGCCACGAAATTTCAATCGGCGTAGCAAACTGTGTGATTTCGCCGGATAAATTATGCGGAACAAACTCATCAGGTTCCCGTTGCCACAAGGCTTCATCAAGATTTAGCGCCTGCTGTTCGGTTTCACAAGCAATCAATACTTTTTTACCCACACGCCACGCAGAAGCCGCTAAATTACACGCCAAATTTTCGCTTGCCGACAATAATAACGTCGGTTGAATATTTTCAATAATATAAAATTGGGCGTTTTTACTCATAACACATATCACCAGTAGATGAAATTTCGTATAAATTACTTCGGGTTAAAACTTACAGATTTTATCGGAAAATGCCTCGAAGATAAAACATTAATTTTTTAAGTGCGCAAATTTTATGACATCATGGAAAACAAAAGAAAAAATACAAAAAAATTCACCGCACTTTTATGATCTAAGTCACAAAACATCATTTTCACGCGTTTCATTTCATTCCATTCATACCTGCAAAGTGTTACACTCCAAACCACCTTATCGGTTTTTAATTAATATTTTTTAAGAGGTAATCACTATGACATTCCGTATTGAGAAAGACACCATGGGCGAAGTGCAAGTTCCAGCAGATAAATACTGGGCAGCACAAACTGAACGTTCACGCAACAACTTCAAAATTGGCCCAGAAGCCTCAATGCCTAAAGAAATTATCGAAGCATTCGGTTATTTGAAAAAAGCTGCCGCTTATGCCAACCACGATCTTGGCGTATTGCCAGTGGAAAAACGTGATTTAATCGCTCAAGCCTGTGATGAAATTTTGGCGAATAAATTAGACGATCAATTCCCTCTCGTCATTTGGCAAACCGGTTCCGGTACGCAATCGAATATGAACGTAAACGAAGTCATTGCAAATCGTGCGCATGTGATTAATGGCGGAAAATTAGGTGAAAAATCCATTATTCACCCAAATGATGACGTAAATAAATCTCAATCTTCCAACGATACTTACCCAACAGCAATGCATATCGCCGCTTACAAAAAAGTGGTTGAAGCTACCATTCCTGCGGTTGAACGTTTGCAAAAAACCTTTGCAGCAAAATCTGAAGCATTCAAAGATGTAGTGAAAATTGGGCGTACTCACTTAATGGACGCAACACCATTAACATTAGGTCAAGAATTCTCCGCTTACGCAGCACAATTACACTTCGGTTTAATCGCATTGAAAAATACCTTACCACATTTACGCCAAATGGCATTAGGTGGTACAGCAGTAGGTACTGGGTTGAATACGCCTAAAGGTTACGATGTAAAAGTCGCAGAATACATCGCGAAATTCACTGGTTTACCATTCATCACCGCGGAAAACAAATTCGAAGCCCTAGCGACCCATGATGCTATTGTTGAAACCCATGGTGCATTAAAACAAATCGCGATGTCATTATTCAAAATCGCAAATGACATTCGTTTATTAGCATCCGGTCCGCGTTCAGGTATCGGTGAAATCTTAATTCCTGAAAATGAACCGGGTTCATCCATCATGCCAGGTAAAGTTAACCCAACTCAATGTGAAGCGATGACTATGGTTTGCGCCCAAGTGTTAGGTAACGATACGACCATTTCATTTGCAGGTTCACAAGGTCACTTCCAATTAAATGTGTTCAAACCAGTCATGGCAGCAAACTTCTTACAATCTGCACAATTATTAGCAGACGTTTGTATCTCATTTGACGAACACTGTGCAACAGGTATCGAACCAAACTATCCACGCATTAAACAACAATTAGATAATTCACTAATGTTAGTCACTGCATTAAATACCCACATTGGTTACGAAAATGCAGCGAAAATCGCGAAAACTGCACACAAAAATGGTACAACATTAAAAGAAGAAGCGATCAACCTTGGTCTTGTATCAGCGGAAGATTTCGATAAATGGGTTCGTCCAGAAGATATGGTAGGTAGTTTAAAATAAACTCTACCGCAAAATTTGTACAAAAGGCGAGGTCAATTCTCGCCTTTTTTTGGTTTACTGATATAATCAGCAAAGGATTTTTATTCTGGATAACATATGAAATTTAAAGCTATTTTGTTGTGTATTTCTTGCTTATTTTCGACCGCACTTTTCGCGCAATGGAAAAATGTGGGAAATGGTGATTATAATTGGGGACCTTTTCAGGTTTATACGCTCAGTCTTTACAGCGAAAACGGCACATATCAAGAAAATATGCGTCCGTTGATGTTAACCTTCAAATATGCCAAACCAATTGAAGGAAAAAGTTTCGCAATTAATTTAGTTAAAGAAATCAATGCATTAAATTTCAATAAAGACAGTTCAGCGGCATGGCTGAAAAAAATGCAAGAAATTTTTCCCGATTTCTCGCCAAACGATGTATTAAGCTATATTGCCTTGGAAAATAAAGGATATTTTATATTAAATGATACGATTTTAAACCACGAATTTGATGCCTCTTTTAATCAAGCCCTGTTAGCAATTTGGCTATCGCCACAAAGTAATTTCAAACAGTTGCAACATCAATTGATTGGTAAAGAAAAAAGTGCGTATCCTGACGGAGATTTTTTACCTCATCCCGAGGTGCAGCAGTTAGATGAAGAAGATGCGAATCCGCAAATGCCGCCAACATTTGAGCGTCAACAAAAAACCGAAACAGAATCATAATCAAGTTCGGATTCAAATAAATACATAAAAGTGCGGTGAAAAAATAAGAAATTTTTAACCGCACTTTTTTCGTTGAAAACAAAAAATCGGACAGTGCCTTAACTCTGTCCGATTTTTTATCCTTTTACTCTTGGATTATTTTTTATCCAATTGTGGCAACATTGATTCCGCACCAACAGTTAATAATCCCGTATTAGTGTAAATACCTAATTTACTACGTGTATCAGTAATATCTAAGTTGCGCATGGTTAACTGACCAATACGATCTACCGGATCAAATGGTGCATTTTCCACTTTTTCCATACTTAAACGTTCCGGTGCATAGGTCAGATTTGGTGATTCAGTATTTAAGATAGAATAATCGTTACCACGACGTAATTCTAAGGTTACCTCACCGGTCACCGCTTTCGCCACCCAACGTTGTGCAGTTTCGCGCAACATTAATGCTTGCGGATCGAACCAACGACCTTGATACAACAAGCGACCTAAACGCAATCCGTTAATACGATATTGTTCAATAGTATCTTCGTTATGAATACCGGTCACCAAACGTTCATACGCAATATGCAACAACGCCATTCCCGGCGCTTCATAAATTCCGCGACTTTTCGCTTCAATGATACGGTTTTCAATTTGATCCGACATACCCAATCCGTGACGTCCGCCAATACGGTTGGCCTCCATAAATAAATCCACCGCGTTATCAAAGGTTTTACCATTTAACGCCACCGGCACGCCTTCCTCAAAACGCACTGTCACTTCCTCTGCCTTAACTTGTACGTCTTCTTTCCAGAACGCCACGCCCATAATTGGATTAACAATACGAATACCGCTGTTTAAAAATTCCAAATCTTTCGCTTCGTGCGTCGCACCTAACATATTGGAATCAGTGGAATAGGCTTTTTCAACCGACATTTTGTATTCAAATCCGTTGGCAATTAAGAATTGTGACATCTCATGGCGGCCACCCAACTCTTCAATAAATTGATTATCTAACCAAGGTTTATAAATTTTAAGATTTGGATTGGTCAATAAACCATAACGATAAAAACGCTCAATATCATTACCTTTAAAAGTGCTACCGTCACCCCAAATATTCACATCATCTTCTTTCATGGCGGAAACTAGCATGGTTCCAGTCACTGCACGACCCAATGGCGTGGTATTAAAATAAGTCACACCACCGGTAGAAATATGAAACGCACCACATTGAATTGCCGCGATTCCTTCGTGTGCCAATTGGCTACGACAGTCAATTAAACGCGCTTTTTCCGCACCGTATTCCATCGCTTTACGTGGAATAGCATTATAATCATCTTCATCGGGTTGGCCTAAATTCGCGGTATAAGCATAAGGCACAGCACCTTTTTGGCGCATCCAAAGCAAAGCGGCGCTCGTATCTAACCCACCGGAAAAAGCAATCCCCACTTTTTGACCTTGAGGAATCGTTTGTAAAATCGTGTTTGACATAGTTAAGACCTTTTGTTCACTGTAAAATTAAACTGCTGTATTATGATTAAAAATTCAAAATTTGTAAATAAAAATTCAATTTATTTTGACCGCACTTTTAGCAACACGCCTCGTCTTGTTGCGGCAAAATCGCATAAAGATCCGGATATTGATAAACAAAGTCCAGTTCTCGACAAATTTTATCGCCCACAATAATCCGCTGTGGATCTTGCGGCGAAGCAATAAAGTGCGGTGGATTTAACGACAATTTTTCCGCCATTTTGCTATAATAATCCGCGCGTGTCGGATGATGCGGCGCTGCAAGATGATACAAGCGCTGATAACTCGGCGTTTCCAACAGCAATTGAATTGCGCGGGCGCAATCATCCACGTGGACTAAATTCACTGGCGTATTGCCCTTGTCCACCTGTTCGCGTTTAACCAGATGAAACACCGGATGGCGATCATTGCCTACAAGTCCTGTAAAACGAATAATATCGCAATCAATATCTTGTAATTGGAATAGCCACTTTTCAATTTCCAACAACGCCCTGCCCATATCCGAATTCGGCTGCGCTGGCGTGTCTTCATCAAATTGTCCCGAAATATCCGGAAAAACTGAACTTGAGCTGATAAAAATGATATGCTGAATATTGTGCAGTAATGCTTCGCTGACTAAATTTTTGATCCCTTGCACGTATTGTTGCAAATCAAAAAAATACTGGCTTGGCGGAATATTAATAATGAGGCTATCAACCGATAACAATTCGGTTAAATCATCCGGATCCACATTCAATTCAGGCGTTAATTCAAGATGATAAGCCTCCAAACGGATCAATCGCATCTGCTCCACGCCTTCATGCGTACGCTTGCTGCCTTTCACTTCCCAACCTAAATTTTTTAAATGGTGGGCAAGAGGCAAACCTAGCCACCCTAACCCCACAATCGCAACCGATCTCATATCACCTCAATAAATAGAATAAAGTGCGGTTAAATTTAACAAAATTTCACCGCACTTCCAATTATTTCGTTAATAAATCTAATGCTTCTTGATATTTATCAACGGTTTTTTGAATTACCTCTGCCGGTACTTTCGGCGCTGGAGGTTCTTTATTCCAACCGCTTTGCTCCAACCAATCGCGAATAAATTGTTTATCAAAAGACGGCGGATTGATTCCCTCTTGATAGGTTTCCACTGACCAAAAACGGCTGGAATCCGGCGTTAACACTTCATCCATCAAGGTTAACACGCCATTTTCATCTAAACCGAACTCAAATTTGGTATCACAAATAATAATGCCCTTAGTCAAGGCATATTCTGCTGCAGCGGTATAAAGCGCAATGGCTTTTTCTTTCACTTGACGCGCCAATTCTGCACCAATTAATTTTTCACATTCCGCATAACTAATATTAATATCATGATTACCCACTTCCTCTTTGCTGGATGGCGTAAAAATCGGCGCTGGCAATTTGCTCGCTTCCACCAAACCTTGCGGCAATTGTAAACCACAAATTGTACCGGTTTTTTTATAATCCTTTAATCCGCTACCAGTCAAATAACCGCGCACAATCGACTCAATTTTAATCGGTTGCAAACGCTTACATACTACCGCGCGATCTTTGACTAAATCCGCTTCAGCCTTAGGTAAAACATCATACACCGTGTCGCCGGTGAAATGATTAGGCATAATATGCGCCAATTTATTAAACCAAAAATTGGAAATTTGCGTCAAAATCTCGCCTTTGCGTGGAATAGGATCATCTAAAATCACATCAAATGCCGATAAACGATCTGTCGCTACCATCAACATCCGTTTATCATCAATTTCATAAAGATCGCGAACTTTTCCCGAATAGATTTTTTTTAGACTAAGCTGTGTCATCGTTATTTCCTGTATCTCAATCAAAAACTGTCCAATATTGTACCGCACTTTTAACGCAACCGTTTGCTATTTTTTATAAATTTTTATAAAACATGACCTAAAATAGAAAAACATTGAGAAATTCGTCAATTTCAGCGAAAATATAGCCCATTTTTTGCAGAATTATTGAATAAAACAAATGTCTTTAAACGATTATCCACAACAAGTAAATAAAAGACGCACCTTTGCGATCATTTCTCACCCCGATGCCGGTAAAACGACCATCACAGAAAAAGTATTGCTTTACGGTAACGCCATTCAAACCGCCGGTTCGGTAAAAGGCAAAGGTTCACAAGCACACGCTAAATCCGACTGGATGGAAATGGAAAAGCAACGGGGAATTTCTATTACAACATCGGTAATGCAATTTCCTTATAATGATTGCTTGGTGAATTTATTAGATACACCGGGACATGAAGATTTCTCGGAAGATACTTACCGCACATTGACTGCAGTTGATAGCTGTTTAATGGTGATCGATAGTGCCAAAGGGGTTGAGGAACGGACAATCAAATTGATGGAAGTGACTCGCTTGCGTGATACGCCAATTATCACCTTTATGAACAAACTCGACCGCGATATTCGCGATCCGATGGAATTATTGGATGAAGTGGAAAATGTGCTAAATATTCATTGCGCCCCAATTACTTGGCCGATTGGTTGTGGCAAATTATTTAAAGGCGTTTACCATTTGTATAAAGATGAAACCTATTTATATCAATCCGGTCAAGGGCATACCATCCAAGAAGTACGCATTGTAAAAGGCTTAACAAATCCGGAATTAGACGCTGCGGTAGGTGAAGATTTGGCGCAACAATTGCGTGACGAATTAGAATTAGTACAGGGTGCTTCAAATGAATTTGAGCTTGATGCTTTTTTAAATGGAGATTTAACTCCGGTCTTTTTCGGTACTGCACTGGGGAACTTTGGTGTGGATCATTTCCTTGATGGCTTAACTCAATGGGCGCCCGCGCCACAAGCACGCCAAGCGGATACCCGTTTAGTGGAAAGTTCGGAAGAAAAACTAACCGGATTTGTGTTTAAAATTCAAGCGAATATGGATCCAAAACACCGTGACCGTGTCGCCTTTATGCGTGTAGTTTCCGGAAAATATGAAAAAGGTATGAAACTTCGCCATGTACGTATCGGCAAAGAGGTGGTCATTTCTGATGCCCTGACCTTTATGGCAGGAGACCGAACTCATGCGGAAGAAGCCTACGCCGGCGATATTATCGGTTTGCATAACCATGGTACCATCCAAATTGGGGATACGTTTACTCAAGGGGAAGAACTCAAATTTACTGGAATTCCAAACTTTGCACCGGAATTATTCCGTCGTATTCGCTTAAAAGATCCATTGAAACAAAAACAATTATTAAAAGGTTTGGTTCAATTATCGGAAGAAGGTGCGGTACAGGTATTCCGCCCGATTAGCAACAATGATCTGATTGTCGGCGCAGTCGGGGTGCTACAGTTTGATGTGGTGGTTTCTCGTTTGAAAAGTGAATATAACGTAGAAGCGATTTATGAAAACGTTAACGTGGCAACTGCTCGTTGGGTAGAATGCGCTGATGGCAAAAAATTTGAAGAATTTAAACGTAAAAACGAGCAACATTTGGCTTTAGATGGAGGCGACAATTTAGCTTATATCGCACCAACGATGGTCAATTTAAATCTCGCGCAAGAACGTTATCCTGATGTGACTTTCTTCAAAACCAGAGAGCATTGATTCATTAAAAAACGGGCAAAATCGCCCGTTTTTTTGACCGCACTTTTAGTCGTATAGACTTGGATCTTCCCGATTGGGGCGGGTTTTAAAACGTCGGTGCAACCACATATATTGGTCAACGCCACGCAAGATTTCCTGTTCCACAATGTGATTCATTCTTTTGGCAATTTCCACATCGCTGTCTAAATCGCTAAAATCTACCGGTGGGGAAATTTTCACCGTATAGCCACTTCCATCCGCATGGCGTAAGGGAGAAAATGGCACAACGCGACTATTTGGCACTGATTTGAGTAAATAATAGCTTCCGGTAGTTGTCGCCGCATCTTTCACCGCAAAAAACGGCACAAACACTGCATTTTTTCGCCCATAGTCATGATCCGGTGCATACCAAATAATTTCGCCTTGGCGCAATGCTTTAATCATTCCGCGTAAATCCTTGCGATCCAGCATATCTTTATTTGAGCGCAAACGTCCATAGGTTTGTAGCCAGTCCATCAATGGATTATCATTTGGACGATAAACGCCAATTCCCGGCTGATCAATACCGACAATTCTAGCGCCCAATTCGAGAGTTAAAAAATGTACGCCGACAAAAATGACGCCATCTTTGGCATGATGAGATAAATTTTCCAAACCTTCAATCTTACACCATTTTTTAATCCGTTTATCCGACCAAAACCACGCCATCCCCGTTTCGATAATCGCCATCCCAGTCGATTGCAAATTGCGATGTAAAATTTCATCAATTTGCGATTCGCTGTAATGTGGAAAACACAGTTGTAAATTTCGGCGTGCAATTTTGGCACGACGTTTGCCAACAGAAAGTTTTGCAAACAACCAACCGAAGCCATAGCCAATTTTCAATAATATTGGATAAGGTAATAATAATATTACTCGCCAAATGGCGACTCCAAGCCAAAATCCCCAATATTTAGGTTTTAAAAATTCAAACTGAAAAGTTGGAAGTGATGCTTTTGCCATAATCAAACTACAATTTATTACAAAGATGGGTTAGTTTAACGGAATTTTGATCAAATAGCATTTCTCCTATGGTAAAATCAGCAAAATTTTTCAGTCAAAACAGGATAAAACAACATGGCTCAATATTCAGCACAATTTCAACAAGCCAAAGTCTTAGTGTTAGGTGATGTGATGCTTGATCGCTATTGGTTTGGCGCTACTAATCGAATTTCGCCAGAAGCACCGGTGCCGGTAGTTCGGGTGCAAGGCAATGAAGAACGCGCAGGCGGCGCAGCAAACGTAGCAATGAATATTGCCTCCCTGAATGTGCCAGTGGAATTATTGGGATTAACCGGTAAAGATGAGGCCGGAAGCGCCTTAAGCCGCTTGTTACAACAACATAAAATTCAATGCAATTTTGTACAATTGGAAACCCATCCAACCATTACCAAATTGCGCATTTTATCCCGTCATCAACAATTATTGCGCTTAGATTTTGAAGAAGATTTTCATCAGGTGACATCCGAGCAATTGCTGGAAAAATTAAAAAGTGCGGTCAAAAATTACGGTGTTTTGGTGTTATCAGATTATGGAAAAGGTACACTAAATCAAGTACAAACGATGATTCAAGTCGCTCGCGCAGCTAATATACCGGTTCTTATCGACCCTAAAGGTACTGATTTTGAACGTTACCGTGGCGCCACCTTGTTAACCCCAAATATGTCGGAGTTTGAAGCGGTTGTCGGACATTGTAACAGTGAAGAAGATATTGTCGAAAAAGGGCTAAATCTGATTTCTACGCTAGAATTGACCGCACTTTTAGTGACTCGTTCGGAAAAAGGCATGACGCTATTGCGCCCAGGACAAGTGCCATTTCATTTGCCGACAGAAGCACGCGAAGTGTTTGATGTGACCGGCGCTGGCGATACCGTAATTAGTGTGCTAGCAACCGCATTGGCGGACGGACGTTCTTTCGAAGAAGCCTGTTATTTGGCAAATGTAGCTGCTGGTATTGTGGTGGGTAAATTGGGGACTTCAACGGTTTCTACTGTTGAGCTGGAAAATGCTATTAATGGACGCAGCGAGAATGGTTTTGGCATTATGACGGAAGACGCGCTGAAAAGTGCGGTCAAATTAGCCAAAGATCGTGGCGAAAAAATAGTAATGACCAATGGTTGCTTTGATATTTTACATCCCGGTCATGTCTCTTATTTAGAGCATGCACGTAAATTGGGTGATCGTTTGATTGTGGCAGTAAACAGTGATGATTCGGTCAAACGTCTTAAAGGCGAGAGTCGCCCAATTAATTCTTTGCAAGCTAGAATGTCGGTTCTCGCTGGGTTATCCTCTGTGGATTGGCTGGTTGCCTTTGCTGAAGATACGCCACAACGTTTAATTGGCGAAATTTTGCCGGATTTATTGGTCAAAGGTGGCGATTATCAGCCGGAAGATATTGCCGGCAGTCAAGAAGTGTGGGCAAATGGTGGCGAAGTGAAAGTCTTGAACTTTGAAGATGGTTATTCTACCAGCAATGTCATCAAAAAAATTCGTGAAACAGAAAAGTAAAACTGTCGCTTATGTCACATTAATGAGCAAATCATTAAATAAAACCGTGAGTTACATCACATTTTTATAAATACCCATTTGCCTTGCGGACGGATTTTTTATATTCTACGCCCAACAAAAAACAAGTGCTATGGTAAGTAGCCGACATATTTTGCTTTCCGAGTAGTGCCTCAGCCGAGGCACTTTTTTTTGCTTAATTTTGATGAATTTTAGTAAAAAATTTGAATTAGATCTCACAATTGAATTTCTCTATTTGAAATTCCCTGCGTAACGACATATCATTTAGATAATATCGATCAATGATGTTAATCATAAAATAAAAAGGAGTATTTAAATGAAAGTAGCTGTTTTAGGTGCCGCTGGCGGTATCGGTCAAGCATTAGCCTTATTATTAAAATTGCAATTACCCGCAGGTTCAGAGTTATCACTTTATGATATTGCGCCGGTAACGCCGGGGGTTGCCGCTGATGTTAGCCATATTCCGACGTCAGTCAAAGTACAAGGATTTGCTGGAGAAGATCCAACACCAGCATTACAAGGTGCCAATGTGGTGTTAATTTCTGCCGGTGTGGCTCGTAAACCGGGTATGGACCGTTCCGATTTATTTAATATCAATGCGGGGATCGTGCGTAATTTGGTGGAAAAAGTTGCTGCAACTTGTCCAAAAGCCTGCGTTGGTATTATTACTAACCCGGTAAATACTACGGTTGCAATCGCCGCAGAAGTGTTAAAAAAAGCCGGTGTTTATGACAAACGTAAACTTTTTGGTGTGACCACATTAGATATTTTACGCTCTGAAACTTTCGTATCCGAATTAAAAGGTTTAGATGTTTCTCGCGTGACCGTACCTGTTATCGGTGGACACTCTGGTGTGACAATTTTACCATTGTTATCTCAAGTACAATATGCAAAATGGAAAGATGAAGAAATTGCGCCATTAACTAAACGTATCCAAAACGCAGGTACTGAAGTGGTTGAAGCGAAGGCCGGTGGCGGATCTGCTACCCTTTCTATGGCACAAGCTGCTGCACGTTTTGCCCGTTCATTAGTGAAAGGATTGAACGGTGAAACCGTTGTAGAATGTACTTATGTAGAAGGTGATGGTCAATATGCGCGCTTCTTCTCTCAACCTGTGCGTTTAGGTAAAGAAGGCGTGGAAGAAATCCTTCCAATCGGTCAATTAAGCGCATTTGAACAAAAAGCCTTAGAAGATATGCTACCGACATTACGTGCCGATATTGAATTAGGTGAAAAATTTATCGCTGGTTAGTTTTCATGCCTGAGTTTTTTGTTTGTTATACATTACTTATTGGGCATCAAATGATGCCCTTTTTTTATTCAATCTAAAAAATAAAAATGATAGATAAAAATTAACCAACAAAAAAGCGTTGGTATCACCAACGCTTTTCTTCATAAATGAGACGACTATAATTTCAGCTGTCTCTCCGCCTCTTTCGATCGTACCAAGAATTGCTTACGTTCTGCGGTGGACATTTCGCTGCTGGTACCTGGCAATTTTACAGTCAGTGGATTAACCGGGCGACTGTTAATATGGAATTCATAGTGCAAATGCGGACCAGTAGAGCGCCCCGTATTGCCGGATAAAGCAATACGTTCACCGCGTTTCACCGATTGACCAGCTTTTACCAAAATTTTACTCAAATGCATATACACCGTTTGATATTCTCGTCCATGACGAATCATCAAATAACGCCCTGCTCCATTGGCTTGATAAGCAACTTTTTCTACAGTTCCATCTGCCGGTGCAATGATCGGTGTACCGATTGGCAACGAGAAATCCACCCCTTTATGCGGCGTAATGCGTCCGGTCACAGGATGACGTCTAGCCGGGTTAAAATTAGAAGAAACACGAGCTTGGCGCTGCATCGGATAACGCGCAAAGCCTTTACCTAAAGTTTCCCCTTGGCGATTATAATAACGTCCGTTGCTTGCTTGAATAGCATAATAACTTTTGTTGCCGGTACGAATATGAATCGCTTCTACATTCCCTTGTCCGGTCAATTTATTGTCCAAATATTCGCGCGATACCAACACCGCAAATTTATCGCCTTTTTTCAGTTTATTAATAGTCACCTGCCATTGAAGTGCGGTGGTTAATTGCGCGATTTGCTTACCGTCCAACCCTAACTGTTTCAAGCTACTAGCAAATGTACCGCTAATTTGCCCTTTCAGCACCTCTTTTTTCCAAACACTTTTTTTCACTAAAATTTGACGCTTGTACTTCGCATCTGTCGTACGCTCATAAATCCGTTCTTCTTTTTCGGAAACTAACCAGTTTAAATATTCCAGCTCACCATTATTGTCTAAAATCCAATAAAATTGTTGCCCCGCTTTAAGACTTTTCAACTCCGGATAAGCGGCAATCAATTTTTTGCTGGTGTCATTTTCCAGACCCGATTGCTCTAAAACATCTTTTAAAGTATCGCCACGCACGACGGTATGACTAAATTGATCTTTAATTCGGATAGCCTGATCGGCGACATCTAGCAAATCATTCAACGCATTTTGCGCATCTTGCGGCAATTGCCACATACCATCTTCATCCAAATTCACCTGATCGACTTCATCATCTTTGGCATTTAAATCATCATAATACGAGGTATTTTTTTCCTCCCCTGGCGGAGAACTGACCGACTCAGAATTGGCTATATCGCCTTGTTCCGTTTCATTTGTCGCAACAGTGGCATCTGTTGGCATTATCGCCTCAGGAGGCATTACCGGCGCCGGTGCAGAACTATTCTGATCAGAAGATGCTGGCGTATCAGCGGTTGCCGTTTCAAATAAATTTGGCACCGCACTTTCATGTTGATTTAAGGATTTATATTGGGTTTCATCCCCAGAAACTGTGGCAATATTCGTTTCAGCAGTATCTTTTAAGCTCAACACGACCCCAACTAAAATAGACAATACCGCCAAAAAGAAAATCATCGCTTTAATACGCGATTTTCTTTTGCGTCTATCTCGAGCTAACTTTACGTGCTGCACCTGATTTCCTTCTTAAGTTTAACCGAATGCGTCTTACCACGACATTGCGATAATTCCTGATTAAATTTTTACTATAATCGCTTTCTAACAAAAGCGACTTATTAAATAACATTTTTTACTAAAAGGAAATCATCTTTTTCCAAATAGAATAAAATTGTCTTTCAACTCCATTTTAGTGAGACCTTTAAGATTACAAAAAATTCCCACCAAAACAGAAAAAAATATCAAATGCATAAATTCTCGCCACAATAGAAGATGTAACTTGTTAAATGCTAAAAAATAAGTTATTTTTACACCACTTTTTTGTCAGCTGCCATCAGGTTAAATTATAAGCACCATGCAAATCCACTCAATTAATGTTCCTCTCGTTGAATTACAAAATATCAATGTACAATTTGAACAACAAAGTGTACTACAAGATATTAATTTGACGATTTACCCCAATTCGGTGATGACCATTGTGGGTCCTAATGGTGGCGGTAAATCCACATTACTTAAAGTGTTGCTTAAATTGGTTACGCCGACCTCCGGCAAAGTCATTCACAACAAAAATCTACGCATCGGTTATGTACCGCAAAAAATCCATTTGGATCATAGTTTGCCGCTAACTGTGGAAAAATTCCTCGCGCTTAAACGCGGAATTTCCACCCAGAAAATTGCACAAGCACTGGCACTTTTTTCCATCACGCATTTAGCCAAAAACCAAATGCACAAACTTTCTGGCGGTGAAATGCAACGCGTGCTTTTAGCGCGTGCAATTTTGAATGAACCGAATTTATTGGTGTTGGATGAGGCGACACAAGGAGTGGACATTAACGGGCAAATTGAACTTTACCAATTAATTCATGAAACCCAGAAAAAATTAAATTGTGCGATTTTGATGGTGTCCCATGATTTACATATTGTCATGGCAACTACCAACGAGGTACTTTGCATAAACCAGCATATTTGCTGCGCCGGTACACCGGAAAAAGTCTCCAACGATCCGAAGTTTATCCACTTTTTCGGCGATCAATTTGCGAAAAATATTGCCTTTTATACTCATCATCACAACCATAAACACGATATTCACGGTGATGTTTGTTGCGGTCCGACATTTCATTCCGCGCAATGTTCGCATCAACAATGAAAATCCCATAATCACGAGTAACTTATGTTTGATATTTTATTTCCAGCTTGGCTAACCGGTATTTTGCTTTCCTTAATTACCGCTCCGCTCGGCGCTTTCGTTGTATGGCGCAAAATGGCGTATTTCGGCGACACCTTATCCCATTCCGCCTTACTCGGCGTCGCGTTAGGCATTTTTTTACAAATCAATCCCTATGTTGCCATTTTAATCTTAACCTTATTATTAGCGATCATGATGGTATGGCTGGAAGAAAACACCGCCTTTTCCGCCGATACACTGCTTGGTATTATTGCCCACAGTTGCCTCTCCCTCGGCGTTGTAACCGTTGGCTTGTTGCAAAATGTACGCGTTGATTTGATGACCTATTTATTCGGTGATTTGCTTGCCATCGGCTACCAAGATCTCTATTTTATCGGCACTGGCGTCGTGGTCGTTTTAAGCGCCTTGTTGTATTTTTGGAAACCGTTACTTTCCACCACAGTCAGCCCGGAATTGGCACAAGTAGAAGGTGTAAATATCCGCAAAATGCGTTTTATCTTAATGATCTTAACCGCGTTAACTATCGCTTTGAGCATGAAATTTGTTGGCGCCTTAATTATTACTTCACTATTAATTATCCCTGCTGCCACCGCCAGACGCTTTGCCAAAACGCCGGAAAGCATGGTGATCATTGCGGTATTCTTGAGTATGACCGCCATTTCATTAGGCTTATTATTATCCGCCTTTTACGATACTGCCGCAGGTCCATCCGTGGTGATTGCTTCAGCATTTTTGTTTGTCATCTCCCTTACTCGCAAAGCGCAATAAAGGACGTTCAAGTATTGCTAAAATAAGCGAAAAAAAGACCGCACTTTCAAAGTGCGGTCAAAATCGAGCCATTTTTTATCATTATTATTCAATTCGTTCGCCATGCAACACTAAGTCTAAACCTTGACGTTCTTCATCGTAGTCCACGCGTAATCCAATGGTTTTATCGATAATTTTCAATAAGATGAAACTGCCGATAGCGCTGAATGCAATGGTGATCAAGACACTCTCAATTTGGATCCATAAAGTAGTATCCGTACCAGAAATATCCGAAGAGACAAACACCCCTGTCAATACCGCACCGACAATACCACCGATACCATGGATCCCAAAAACATCCAATGTATCATCATATTTCAACCAATATTTCATTTTAGTTGCCGTCACAAAACAGATCGCACTAGTGACGACACCGATAATTAACGCACTTTGTACAGAAACAAATCCTGCTGCTGGAGTAATCCCTACCAATCCTGCAATAGCACCTGATGCTAATCCTAAGGCAGAAGGTTTATGTTTGCACAATACTTCCACTAAACACCATGTCAAAGCACCTGCGGTTGCCGCAATTTGCGTGGTCGCTAGCGCCATTCCCGCACGTCCGTCAGCTGCCAAGGCTGAACCAGCATTGAAACCGAACCAGCCAATCCACAACATTGCGGTTCCAATTAGGGTTAATACTAAGTTGTGTGGCGCCATCACTTCACGACCATACCCAACCCGTTTTCCGATCATAATCGCCGCAACTAAGCCCGCTACCCCTGCGTTGATATGAATAACCGTACCACCGGCATAGTCCAATACGCCATCACTTGCTAACCAGCCGTCCATGCCCCATACCCAATGAGCAGTCGGCACGTAAATCAATAAAGACCATAACCCAACAAACCATAGTAATGCTGAAAATTTCATTCTTTCCGCAAAGGCACCGGTAATAATCGCGCCGGCAATGATAGCAAACGCCATTTGGAATACCATAAAGACCGGTTCTGGAATCGTCCCCGCGCCCGGATAAACCGTCAACATTTCTTTTTCTGTGAAAACGTTCATACCGGATAAGAAAAAGCGTTCAGTACCGCCGATAAAAGCGCCATTTGGCGTAAAGGCTAAACTATAACCGAAACACATCCACAAAATCGCAATCAAACAACAGACTGCAAAACTTTGCATCATCGTGGACAGCGCATTTTTCTTACGTACCATCCCCGCATAAAACAACGCTAAACCGGGAATGGTCATAAATAATACCAAAATCGCCGACACCATCACCCATGTCGTATCACCCGCCTTTAACACCGACATAGGTTGTACCCAGTCGGATAAATCTGCCATTGCCATGGGCGAAATGCCCAACAATCCAAATAATGCTACCTTTTTCATACATCGCCTCCCAAGTAAAATCTCATTCTGTTTATACTGCTTCGTCGTCCGTCTCACCGGTACGAATACGGATAATCCGCTCTATCGGTTTAACAAAAATTTTGCCATCGCCGATATGTCCTGTTCTTGCCACGCTGCAAATCGCTTCAACTACTTCATCCACACGATCATCGCTCACCGCAATGTCCACTTGAACTTTAGGTAAAAAATCCACCATATACTCAGCACCACGATACAGCTCGGTATGTCCTTTTTGGCGTCCAAAACCTTTCACTTCTGTCACCGTAATCCCTTGGATACCAATGTCAGACAGTGCATCACGCACATCATCCAAACGAAACGGTTTGATAATTGCAGTCACTAATTTCATAAGCACCTCACACTCAATTTATGGTTATTAATTTGTATCAAAGAAAATCGGCATTTTGCCTTGTTCCTGTACTGTGAAAACAAAATATCATCAAATAATATCCAAGTAAATATCTTTTTTATTAAATTTTATATATTTTTTAGATTCATTTAATAAAACTCATATACCAATACAACAAAATGCATAGATTTGAGCTAATTCAACACAACCTCATCTTCTGCGAGCAAAAATAATACAGCAGAAAAACCGCTGATTAGGACATAGAGAAATGGAAAAATGGCAGGAAAAAAGATAAAAAAACCACCGCACTTTCCGTAACACAACCCAAGTGCGGTGGTTTTTTAGCTAATTTTTAAATTATAAATTCGGACGCACACCTAAAATATGGCAAATAGCATAGGTCAATTCGCTGCGGTTTAACGTATAAAAATGGAAATCATTCACTCCTTCACGTGATAATACCCGCACCATATCAATCGCCACGCTGGCAGCTACCAAATTCCGCGTAGTTTGATCATCATCCAATCCATCATACATTTTCGCAAGCCAGCTTGGAATCTTAACATTGGTCAATGCTGCCATTTTGAGTAATTGCTTGAAATTCGTCACCGGCAAAATACCCGGCACGATTTCTGCATCAATTCCGATAGAAGCACAACGATCACGAAAACGCAAATAGCTGTTAATATCAAAGAAAAATTGCGTAATCACATGGTTTGCACCTGCGTCAATTTTACGTTTTAAATTAATCAAATCAGCCTGCGCCGATTTTGCCTCCGGATGGACTTCCGGGTAAGCAGCGACAGAAATATCGAAATCCGCGACAGAACGTAACAATTCCACTAAATCTGACGCATAAAACGGTTTTTTATCATAGCCTGGCGGTTCATCTCCTCGCAAGGCGACAATGCGGCGAATTCCACTATCCCAATAATCCTTCGCGATAACGCGCAATTCTTCTGGCGTTGCATCAATACCGGTTAAGTGCGGCGCAGCAATAATACCTGTTTCTTGTTGAATACGTTTGACAATACAATGCGTACGTCCACGTTCACCAGAATTCGCTCCATAAGTAACTGAAACAAATTTAGGTTCCAAGGTTTTTAAACGATGAATAGATTCCCATAACATGTTTTCCATTTTTTCATTTTTGGGTGGGAAAAACTCGAATGACACATTAATATCACCTTTTAAATCAACAAGATGTTGATTTAAGGTATCCATTTCCTTTGCATAACTCATTTATTTCAACTCCTAAATCCATTGACATTATTTTAACCACCATAGTAAATTTAAAGCGTATATGTGTCAATTTCAAAAAACTAATTATTTAAATGAATGTAATTCATGACAAAATAGAAAAGTGCGTTTGTGCTGGTTTGCCGAATTCGCTATACTTTCGGGCAATATTGTGCTGAATTGCTTTCTTTTTTTGAGGATCATCATGAGCAAAAAAACAAAAATAACATTTACATTATCCGCCATTGCTCTTGCCTTAGCTGTAGGCGCTCAATTTTATACCAATTATAAAATTGATCAGGAATTACAAAAATTCCCTTATTCACTACGCGATCAACTCACGCTCAATGTCACTCAAATTAAAAGCAACTTTTTTAGTCGTGAATTAATGTTAAGTATCAGCGATGCTGCTTCAGATAAAACGAATATTATTCACACAAACCTTACCGCACTTCCTTTCGCCATTACCGCTGAATCAGAATTGCCGCCGGAATTAATCAAAGATTTGAATAAAAAATGGCAAGTCACTATTGATAAAAGTGTTATTAACAGTAAATTTTCCGTTATCGGTGATTATTTACAATCAGATATTATTACGCAATTTCGAGATCTCACTAATAAACCGCAAGAATTGGAAATCAATTTAAATTTTGCCTCTAAAACAAAATTTATGGAAATCCAAAGTCGTTTGAGCGGTTTTTATTATGATACCAACTCTAATATTAAAGATCTCAATGCTAATTTAACCTTAATTCCTATTGGACAAAATCAATATGATTTAGCCGATTTAGATATCAAATTATCAAATGCAGATATTTATTTATTAAATGGTGACAATACACATATCGAACTGGAGAAAACAAATTATCAATTAAATAAATCTGTCTCTGCTGACACTTATGATTTAAATACGAAATTAAATACGGAAAAATTATCGCTTTCCAATAAAAATAATCCGCAAGATAAAATGCAATTTAATAGATTGCAACTTGCTTTAGCACAAATAGGCGTACCAAATCATTTATTATTTAGTAATATTTTGGAAACCGTGAATAAAGATAAAATTGATTATCAAAAAGCCTTTCAACTATTATTAGATTTACTTTATAACAGCAAAAAATTAAATTTTGATATTGCAACACAAACCGTCACTTTGCCTGATGATCAAGAGAAATTAAATTTAAACAATGTCTCCATTGCTACGAAAGCAAACTTTGAAAATCCACAAAATGCCGAAATAGAATTTAATGTCACAGCGGATACCATCACCCAACAAAATGGCGAAAAGGCGGATCCCATTTCTATTTCAGGGTTTGAATTTAGTAACGAATTAACGCAAATTGATATTAGTAAACGATTAGAACTGACTAAATATGTGATCAATTCTATGATGAATGTTGCCCAAGAGGAAAAAAATTACTCTCAATTAACGGATTTACTCCAAAATATCAGTCAACATTTTCAAGAAAAGACACAATCACAGTTAAAAATAAAATCCCTCGTTTATCCGCACATCTTTAATATAGAAGGGCTAAACCTTAATTATATGGAAGAGCCAACAAATGAACAAGAATATTCAGTAAATATTAGCGGCAACTTGGATAAGTTCATTAATGAAGATCGAGCTTACCAATTAAATAATATTAAAGCGGAACTCCCTGTTAAATTGACGCCTGCAAATTATTTAATTCCTTTTTATTTTTGCGAAAATTCATTTTTCTCTTTCGCTTGCTTAACCAATTTATCTGATGAAGATTATAATAAATTACGTTTAGATATTTTGAAATATGTTGCACTACAAGCAGAAAATATGACGCTTAATTTCAATATCGATACTTATCCAAATACCCATGGGGAAGATGTCAGTATCAATGGGAATTTAACCCTACCGGCGTTAGATAGCGCGCATAGCCAATCAATTCACAATGAAACCGATGCGTTGGACGAAAGAGTTAATGCCATGACTGCAATGCTTAATTTAACGTTCCCGGCAACATTAGTAGAAATTAACGATAAAAACGCCAAACAAAAGACTGCTAGCCCATTTTGGCAAGATTTTGTGTTAACCATCAAACCGAATGGAATTAATGGCGCAGATAACCCGCTTTTCCTTCTTGGGGATGGTAATTATTCGTTCAAATATGAACAACAACCAAAACAACAGATTTTGATTAATGGAAAACCACTAGACCAACTCCTTGATGCATCATCTGATGAAATGCCACAAGAAAGATTAGATACTCCCGAAAATGTGCCTGCGGTACCGGAGTTGAAACAATAAACATTTAAAAAAACGACCGCACTTTTATTTATCACTGCTGGTACGAGCGAGAATCTCGTACTAGCCATATTCATTTTTCTGCTATCCCCAAAAAACTTAGCAAAAATCCACCGCACTTTTATTTCCCCACTTTACAAATCTCAAAATCCGCCTAAAATACCCCACTTTAAATAGCCTACTTGTTAGGTTCCTGACTTGTAATCAGAAAGAGACAATTTATGACCACTTCTTTTAAACCCGAACTCCTCTCGCCGGCAGGTTCGTTAAAAAATATGCGTTATGCATTCGCTTATGGCGCTGATGCAGTTTACGCCGGACAACCGCGTTATAGTTTGCGTGTGCGCAACAATGAATTTAATCATGCTAATTTAAAAATCGGTATTGATGAAGCTCATGCGTTAGGTAAAAAATTCTATGTAGTAGTGAATATCGCGCCGCATAATTCTAAATTAAAAACCTTTATCAAGGACTTACAACCTGTTGTGGATATGAATCCAGATGCCTTAATCATGTCCGATCCTGGGTTGATTATGTTAGTGCGTGAACATTTTCCGCATATCGCTATTCACCTTTCCGTGCAAGCCAATGCTGTGAACTGGGCAACAGTAAAATTTTGGAAACAAATGGGATTAACCCGCGTAATTTTATCACGCGAACTTTCGTTAGAAGAAATTGCAGAAATTCGTCAGCAAGTGCCAGATATTGAAGTCGAAATTTTTGTCCATGGCGCACTTTGTATGGCATATTCAGGGCGCTGCTTGTTATCCGGCTATATCAACAAACGCGATCCAAACCAAGGTACTTGCACCAACGCTTGTCGTTGGGAGTATCAGTTGCAGGAAGGGACTACCGATGAAGTCGGTAATATCGTACCCAAATTTGATCCAAGCCAACAAATTGAGGTAACAAATGTAGCGCCAACCTTAGGAGAAGGCAATACTACGGAAAAAGTCTTCCTTTATACCGAACCGCAAAGACCGGATGAACAAATGACCGCCTTTGAAGACGAGCATGGCACCTATTTTATGAATTCTAAAGATCTGCGTGCAGTGCAACATGTGGAAAAATTAACACAATTAGGCGTACATTCTTTAAAAATTGAGGGGCGTACAAAATCCTTCTATTATTGCGCCAGAACGGCTCAAGTATATCGCAAAGCCATCGATGATGCAGCCGCAGGAAAACCATTTGATGAAAGCTTAATGGATACATTGGAAAGCTTGGCACATCGTGGCTATACCGAAGGTTTTTTACGTCGTCATACCCATGATGAATATCAAAATTATGACTATGGCTATTCCATTTCCGAACGCCAACAATTTGTCGGGGAATTTACCGGTAAACGCAATGCACAGGGCATGGCAGAAGTCGCGGTAAAAAATAAATTTTTATTAGGCGATGAGGTGGAAATGATGACACCAAAAGGCAATATCTTGTTTAAAATCCAGAAAATAATCAATCGCAAAGGTGAGGAAGTGGACGCCGCGCTGGGTGACGGTCATTTTGTTTTCCTTAATGTTCCGCAAGATATTAGCTTGGATTATGCTTTATTAATGCGAAATTTGGTTAACACAAATACACGTAATCCCCATGAGAAAAAAGATTAATTGACTTCATAATATTTTGTTAAAAAAATGTTGCTAATGTAAAAAAGTTGTGTATAATATGACTCATACCCTAAAAAAGTATGACTCCAAATATATTTCGCCCTTTCTTGATGAAAGGGCTTTTTTTTTATTCTTTTTTCTTATCCCACCTAACCTATTTAAAAAATCCTTTAAAAAATAATCACTTTTACTTTACTAATTTAACAAAAGTGCGGTAGGATTTCTAAAAGTTTGTCATTAAATTAAAGGAATAGCCTATGATCCGCGCAGAAGACCTTTCCCAAAATTTGTTGTTACAAATAAGCAATTTAATTGATGGTAATCAAGCTGGAGCGAAGGAGTTGCACAGTGGTGGGTTTCGTGCGGAAAACGTGCAAGTAGCTGCGACAGTAAGTTGGCAATTCCAAGGCGAGTATAAAGAAATTCGCGAAGTCGGTGATAAACAAGTAAAAACTCATTTTTCCCACGATCTCCAACAATTCTCTGCCCATCAGCAACATTTATTGCAACTTGCCATGCACGAACAGGCATTACGTGCAGAATTCTTAGCCAATTTAGCCCAATTTCAAGAACGCGGATTAGAAAAATCGGATAAACCTTACTGCATTCATCGCTTTGATGCTTTTTCGGTTTGGGAAGATTGTCTTAGCTGTAAAGGACGCGGCAAAATCACTTGTTCAAGCTGTCGTGGCAGAGGCAATCACAGCTGCGGTGCTTGTGGTGGCTCCGGTCAACAAGCGCATTTTGTTAATCAATACAACAGCAAAGGGCAAGCGGTTGGCACACGTACCGAATATCGCAGTTGTAGCGCTTGTGGCGGCAGTGGAGCGACCACCTGTTCATCCTGTTCCGGACGTGGTGAAGTACGCTGTAAAGATTGCCAAGGTCATGGAAAATTTACGATTACCGGCAATGTACAAGCCTTCGCCTATCCAACTTATCAAGTCAGTACCAACGCTACCTTTGCTCAAACCCCGTTGGAGCATCTATTAAATCAATCCGGCGTGATTTTTTGCCAAGAAAAAATCGCTTTTGATCAAGTGAAAAGCGAAACCATTAACGATATTAACTATTTTATTTATTATGGCGAGGTCGTATTATTGGAACAACATTTCCAATTACAAGGCAAAAATTATACTTGCTATGCTTTTTCTAACCCGCCCTATCCTTTTGTTAAACCGGCAATTTTTGATGATCTTTTTGCCGATGAAGTCACTTTTTTAGAACAAACCCTGCCGGATACAAACAAAATAGACAAAAAGAAAGCCTTTACATTTTTTACACGCTACGCCAATCAACCAGTTTTAGAAAGAACCATGCGCGAAATTGCACAATATCGTAGTCATGAAAATGAAAATCTAGCACAACGTTTAGAAAATATCTGTTTAGGCTTTATTTCACCGACAATGGCGACTAAATTAACCCATTATCTCAACCAAATTATGGATAAAGTCTCTCCGGTGTATTCTCAAATTACCTGGCAAATTTTTACCTTTTTCATTTTGTTGGCAACACTGCTGACGACTGAACATACGCTGGAAACTTCCTTCAAAACCCATCCAATTTCCTCTATTTTTGTTGGATTAGGCGCAACATTGCTAATCACATTGCTTTTTTCCGCACTGGCATGGTTCATCAGTTCTGTTATTATCTTCTGGCAGCGACGCAAAATTCCCTCCGAATATCGACAAAAAATGCGTAACCGAGAACCGTTTCGACGTTTACTGAAAATCGTACTGCCCGTTTTTCTCGGCGCCGGCATTTATGGCGCGGTTGCTGCTTACGGGATTTTGCCAAAATGGAATGGATTTCCGCAACCGCAAATCCAACAACTGGCAGCCTGGTATTGTTCAGACAATAGCGCGGCAAACTGGTGTCAAAATATCTCCGAAATCAACACCGAAACAACGCCCACGACGCCACCGGCAGTAATTTACAGCGCTGAAGAGAAAACGCGCATTATTCAACAAACCTTAACCGAACAAGGTTACAGCCTTAAAGTAGACGGAAAATTCGGCGCCCAAACTCGTGGTGCAGCTGTCAATTACCTCGCTACCAAAGGCATCCAAGTCGCTAACGACATTGCTTTAGATCCGTTATTTGAATATTTTAAACCAAATGTAAAAACGCCCTAATGCTAGGGCGTAATACACAATTTCTCCTTGTACAATCCCGTATTTACGACTAGACTACGCCCTTATATTTTTTATTACGATGTTACGAAGTTATGCATTTATCTGATTTCTATTTTGATTTACCTGATGAGTTAATTGCCCGTTATCCCAAAGTTGAGCGCACATCCAGTCGTCTATTGCAATTAAACGGGCAAAACGGAGAATTATTTCACCGCACCTTTAGCGACGTTGTGGATCTTATCAACGAAGGTGATTTGCTTATTTTTAACAACACTCGTGTTATTCCAGCACGGATTTTTGGGCGCAAGGCTAGCGGTGGGAAAATTGAAGTATTAATTGAACGCATTCTGACGGAAAACCGCTTTTTAGCGCATATTCGAGCCTCAAAAGCGCCTAAAGAAGGTGCCGAATTAATCTTGGGCGAAGATAAATTGGGCGAAGAAAAAGGCATTAAAGCACGCATGGTTTCTCGTCACGATGCGTTATTTGAAGTGGAAATTGCGGAAAAAAATACCGCACTTTTAGAAATTTTGCCACAAATTGGTCATATGCCATTGCCACCTTATATTGATCGTCCTGACGAAGAAGCGGATAAAGAGCGTTATCAAACAGTTTATAACAAAGTTCCGGGCGCGGTTGCCGCGCCGACAGCCGGCTTACATTTTGATCAGCCTTTGTTGGAAAAATTAAAAGCCAAAGGGGTTAATTTTGCCTTTGTCACTTTGCACGTAGGTGCGGGAACCTTTCAACCAGTGCGTGTCGAACATATTGAAGATCATAAAATGCACGCCGAATATGTGGAAGTACCACAAGAGGTGGTTGAGGCAATTTTAGCAACAAAAGCCCATGGTAAACGAGTGATTGCGGTGGGAACCACGTCAGTACGATCCATTGAAAGTGCTGCGCTTTTTGCAGAAGAAAATCAATTAAATACGTTAATTGCACCATTTTTTTCTGATACCTCTATTTTTATTTATCCGGGCAAAAAATTTCGCGTTACCGACGCGCTAATTACCAATTTCCATTTGCCTGAAAGTACGCTGATTATGTTAGTTTCCGCCTTTGCCGGTTATCAACACACCATGAACGCTTATAAAAGTGCGGTCGAAAATCGCTATCGTTTTTTTAGTTATGGCGATGCGATGTTTATCAGCAAAAATCCGAATGTGAAAGGATTGGAATAATTTGCTATAATTTTTTCTATCGGCATTCCTGCGTTGCCCTTAAAAGGGAGCAAGGTCGGATTGCCTTTCTTTTACTTGCCCGATTTGATCATCTCAATAAGGCAAAATATCTTCGAACTGTTTATTCGAAAAGGAAAAAAATGAAATTTAAATTACACAAAACCAATGGTGTGGCGCGTCGTGGCACCATGACTTTTTCTCGCCCGCAAGGCGAATTTACGGTGGAAACGCCGGCGTTTATGCCGGTTGGCACCTATGGCACAGTGAAAGGCATGACACCGGAAGAAGTTCGCGCAACAGGTGCAGAAATTTTACTTGGTAATACCTTTCATCTTTGGTTGCGCCCCGGTCAAGAAGTGATGCGTAAACATGGTGATTTACATGATTTTATGCAATGGCACCGTCCGATTTTGACAGATAGTGGCGGTTTTCAGGTGTTCAGTTTAGGGAAATTACGTAAAATTACCGAAGAAGGTGTCAAATTCCAAAATCCAATCAATGGTGAACGTATTTTCCTTTCTCCGGAAAAATCCATGGAAATTCAATATGATTTAGGTTCAGATATTGTGATGATTTTTGATGAATGCGCACCTTATCCATCTACCTTTGATTACACTAAAAAATCCATGGAAATGTCCTTACGTTGGGCGCAACGCAGTCGTCAACGTTTTGATGAATTAGGCAATACAAATGCCCTGTTTGGTATTGTGCAAGGCGGCGTTTTTGAAGAATTGCGCCAAATATCACTGGAAGGATTAGTCAAAATCGGGTTTGACGGTTACGCCGTTGGCGGTTTGGCAGTTGGCGAACCGAAAGAAGATATGCATCGCATTTTGGAATATGTTTGCCCACAATTACCAACAGATAAACCGCGCTATTTGATGGGCGTCGGCAAACCGGAGGATTTAGTGGAAGGTGTACGTCGCGGGATTGATATGTTTGACTGCGTTATGCCAACCCGTAATGCACGTAACGGTCATTTATTCGTCAGTGATGGAATTGTCAAAATTCGTAATGCGAAATACCGTGATGATACGTCGCCATTAGATCCGGAATGCGATTGCTACACCTGTAAACATTATACCAAATCTTATCTCTATCATTTGGATAAGTGCGGTGAAATTTTGGGCGCAAGATTAAATACAATCCATAATTTACGTTATTATCAACGTTTAATGGCACAAATTCGTCAAGCCATTGAAGACGATCGTTTTGAGCAATTTGTTGTGGACTTTTATGCCAAAATCGGCAAACCCGTTCCACCACTACAATCTGAAACAACCAAATCTTAACCTCAGGAGTAATCGCTATGCAAATTCTTGAACCGCAACAATTTGCCAGCTGGGAAGATCCCGTTGCTATGCTGTTTGCCTGCCATAGTCGTGTGAAAAAATTTTGTCATCAACTGCAAATTTTGCCGGATTATGTGGCAAAAAACGGTTGCAATCAGGCAGTGAAAAATGACGTGCGACAAATTATTCAGTATTTTACGCAAGCGGCACCGTTACACCATGACGACGAAGAAAAAGATTTCTTTCCCTCGTTGGTAAATTATGCACCGCAAACGCAAAAGGATATTGATGAATTAGAACGCCAGCACGTGATTTTGCACCAAAACTGGGCAAATTTATGCGTGCAGTTACAAGAATTACTCTGTGAACAACGCCCTAATGTGGAGATGAGTCTGATTCAACAATTCGTCGCCGGTTATGATGTGCATATTGCGATCGAAGAACCGCTTTTTGAGTTAGGCAAAAAACACATTCCAGTGCCAGAATTGCAAGCGATGGGAAAAATCATGGCCGCGCGGCGTCAAGCCTGATACAGGAGCGAGTAAATGGCAATATATTCATTAGATTTGAGCGGATTTACTTGCCCTTTACCACTGCTAAGTGCGAAAAAAGCCTTGGCAAGTTTGCGCAAAGGCGATCGCTTGTGTTTACAGCTTAATCAATACAGCGCAATTGAGGATTTTCGTTTATTGTGCCAAACCGAAAACTACCGTTTGCTTTCCCTACAAGAAAGTGGAGAACAACGAACGGTGGTGATTGAAAAATAAAGTGCGGTCAAAATTAAAGAAGTTTTCACTTTGCCATAATTTTGTGGTATTTTAACCACCTTATTTTTTATACTTATTTTTAACTTACTTAAAAGGATAATACTATGGAAGCTCAACAAAGTAGCCCTATGTCGATGTTGTTTATTTTCGTCATTTTTGGTTTGATTTTCTACTTTATGATTTATCGCCCGCAAGCGAAACGCAATAAAGCACATAAACAATTAATGTCTGAATTAGCGAAAGGTACTGAAGTGTTAACTTCCGGTGGTATTATCGGTAAAATCAGCAAAATTGGTAGCGAAAGCGACTATGTTGTACTTGCCTTAAATGATACCACTGAAATTACTATCAAACGTGATTTTATTGTGGCGGTTTTACCAAAAGGCTCATTAAAATCTCTATAATTTTGACTTTATTCCGCAAGGGAACAGGAAATCTATGTTAAATCGTTACCCTTTATGGAAGAATCTAATGGTGATCTTTGTGGTCGCCATTGGTCTTTTATACTCTCTTCCAAATATTTACGGTGAGGATCCTGCTGTACAAGTTTCAGGAACTCGCGGGCAGGAAGCCAATACCAGCGTATTGGGCAATGTCCAAAAATTGCTCGATGAAAATCAATTAGCAACCAAATCCGTGCTATTAGAAAACGGTTCCATTCTTATTCGCTTCAATAATACCGATACCCAACTTTTAGCCAAAGATAAAATTAGTGAAGCCTTAGGCGATGGCTATTCGGTAGCATTAAACTTAGCGCCCGCCACGCCGAAATGGTTAAGTGATATTGGCGGTAGCCCGATGAAATGGGGCTTGGACTTACGCGGTGGGGTGCGTTTCTTGATGGAAGTGGACATGAATGCCGCGTTACAAAAACGTCAAGAACAACTTATTGATGGCTTAAAAACTGAACTACGTAAAGAAAAATATCAATATACGTCAATTAAAGCGGGCGAGAATTATGCCTCCTTAGTGACGCTAGCAAAAGCCGAACAACTTTCCGCAGCAGAACGCTATTTACGTCAGCAACATCCAACATTGGATATTAAAGAAATTTCTGACAATACCCTTTCTTTAGGCGTCTCCGAAGCGGCACTAAACGAAGCCCGTGATCACGCCATTGAACAAAACTTAACGATTTTACGTAAACGGGTTGCTGAATTAGGCGTTTCTGAACCGGTCATCCAACGCCAAGGTGCGGAACGTATCGTGGTAGAATTACCGGGGGTTCAAGATACTGCGCGAGCAAAAGAAATTTTAGGTGCTACTGCCACCTTAGAATTCCGTTTGGTTAATCAAAATGCCAATTTAGATGCGGCAGCGCGCGGAATGGTTCCGTCGGATTCCGAAGTAAAATACGATCGTAACGGAAATCCAGTACTGTTATATAAACGTACTATTCTTGGTGGTGAACATATTACCAATTCGACTTCCGGTGTCGATCAAAATACCTCAATGCCACAGGTTAGCGTAACCTTAGATTCTGAAGGTGGCGAGATTATGTCGCAAACCACTAAAATGAATTTAAGTAAACCAATGGCAACCTTGTATGTGGAATATAAAGACAGTGGCAAAAAAGATGAAAACGGTAAAATGATTTTGGAAAAACATGAAGAAGTCATTAACGTTGCTACTATCCAAGGTCGTTTCGGCAGCCAATTCCAAATTACTGGTATTGATAGCCCAGCAGAAGCACAAAATCTCTCCATGTTATTACGTTCCGGTGCCTTAACTGCGCCAATTCAAATTGTTGAAGAACGTACTATCGGTCCGTCATTAGGCGCACAAAACGTAGAACAAGGGTTGCAATCCGGACTTTGGGGCTTGGCTATTGTCATCGTATTTATGTTGATCTATTACAAATTGTTCGGGCTATTCGCTAATATCGCCTTAATGGCAAATATGATCTTATTGGTCGGCTTAATGTCGCTGTTACCGGGTGCGACTTTAACCATGCCGGGAATTGCCGGGATTATTCTTTCCGTGGGGATGTCGGTCGATGCTAACGTCTTGATTTTCGAACGGATTAAAGAAGAAATTCGTAACGGTCGTTCTGTACAGCAGGCGATTAATGAAGGGTATAACGGAGCGTTTACCAGTATTTTTGATGCCAACTTGACAACAATTTTAACCGCCGTGGTGTTATATGCGGTTGGTACCGGTCCAGTAAAAGGCTTCGCGATTACGCTATCGTTAGGGGTTGCCATTTCCATGTTCACCGCCATCACCGGTACACGTATGCTGGTGAACTGGATTTACGGTGGTAAACGTGTTGAAAAATTATCCATTTAGCCTGAGGTTGATATTGTGAGTGCATTAAATACAAACAAAAAAGTTCACGAGTTCCAAGGCGTTAAATTACCGTTTAAACTCATTGAATTTATGAAGTTCCGCAAATGGGGTTACTTATTTTCCATCGTTGTGATTACGGCATGTTTCTTTTTTATCTTTACCAAAGGCTTTAACTGGGGGCTAGATTTTACCGGCGGTACCATTATTGATACCCATTTCTCCCAACCGGCAGATTTGGATAAAGTCCGTTCAACCCTAAAAGAAAACGGGATTGAAAGTGCCTTAGTACAAACTACTGGCGGCGTGCGTGATGTGATGATTCGCGTGCCAGCAACTGCCAGTGATGCGCAAATTGGTAATCATATTCAGACCATGCTTAGTAAATTGGATAATGATATTCAAATTCGCAGTGTGGAATTCGTGGGGCCAAATGTTGGTGAAGAATTAACACAAGGCGCAATTTATGCCACGTTAGCCACGTTATTGATGTTATTGGTATATGTTGGATTTCGTTTCGAATGGCGTTTGGGAACCGGCGGTATTTTAGCGCTTGCCCACGACGTAATCGTTACCTTAGGGGTTTTCTCCTATTTGCAAATCGAAATGGATTTGACCTTTGTAGCAGCAATTTTGTCCGTGGTCGGTTATTCTTTAAACGACAGTATCGTGGTGTTTGACCGTGTGCGTGAAAACTTCCGCAAAATCCGTCGTATTGGTACGATGGACGTAATTGATATTTCGCTGACACAAACCTTATCAAGAACATTAATGACCTCGATTACCACTTTATTCGTGGTTATCGCGTTATACTTCTTCGGCGGACCAAGTATTCACAGCTTTTCACTTGCCCTCTTGATCGGGATTGGATTTGGGACATATTCTTCTATTTTTGTCGCCATCGCCTTGGCATTTGATCTTGGCTTAAAACGTGAACACATGATTATCCAAAAAGTTAACAAAGATGACATTGAAGAAATGCCTTAAAAATTGACCGCACTTTTCGCTGAAAAGATGGTCTAAGTTAACAAATTAAATAAAAACCCGAATTATTCGGGTTTTGTTTTATCACGATTAGGTTAAAAGGAACATGATGAATATTAAGCCACTGCTTCTCGGAATAACACTTTCTCTCCCTTATGCGCTTTATGCAGCTGATGTGACCACGGAAACCTCTCCCGCCTCTCCCATGCCGCAAACCCTGCTCAATGAAGCCGAAACGCTGATCAAAACGCAACAGGCAGAAATCACCCGTTTGCAAGAACAATTAAATCAAACGCAAATCCTAGCGCAGCAGCGCGAAACCTATAGCAAAATCCAGCAACTGTTGCAACGTTCATCCAGTGAAGTGACCTTATCAGTTAGTGCAGAACTGCTAAAATCCTTGCAAAATTATCCCTTATTACCTTATGCCGAATATCACTGGCTAAGCGCCAATAAAGCGCAACTGGATTTCGCCGCTATTCAAGCATTTCAACAACGTTATCCCGATTTTCCTAACAGCAACGAATTAAAAAAAATCTGGCTACAACAACAAATAGAACAACAACATTGGCAAGCAATTGTTGATCATGCGGCACAATTGCCAACGGATATCGCCTCCCGTTGCAGCCTTTGGTTGGCAAAACAGGAAAACGACAAAACAACGCAAAATTTGACCGCACTTTCCTCCCAAAAATCAGCGCAAACAGAAGCAGCGTTCAGCGCAGACTTAACCCAACTTTGGCTCACCGGTGACAGCTTGCCGAAGCAATGTGATCCACTCCTGGAACAATGGCGCTTGAGCGATGGATTCACGCCACAGTTAATGCAACAACGCGCGTTGTTAGCCTTCGCCAAAAATAACCGCGGGCTGCTGACTTATTTGGAAAAACAAGAAACGAATGCAGAAAACAAAAAATGGTTAAGCGATCTAAATCAATTATTGCAAGCACCAAAAAATTTACAAAATGCACAAAATCAATTCAGCATTACGCAATTGAACCCGAAAAATCCGCAGCATCAACAAATTTTGCAACATATTTTTCCGGCATTTGTGAAAACCCTGAAAGAAAGCGACATCAAAACAGACGATCCTTTTGCAGACTTTGCCGATTGGGCATTGCGCTTTTCCCTTACACCAAGCCAAGTTGCACAATGGAAACAAGCGGTGGTTAGCCAATTTTTTGACAGTGAAAATCCGCAATTACAGCAATGGCGCGATCAAAGCCTGCTTGAATTGAAAAATGATAGCTTATCAGAACGCCGAATTCGTAGCGCTATTCGTGAAAAACAAAATTTTGCGCCATGGCTAGATCTACTCTCGAGCGAGGCAAAAAATAAAGATGAATGGCGTTATTGGCAAGCAAAATTATGGCAACAGCAAGGGAAAACAGCCCAAGCCAAACAACAATGGCAAGCCATGCAAAATGCTCCACGCGGATTTTACCCAATGCTTGCAGCACAAGAACTCGGTATTGAATATCAACCGCAAATGTTAAATTTTAACGCTACAGCACAGCAACAAACCCTATTGCAAAAATCAGCATCAACCTTGGCAAAAATCGCCGAATTGCGTTATCACCATGATCAATTAAATACCAATCGAGAATGGCGTAATTTATTAAATTCCGTCAGCAATGAACAAAAATTGGTTTTCGCACAATATGCTGCCGAGCAGCAATGGTATGATTTACAAGTGGAAGCAACTATTCAAGCCAAAGCCTGGGATTATCTGGCATTACGATTACCAAACGCCTATCAAACCTGGTTTGATTTATGGCTAAACAAGCGAAATATTGACCGCACTTTTGCCATGGCGATTGCTCGTCAAGAAAGCGCCTGGCGCGCCGATGTATCCTCTTCCGCCGATGCGCGTGGATTGATGCAATTGCTGCCAACTACCGCTAAACTAACCGCACAAAAATTCCGTTTGCCTTATAATAATGAAAAGCAATTGTTTGATCCGATTGATAATATTATGCTAGGTACCACGCATTTGCAGGAATTATATGAAAAATACGGAGACAACCGCATTTTAATCGCCGCCGCCTACAATGCAGGCGCACGCCGCGTAGATAGCTGGTTGGAGAAATCCCAAGGTCGCTTATCCATGGCGGAATTTGTTGCTTCAATTCCCTTTTATGAAACGCGCGGTTACGTGCAAAATGTATTGGCTTATGCCTATTATTATCAAATTTTGCAGCACAAACCCTTGCAAAAATTTACCCAAGAGGAAAATAATAGATTATACTAGTTCAATAGTATCTTAGTTTAATAATAATGAGGTAAATATGTATATTAGTCGCAATATGGATCAATGGAATGCTTTTATTTCAATGTTACGCACCGCATTTGAACAAGAAAAAGAGCAAGAATTGCTCACATTATTATTAACGGCGGATGAACGTGATGCAGTTGGATTGCGCTTGCAAATTGTGGCGCAACTATTGGATAAAAACCTCTCACAACGAGAAATTCAACAAAATTTAAATACTAGCGCAGCGACCATCACCAGAGGCTCCAATATGATCAAAACTATGCCGCCGGAATTTATGGGCTGGATTAAAGAGCAACTCGATGAGCAAAGTAAAAATCAGTAAAATCATTTCGTTGATCAAAAAACGCGGTTGGGTTTGGCTAGGACGGATTATTTTATTTTTTATCGGCGCCACCCTTTTTTTTCGCTTTGTTCCGCTGCCCTTTTCCGCTTATATGGCGCAACAAAAAATTGGGCATTTACTACAAGGCGATTTTACCTATGATGTTAATTATCAATGGGTAAGCTTAGATAATATCTCGTGGACAATGCAACTTGCCGCTATTGCTGCCGAAGATCAACATTTTCCAAGCCATTACGGATTTGATTGGGAAGCCATTAAAAGCGCCTTAAAATACAATCAAAAAAGCAAAAAGGTACGCGGTGGTTCCACTATTTCCCAGCAAACTGCTAAAAATCTGTATTTATGGCATGGACAAAGTTGGTTGCGTAAAGGATTAGAAGTACCGATGACCTTAAATTTGGAATTATTATGGTCGAAAAAGCGTATCTTAGAGGTGTATTTAAATATTGCTGAATTTGGCAATGGAATTTTTGGCGTAGAAGCAGCCAGCCGGCATTTTTTCCAAAAATCAGCTAAAAATCTCTCACGGGAAGAAGCCGCATTATTAGCGTCAGTTTTACCTAACCCACTGATTTTTAAAGTGAATAAACCTAGCGCTTATGTCAAGAAAAAACAGCGTTGGATTTTGCGCCAAATGAATTCATTAGGCAAAAATTATTTGCAACAATTATGAGGAGGATAATATGAGTATTTTAGTAACGGGTGCATCTTCCGGTTTTGGCAAAGCCACTTGCATTGCCTTGGTTAAAGCAGGGTATCGCGTGATTGGCGCCGCCCGCCGCACAGATAAATTGATGCAATTGCAACAACAATTAGGTGAAAATTTTTATCCGTTAGCCATGGATATTTCCGTGCCAAGCCAGATTGATCAAGCGCTTTCTCAATTGCCAGAAAATTGGCAACAAATTGATTTATTGGTCAATAATGCCGGATTGGCACTTGGCTTGGAACCAGCCCACAAAGCTAAATTTGCTGATTGGAAAACCATGATCGACACCAATATTCTCGGGCTGACGTATTTGACGCACAAACTACTGCCGGCAATGGTGGAGCGTAATCAAGGGCATATTATCAATCTCGGCTCTATCGCCGGAACCTATCCTTACCCGGGCGGCAATGTTTATGGCGCCACCAAAGCTTACGTGGAACAATTCAGCCTGAATTTGCGCGCCGATTTAGCTGGCACGAAAGTGCGTGTCACCAACGTCGAACCGGGATTATGTGGCGGTACGGAATTTTCTAACGTACGTTTCAAAGGTGATGACCAAAAAGCAGCAACCGTGTATCAAGGCGTAGAATATATTCAGCCGGAAGATATTGCCAATACCATTTTATGGATTTATCAACAACCGGCGCACGTCAATATCAACCGTATTGAAATTATGCCCGTCGCGCAAAGTTTCTCTCCGTTACAAGTCGCACGCGAGAAATAAAACTTACAAAAAATTAACCGCACTTCGATAGCCAAATCGCTCAAAGTGCGGTCATTTTTTATTGGATTTTATGCTCAAAAGATCAATCTAATAGCGGTAATAACGCTAAAATCATTTCCGAGGATTTTTTTGCCGCTAACGGTAAAAATTCTTCAAACGACATGGTTGCCGCACCGTCACCGGCATCAGAAATAGCGCGTACCACCACAAAAGGCACTGCAAAACTGTGACACACTTGCGCAATCGCCGCTGCTTCCATTTCAACTGCAATCACTTGCGGAAAATCTTGTTTAATCTGTGCCAATTTATCCGTACTATTGATAAAACTGTCGCCGGAACAAATCAGGCCGAATTTCACCGATTGTCCTTGCTCCGCTGCTACTTTAGCGACAAGTGCGGTCAATTTTTCATCAGAAATAAATGCCGGCGGACAAGCCGGTAACTGCCCTTTTTCATAACCAAACGCGGTGACATCTGCATCATGGTAACGTGTTTCTGTAGAAATCACCACATCTCCCACGGACAATCCCGCCGCCACGCCGCCGGCAGATCCCGTATTGATTACCACATCCGGCTTCGCCATCTGCAATAATGCGGTTGTTCCAATTGCCGCTGCCACTTTTCCGATACCCGATTGCACTAACGCCACGGATTTTCCCGCTATTTTACCTTCATAAAGAGTAAAATTGGCTAATTTTACTTCTGTTTTTTCTGTCATCAATTGCGACAACATTTCCACTTCTTGTGCCATCGCACCAACAATACCAATTTTCATTATTTTTTCTCTTGTTGTAGTTTATTTAATAAAAAATCCAGCACCGCAAAGCTATAATCATCACTGTATAATGTACTCGCAGTCAGCACATAACGCCCGTCAATAATCACATAAGGAAAGGTGAAAACCCCATATTCTTCGGTTAATTCAACTGCATGGCTAACTTGATTTTTCACACTATCAGAATGAAATAATTGGATAAATTGATCTATATTTAAATGCTGGCTGCTTATCCAATGCACCAATTGATTGAAATCCATCAACTTCATATAGCGCTGTTTTTCGGATGTTTCAAATAACAAACTTTCCGAAACATGTTCCGCCTGCATCGTATTCAGCGTAAAAAAGATGGTCGCACTCAATTGGCTCTTATCTGTTGCCACCGGAATTTCGTTTAACACCACTTTATCTGCATTAATTTGGCTGTATAGCGTTAAGGTATCCAGCGCAGCTGAACATACGCGACAATCATAATCAAAGAAAAATTGAATAAGAATTTTCTTATCCGAACGATAGGGAATGCGTTGCTGCTCCGGATAGGAAAAATAGTCTTTTCCATCCTCAAAACCGCCGATTTTTGCCGGTAATTGTGCTGGATTTTTGGTTTCGCCGGAGGTATCAGCCAACGCCAACGGAGAACAAGCCAACAAGCATATTAAAAAGCAACGTTTCCACATAATTTATTCATTCAATGGTTCAATATAGTCAATTAATAATTGCACTCTGCGATTGCCACGAAACTCGTTGACGTCTAATTTGTACGCCAACCTAGCCCGTTTAATGGAAAGATCCGGATAATAACGTCGATCTACATTAAACGCGATCGCATCTAAAAGCGGTCCGCCATGAACGGATTCCACCATCATTTTTAAATGTTTTTCCGCCAGTAAATTTTGCTGCAATACACGAAACTCCCCATCAAACATCGGTTCAGGAAAGGCTTGCCCCCAAGGTCCTGCATTGCGTAGCAACTCTGCGGTTTCTAAATTTAGGGATTGTACGTCCAATTCCCCATCTGTCCAAACCACACCTTGCAATTTATCTTGCTCCAACATCTCACTCACCGTTTGGCTGAACACTTGCTGAAATTGTTCAAATTGATCTTCCACAATACTTAAGCCCGCCGCCATAGCATGACCGCCAAATTTTAGGATCAATTGTGGGTAACGAGAATGAATACGTTCCAACACATCACGAATATGCAACCCTTCAATAGAACGCGCCGAGCCTTTGAGAATGCCGGGTTGATCTTGAGCAAAAGCAATGACCGGGCGATGAAATTGCTCTTTAATTCTAGATGCCAAAATCCCCAAAACGCCCTGATGCCAATCCGCTTGATATAACGTAATCGCTATCGGTACACTTTGTTGAAGTGCGGTCAAATTTCGACAAATTTCTAAGGCTTCCAGTTTCATGCCTTGCTCAATTTCTTTACGGGTCTGATTTAACCCATCCAGCTCCAACGCTAAGGCACGCGCGCTTGGCATATCTTCCGCCAGCAATAATTCAACACCAACGGACATATTATCCAAGCGCCCCGCAGCATTTAAACGCGGACCGATGGCAAAGCCTAAATCAGCAGCGGTAAAACGCGACAATTCGCGATTTGCTACTTCCGCTAAAGCGCGAATACCGCAGCGACAACGCTCGGCACGAATTCTTGCCAATCCTTGATAAGCTAAAATGCGATTATTTTGATCCAGTGGAACCACATCAGCGATGGTACCTAAAGCAACCAAATCCAATAGGTCGGCAAAGTTAGGTTGGGTTTGTTGAGTAAAAAAGCCCAATTCCCGTAGTTTGGCGCGTAATGCCAGCATAACATAAAAAGCCACACCCACGCCGGATAACGATTTTGACGGAAAGTCGCACTGCGACAAATTCGGGTTAACGATAGCATCTGCCGCAGGCAATGTTTCCGCCGGTAAATGGTGATCAGTAATCAGCACATCGACCTGATGTTGTTTTAAAAAATCCACGCCTTCAAATGAGGATATGCCATTGTCCACCGTAATCAACAGCTCGACGCCTTTTTCCAGCGCCAATTTAGCCACCTCAACACTTAGCCCATAACCTTGCTCAAAACGGTTTGGTACTAAAAAATCCACATAAGGAAAACCCAATTGTTGTAGGGCTTGCACCATCAAGGCAGTACTGGTCGCACCATCTGCATCAAAATCGCCAACCACCACGATTTGTCCGCCATTTTGCCGGAATTTAACCAATAAATTCACCGCACTTTCCATGCCACGCAATAAATTTGGCGCCAGCATTGCGGATAAAGTGCGGTCTAATTGTTGCGCGTTTTGAATATTTCTTGCGCGATATAAACGATCCAGCAGCGGATGCTCCGCAACCGGCTCGCTGCCTAATACAACTCTGCGCTGAATGGTTTTATTCATTGTAACAAGATTATTGTGCCTACATTATTTGTGAGTATTATTCTTCTACTATTCTTCTAGGGCGGCTAATAAGGCTTGCGGTTCTAAATATCCGCCAAACACTTCCCCTTTTTCGGTCACAATACTCGGCGTGCCACGCACGTCGAATTGCAATCCCAATTCATAATGTTTTTTGACGATATTCGGGGTTTTTAACTGCGATTGCGCATTGCCTTTTTCATATTCATTAAACGCAAATGCCGGATCTTTCGCACTCCAAATCGCTTCCATTTGTTTGGCGGTATTGTTATTCAACCCCGCGCGAGGAAATGCTAAGTAACGAATGGTAATCCCCAAATCGTTATATTCTTTCATTTGTTGGTGTAATTTTTGGCAATACGGACAAGTAATGTCGGTAAAAATAGTTACAACGTGTTTTTCATTTTTTGCCGGGTAAATAATCATCTCATCTTTATGACTATTTAATTTATCCATCAGTAACGCGTTAGAAATATCCACAGGTCCTTTGTCAGTTAGCTCAAATAATTTGCCTTGTAAAATATATTTTCCGTCTTGCGAGGCATAAAAGATCCCATTATCTGTGACGACCGTTTTTAAATTTGCAATCGGCGACGGTTTAACTTCCACTGAACTCGCACCTAACTTTTTAAATTGCGCACTAATCGCCGCCTCATTCGCGAGGGCAGAAATTGACATCGCCGCAAGCGAAAGTGCGGTCATTATTTTCTTCATTTTTTGTTCCTAGTTTTTTGCTGACAAAATAATGGCAGAATTCTATCACAAGCGGATAAAACAAGCTAATACTCCCCCCTCAATTTACGCAAAGAAAATCCGCTAATCTCGGCTTTCCACTACCAAATCCAATAAAACTCACGTATAATTAAAGGTTTAAAAAACCACTTGATGTTTAGATGTATGATGTTTGAAATTAATCCAATAAAAAATAAAATCGCTGATCTTGACGCCCGTACCAAAGTACTTCGGGGGTATCTTTGACTTTGATGTCAAAGTTGAACGATTAGAAGAAGTCAACGCCGAATTGGAACAGCCAGATATTTGGAATGAACCGGAAAAAGCACAAGCGCTAGGCAAAGAACGTTCCTCATTGGAAGTGATTGTGAATACCATTCGCCAATTGGAACAAGGCTTAGAAGATGTGGAAGGTTTGTTGGAACTGGCGATGGAAGCTGACGATGAAGAAACCTTTCACGAAGCAGTTGCCGAACTTGATGATCTTGAACAAAAACTCGCTACTCTAGAATTTCGTCGTATGTTTAGCGGTCCGCATGATGCCGCGGATTGTTATGTGGATCTACAAGCGGGATCCGGCGGAACCGAAGCGCAAGATTGGACGGAAATGCTCTTGCGGATGTATTTGCGCTGGGCTGAAAGCAAAGGCTTTAAAACTGAATTGGTAGAAGTTTCCGACGGAGATGTCGCGGGTATTAAATCCGCCACAATTCGTGTTTGTGGCGAATATGCTTTTGGTTGGTTACGTACCGAAACCGGTATTCACCGTTTAGTACGCAAAAGCCCGTTTGATTCGAATAATCGACGTCATACCTCATTTAGTGCTGCCTTCGTTTATCCGGAAATTGATGAGGATATTGATATTGAAATCAATCCGGCAGATTTACGTATTGATGTGTATCGCGCTTCCGGCGCTGGCGGTCAGCACGTTAACAAAACCGAAAGTGCGGTCAGAATTACGCATATTCCAAGCGGTATTGTCGTGCAATGCCAAAACGGGCGTTCACAACATCAAAATAAAGATCAAGCCATGAAACAATTAAAAGCGAAATTGTATGAAATGGAAATGATGAAGAAAAATGCGGAAAAACAAGCGCTGGAAGAATCCAAATCCGATATTGGTTGGGGCAGCCAAATTCGCTCTTATGTGCTGGATGATTCTAGAATTAAAGACTTACGCACCGGCGTTGAAAATCGTAATACGCAGGCGGTATTAGATGGTGACTTGGACCGTTTTATCGAAGCGAGTTTAAAAGCCGGATTATAATCAACCCGATTTAATATAAATTTACAGTAAATTAAGGTAACAAAAATGTCAGAACAACAAACTCCAGAACTTGATTTTCACGGTGAAATGGCGGTACGTCGCGAAAAATTAGCGGCGTTGCGTGAAAAAGGAAATCCGTTTCCAAATAACTTCCGTCGCGATGCGCTTGCGCAAAATTTACATCAGCAATATGATGCGTTGGACGGTGAAGAGCTTAAAACGCAGAATATTGAAGTAAAAGTGGCTGGCCGTATTATGACCCGTCGCGCTATGGGAAAAGCGACTTTTATCACTTTACAAGATATGAGCGGTCGTATTCAACTTTATGTAGCGCGCGATAATTTGCCAGAAGGTGTATATGCTGAAGATGTCGGCAACTGGGATCTTGGCGATATTGTTGGCGTGAAAGGCACCTTATTTAAAACCAAAACCAATGAATTAACCGTGAAAGCGCATGACGTTCAATTGTTGACCAAAGCCTTACGCCCATTACCGGATAAATTCCATGGGCTAAGTGACCAAGAAACCCGTTATCGTCAACGTTATTTAGATTTAATTTCTAATGAAGAATCTCGTCGTACCTTTGTAATCCGCTCCAAAGTCATTGCCGGTATCCGCGAATATTTTATTTCTAAAGGCTTTATGGAAGTAGAAACACCAATGTTGCAAGTGATTCCAGGTGGTGCCGCCGCGCGTCCGTTTGTCACACATCACAATGCGTTGGATATCGATATGTATCTCCGTATTGCGCCAGAATTATTCTTAAAACGCTTGGTGGTTGGCGGATTTGAGCGTGTATTTGAGCTTAACCGCAATTTCCGTAACGAAGGGGTTTCGGTGCGTCATAATCCGGAATTTACCATGCTGGAATATTATCAAGCTTATGCGGATTACCACGATTTAATGGATAACACCGAAGAATTATTACGCAAATTAGCGTTAGATATTTTAGGTACAACCATTGTCCCTTATGGCGAATATGAATTTGATTTCGGCAAACCGTTTGAACGTATTACTATGCATGATGCGGTGTTGAAATATGGTGCGAGTAAAGGTATTGTCAAAGCGGATTTATATGGCGTCGATCGTGCTAAAGCCTTAGCGGAAAAACTGGGGATTGAAGTACAAAAATCATGGGGATTAGGTAGCCTTGTTAATGCAATTTTTGAAGAAGTGGCAGAACATCACTTAATTCAGCCGACCTTCTTGATGGCGCATCCTGCGGAAATTTCGCCACTTGCCCGTCGTAATGACGACAATCCGGAAGTCACCGATCGCTTTGAATTATTTATCGGCGGACGCGAAATCGGTAACGGTTTCTCTGAATTAAATGATGCCGAAGATCAAGCAGAGCGTTTTGATGCACAAGTTGCCGCAAAAGAAGCGGGGGATGATGAAGCCATGTTCAAAGATGACGATTTTGTGACCGCACTTGAACACGGTTTACCACCAACAGCCGGCGAAGGATTGGGTATTGACCGTTTGGCAATGTTATTTGCTAATGCGGCGTCTATTCGCGATGTAATTTTATTCCCAGCAATGAAACAAAAAGCATAATAACAGATTGGCACCTTTATCGGTGCCAATTTTATGTAAGGATAGGATGATGCATGAAATGTCGCTGTGTCAAAATATGATGGAAATTATTGAGCAACAACGCCAAAAACATCATATCAATGAAGTTACCGATATTTGGTTGGAGCTTGGTGCGCTATCTTGTGTAGAACAAAGTGCGGTGGAATTTTGCTTTGAAATTATCCGCAAAGAGACCATTGCAGAACATTGCAAATTACATTTTATCCATCTTCCGGCAAAAGCCTGGTGTTGGCAATGCCAAAAAGAGGTGGAAGTTGAGGCTTACCAAGATTGTTGCCCGCTTTGCCAAAGTGTACATTTACAACGCCAAAGCGGGAATGAATTTCGCATTAAAGAAATGGCAGTAAAATAACCTAAGCGGTAGAAGATCCTCGGATCTTCTACTCATTTAATAAAATACTGACGTTGAGCCCTCTTTGCTGTTGCGCATTTACACGATTTTCTAACCGCACTTGATAGTGGTGCAACTCGGCAATGCGTCGTACAATCGATAATCCCAGCCCACTCCCCTTTTCATTTTGACCCGCTGGTCGATAAAAACGTTGTCCTAATTTTTGCAAATCCTCATAACTCACACCGCCGCCATTGTCTTCCACTACAATACGATCTTGATACAAACTTACTTTAATTAACGAATTATCCGGACAATAGCGAATAGCATTATCAATAATATTGCGCAACATTAATGACAATAACAAAGGCTGCCCCTGTTGCTCCGGTGGTGTGGCATAATGCTCAAATTGCAATTCGGTTTGGTGTTTCTGTGCTTGAAAATAAAGCTCGCCCAATAAAGATGGAATTAATTTCTCCCAATGTACCGTTTGTAAATTTTCCAAGGCTTTCAAATTATCTAAACGAGAAAGGGTCAATAGCTGCTCTACCAATTGCGTTGCGCGATCAATGCCTTGCGTTAAATTTTTCAACGCCTGTTCGCGCATCACGCGATCATCTTCAGCCATTTGCGCCACCTCCGTTTGAATACGCAATGCCGCCAGCGGACTGCGCAATTCATGTGCAGCATCAGAGGTAAAACGACGTTCGCGCAACAAAGAATTTGAGGTTCGTTCAAAAAAACTGTTCAGACTTTCCACTAAGGGCAAAATCTCATTCGGCACATGATGTACCGGCAATTTGCTATTATCCTCTGGTTTACGCTGCTGCACTAATTGCCCTACATAGTGTAAACGCTGCATTTCACGATGAATAATCCAAATAATGATGCCAAGTAAAAAAGGCAAACTGGCAAACCAAATCCACATTTGCCCGAATACCATGCCATATACCAAATCTTCGCGATAATCTATTTCTTGCCCAACCGCGACCATAAAAGGTCCACCGCGCATCGGCATCCAAAAAATCCGCCATTCATCATCGTCGTCATCATGACGCAGTTTCATGGTAGAAAACCCGATTTCAGGTGCAAAAATAAAGTTATCACCATTCTGCCCATCACTTAGCAAAATATCACCATTTGGCGCAAAAATTGCAAAAGCTAAAGCATCATCATCAAATTCCGCTTTTTTCATCATATGCATACGACGTTGATGCCCTTTCACCAATTCCGACCGTCGATTTTCAGTTAAAATTAAGCGCAAATCTGAATTTGCCAAGCGTTTAGCAAATAAAATTTGCTGTGCATCAAATACTTCGTTCACTTCTTTACGCACTTGCAGCCACGCCACAGAGGTCGAAATTAGCCAAATAATGATCGCACTTAATGATAAAACAATGATCAGACGAAAGCGTAAGCTATTATTTTTCCTCAATTTCATCATTTTTTCCTAACGCATAGCCCACACCATGTACCGTGCGAATGAACTGCTTACCTAATTTTTGGCGCAAATTATAAATATGCACTTCCAAAGCATTGCTGCTCACTTCATCATCCCAAGTATATAATTTCTCTTCAATAAAACTACGTGACAACACTCGTTCTTTATTTAACATAAACAATTCAAGCAACTTATATTCTCGAGTTGTTAAATTAATTTCTTGTTCCCCTAAATACACTTTACGAGAATTTGGATCTAGTTTGACCAAGCTATGTAGCAAAACCGGATTGACTTGCCCGTAACGTCGACGAATAAGTGCTTGCAGACGAGCCACCACTTCAGCTAGCGCAAAGGGTTTACACAAATAGTCATCTGCACCACGCTGTAATCCCGTCACTCGCTCATCTAAAGTATCTCGAGCAGTTAAAATTAATACCGGCACATCTTCATCATTTCGGCGCCATATTTGCAAAATATCCAACCCATCCATTTTCGGCAAAGTAAGATCCAACACCACTGCATCATAAGGCGCCGATTTGATCGCCTCCAAGCCGGTTTGACCATCAGTAAACCAATCTACACTAAAACCGGATTTAGTTAATCCGATTTTTAGCCCGTCGCCAATCATGGAATCATCTTCAATTAATAAAATTCGCATTTTTTTCACCGCACTTTTACTTTATTTTTGCAAGTTTCCCAACAAAACGCCGCTAATTTAATGCTAATCCCATTTCCCAAAAGGCTATTTCCATTCGCGTGGCTGTGGTAAAAATTTGCTCCAGATTTGCCAATTGTTGTTCGGTTAAGCCCACACAAAGCGCATCAAACATCGTCGCAAACTCTTGCGCCGCTTGTTGAAATTCATCACTAGCATAGGTATCAATCCAAGCTTGATAAGGATTATTTTCAACTCTGTCTCGACTCGACAAACGCCGCCCGATTTCCGCATAACCTAACATACAAGGTGCTAATGCTGCATAAAGTTCCGGCAAACCGCCTTTTATACCACAATCCAACACATAACGAGTATAAGCAACACAAGCCGGCGATTCAGGCAAATTGGTTAATTCTTCAATGGAAATCCCCCATTGGCGACAAAAATCAATATGTAATTCAATTTCGCTTAGCAATGCCTCATTGGCACGGTGCGCCGCGCGAATTTGGTTAAAATTATCGGCTTTAAAAATGCCTAATGATAACGCCCGACTGTATTGGAACAAATACAAATAATCCTGTTTCAGATAATGCTGAAAACAGGATTTAGCCAATGTACCTTGTGCCAATTGCATCACGAAAGGATGTTCAATATATGCTTCCCATTGCAAGTTAGCTTGTTGAATCAAACGGTTAATTACGCTCATATTTACTCCTGTTTCTAATTAAATACTCAATATTTAGCACTAAAACAGGGTAAAACCTTAAAAACTAGTTTCCTCCGTCAGTGCTAACTGCATCAGGTTCACGGGTCTCATCTCAGCCTGCCTCAAACAAGCACCCCGACTAATTCTATTAATTAAGTTTAACCGAAAATCAGGAATTTGCGATAAAAAATTATTGCACTTTTTCTACACGATGAATTTCTACTTCGGTTTTATTCCAAGATTTATCCACTTCACCATATAATTTCACTTCATCATTTGGCGAAACATCTTGTCCGCGCCAAGCGCCACGTTCGATCTCAACCACCATTTCGCCGCTGGCATCTTTGATGCGATAATCATCTTTGCCCACTTGTTCAACAATTTTACCTTGTAAAACAATGTATTGATCATCTTTCCAAGTCTCTTGTTGCGAGATATTCGCCACTGGTTGGTTAGAATTCATAAAACCGCCCGCACGCATTCCGCCACGATGATGTCCATCCATCATGCGCGGACCGGTACAATTTCCCGCTTGCGTACCTTGGGTTCCATTACAGTAGCCGGGACGCATAGCGTCATTATTTGAACCATAATTTGCACTTGCTACAATACTAACAGTTGATAATACTAAAATTGTTGCTAAACTAATTTTCTTCATCATAAATCTCCTTACTAAATTTGGGGTTTATACAAAGCGACTCTCATTCGCTTTGATGAGGATATTTAAACAAATAAAGATTAAGAAAATCTTAAGAAACAAAAAAAGATCAAAAAAAAGGAAATATTATGCGCTGTGACAATATGTCGGCTTTTATCGTCATGGATATCGTGCGTGAAGCGGCAAAATACCCGAATGCCATCCACTTTGAAATCGGTCAGCCCGATCTCGCACCCTCACCTAAAGTGACGCAAGCCTTGCTGCAAGCAGTCGAAGCACAACAATTCAGCTATACCGAAAGTTTAGGACTGGTGGCGTTACGCGATAAAATCTGCCAATATTATGACCGCACTTATGGTGTAAAAATTACGCCCAATCGCGTGTTATTAACTCCCGGAACCAGCGGCGCGTTTTTGGTGGCATACGCGCTCACCTTAAATAAAGGCGATAAACTCGGCTTAACGGATCCGGCGTATCCTTGCTACAAAAACTTCGCTTATATGATGGATATTGAACCAGAATTTATGCCGGTGGATAAACAGGATTATTATCAATTATCGCCAGCACAATTACAGGGACGTGCCATTCAAGCGCTACAAATTTCCTCGCCGGCAAATCCAACCGGCAATATTTACCGCCCCGAACGTTTGAAAGCCCTAAATGACTATTGCATGGCGCATCAAATAGCCTTTATTTCTGACGAACTTTATCATGGTTTAGTGTATGACGAACAAGCTGCCAGTGCCTTGCAATTTAACCCTAACGCCTATGTTATCAACGGATTTTCCAAATATTTTTGTATGCCGGGAATGCGCTTAGGTTGGATTATCGTGCCGGAGAATAAGGTTCGAGAAGCAGAAATTATTGCACAAAATATTTTTATTTCTGCCCCAACTTTGAGCCAATATGCCGCGCTGGAAGCCTTTGACCAAGACTATTTAGACGAGGTAAAAGAAAAATTCCGCCAACGCCGTGATTTTTTATATCGCCAATTAAGCGATATTTTTACCATTGAATTTAAACCGCAAGGCGCCTTTTATTTATGGGCGGATGTGTCAAAATATACTGACAATTGCTATGAATTTGCACAAGAAATGCTACGCGAAATTCAAGTTGCTGCCACGCCGGGCATTGATTTTGGGCGTAACGGAACACAGCATTATCTCCGTTTCGCTTATACTCGCGATATTGAACATTTACGCGAAGGTGTTGAGCGAATTAAAGGTTGGCTTGCAGCAAGAAAACCTTAAATTATTGTGTAAAAAAACTCAAAAAAAAGACCGCACTTTTCTTCTACATATTGCTTGATATAGCTGAAAGTGCGGTCATTTTTTATGCATTTTTTAATGTTGTACATACCACCAAGGCAATATCACTATCCACAAAATGGCGCTCAAACTCACCACAACGCTAAAGCTTACATGTTGCGTTTTATGACGAAAATGTTTCATTGCCAAATGTACGCCGATAAAACCGCCGCACAACGACAATAAAAACAAGGTTTTTTCCGGAATGCGCCATTGCTGTTTTATTGCTTTTTGTTTGTCGCGATACATCAAAAAATAAGCGGCGATATTCACCGCCGCTAAATATAAAATAAAAGCAAAATTAAGCATATACCGGAAGACGTTTACAAATGTCTAACACTTTTGCTTTTGTTTCGGCAATCACTTGCTCGTGGTTTTCTTTGCCAATGCTGTCTAATACATCACACATCCAACCGGCTAACACTTTCACATCTTCTTCATTAAAACCACGACGGGTCACAGAAGGCGTACCGACACGGATACCCGAGGTAATAAACGGTTTTTGCGGATCATTTGGCACTGCATTTTTGTTAACCGTGATATTAGCGCGACCTAATGCGGCATCGGCAGCTTTACCGGTTAATCCATGACTCACTAAATCCACTAAGAATAAATGGTTTTCAGTACCGTTTGACACCACGTTATAGCCACGTTGTTTAAATACGTCCACCATGGCTTTCGCATTTTTCACTACATTCGCTTGGTAAGTTTTAAATTCAGGCTCAAGGGCTTCTTTAAAGCAAACTGCTTTTGCTGCAATCACGTGTACCAACGGACCACCTTGACCCGCAGGGAATACAGCGCTATTTAATTTTTTGTATAGTTCTTCATCACCGTTTGCCAAAATCAAACCACCGCGAGGACCGGCTAGGGTTTTGTGCGTAGTGGTGGTTACCACGTGCGCATAAGGCATTGGGCTTGGGTAAACACCGGCAGCAATAAGACCGGCAACGTGCGCCATGTCCACAAACAAATATGCCCCAACTTCATCGGCAATTTCACGCATTTTTGCCCAATCCACCACTTGAGAATACGCCGAGAAACCACCTACGATCATTTTTGGTTTTACTTCGTGTGCTTGTTTACGCAACGCATCGTAATCAATCACGCCATCTGCAGTAATACCATACTGTTCCGCATGATAAATTTTACCGGAGAAACTCACTGACGCCCCATGAGTCAAATGTCCACCATGCGCCAAACTCATCCCTAAAATCGTATCGCCCGGATTTAACAATGCCATATAAACAGCGGCGTTTGCTTGTGAACCGGAATGCGGTTGTACGTTTGCATAATCTGCGCCAAACAATTCTTTTGCACGATCAATGGCTAATTGCTCCACAATATCCGCATACTCGCAACCACCATAATAGCGTTTACCCGGGTAACCTTCCGCATATTTATTAGTAAACTGAGAACCTTGCGCCTCCATAACACGTGGGCTAGCGTAGTTCTCAGATGCAATCAACTCAATATGCTCTTCTTGACGACGATTTTCATCTTGGATTGCTTGCCACAATACCGGATCGTAATCTGCAATATTCATACTTCTTTTTAACATTGTTTTGTCCTCATAAGTGATGGAAATGATGGGATATAGTTTACCCTGTTCTACAATAATTTTTAATTAAAATTTGATTGCTAATTTTTCATTTTTTAAATGAATAAATTTCATAAAAAATGACCGCACTTTACTTTTGCTGTTCTCTCGCCACCGCACGATAACCAATGTCACGACGATAAAAACGCCCTTGCCATTGAATTTGTTCCGCCAATTTTAACGCTTTTTGCTGTGCTTCAAAAACTGAATTCCCCAATGCTGTAGCACAAAGTACGCGCCCACCGCTGGTCACTAGTTTACCGGCTTGCTCGGCAACACCGGCTAAGAACACTTTTTCATCCTGACTCGCTTGGCTTGGCAATCCATAAATTTCATCGCCTTTGCGATAATCGTTCGGATACCCCTCAGCAGCAAGCACAATGCCCAACGCGGCTTGTTCGTGCCATTCGGATTGGATCTCATCTAATTTTCCGGCGCAGGCTTGTAAGCAAAGTTCAACCAAATCCGATTTCATACGCATCATGATCGGCTGCGTTTCCGGATCGCCAAAACGACAGTTAAACTCAATCACTTTCGGCTGCCCTTGTTTATCAATCATCAACCCGGCATACAAAAAGCCTTTATACACATTATTTTCCGCCGCCATACCGCGCACAGTCGGATAAATAATCTGTTCCATCACGCGCTGATGAATTTCAGGTGTTACCACCGGCGCCGGAGAATAAGCCCCCATGCCTCCGGTATTCAAGCCTTTATCTTGCTCACCAACACGTTTATGATCTTGACTGGTTGCCATTGGCTCAACGTGTTCACCATCCACCATCACGATAAAGCTGGCTTCTTCACCATCTAAAAATTCCTCAATGACCACTCGGCTGCCTGCTTCACCAAACGCATTGCCTGATAGCATATCTTTAATTGCCGCTTCAGCTTCCTGCAATGTCATCGCCACAATCACGCCTTTCCCAGCAGCCAAGCCATCTGCTTTAATCACAATCGGCGCACCCTTTTCACGCACGTAAACCAACGCCGGCGCAATCTCGGTAAAATTACGGTATTCCGCTGTCGGAATATGGTGACGGGCTAAAAAATCTTTAGTAAAGGCTTTTGAGCCTTCCAATTGCGCCGCCGATTGACGTGGCCCAAAGATAGTCAAACCCGCTTGCTCAAAAGCATCTACCACACCAACGACCAACGGTGCTTCCGGTCCAACGATGGTCAAACCGATTTGCTTTTCTTGCGCAAATTTTACCAGCGCCGGTACATCCGTTGCCGAAATCGCCACATTTTCCACCGCACTTTCACGCGCTGTTCCCGCATTACCCGGTGCAACAAACACGCGGTCGGCTAAAGGAGATTGTGCTACTTTCCAAGCTAATGCGTGTTCACGACCGCCATTACCGATGATTAAGATATTCATTTTTATGTCCTTTTGGTTGTTCGAAGTTAATTTCAAACCTTACAATTAATTTTAAATTTGCTTTACATTAATTTCGAGCGTTTATATAAATCGGGTTTCGCACGATATGCGACTTACTTTTTTATTCATGCAAAGCCAAAAGAAAGTGCACCCAACTTCGTTGTTATTCTTCGTTGATTTGAAAATGTTTAAAAATTCTACCGCACTTGATAACTTATCGGGTTCCCTTCTTTGCCAGCTAAAAATAAGGCAAAGCAAGGACCCTTTCTTTTGGTGACTTTTCATTACTCACTACGCTCGTACTACGTGCCACCAGCAACGCCGACGTTCGAACCCTAAAGGTTTTATGGCAACGTAAAGAAAAGTAACAAGAATTTTAATGACGGAAATGGCGCATTTTCGTCAATACCATCACCATATTATGCTCATTTGCTGCATCAATCACTTCTTGATCACGCATTGAACCACCCGGGTGGATAACACATTCAATGCCCACTTTTGCAGCAGCATCAATTCCATCACGGAATGGGAAGAAAGCATCAGACGCCATGACACAACCTTTGACTTCCAATCCTTCATCTTGCGCTTTAATACCAGCAATTTTTGCCGAATAAACGCGACTCATTTGACCTGCGCCAATACCGATAGTTTGATTATTTTTTGCATAGACAATAGCATTAGATTTCACAAATTTCGCCACTTTCCAGCAGAATAATAAATCTTTTAACTCCTGTTCCGTTGGTTGGCGTTTGCTGACCACTTCTAAATCTTCAATGCCCACCATACCTAAATCCGCTTCTTGTACCAATAATCCACCGTTAACTCGCTTGAAATCCAAGCGGGCTTGCGCGCCATCCCATTCACCACAGGCTAACAAACGTACATTTTTCTTCGCTTTAACGACTTCTTGCGCTCCTTGGCTGACACTCGGCGCAATAATCACTTCGACAAATTGACGCTCAACAATCGCTTTCGCAGTGGCTTCATCTAATTCACGATTAAACGCAATGATGCCACCAAATGCAGAAGTTGGATCCGTTTGATAAGCACGATTGTAGGCATCTAAAATATCTTCACCTAAGGCAACACCGCAAGGATTGGCGTGTTTTACAATAACGCAAGCCGGTTCAGCAAAACTTTTCACGCATTCTAACGCCGCATCAGTATCCGCAATATTATTGTAGGATAATGCCTTACCTTGCAATTGTTTAGCAGTAGAAACAGATGCCTCTTTCACTTCTTGTTCAATATAAAATGCCGCTTTTTGATGTCCATTTTCACCATAACGCATGGTTTGTTTCCGAATAAAATTCAAATTCAAAGTACGTGGAAATTGACCGCACTTCGCATTTGGATCTTCTTCATCTGCCACAAAATACGGTTTGACTAATTGACCAAAATAATTTGCGATCATCGAATCATATTGCGCGGTATGCTCAAAAGCTTTAATCGCAAGATCGAAACGAGTTTCTAGTGTTAAGCTGTTTTGATGTTGATCCATTTCAGCTAAAATCGCATCAAAATCTGCATTATTAACAACGATAGCCACATCTTTATGATTTTTTGCCGCAGAACGCACCATTGTTGGACCGCCAATATCAATATTCTCTACCGCATCCTCTAATGTACAATTCGGTTTTGCAACAGTTTCCGCAAAAGGATAAAGGTTGACGACAATCATATCAATACCTTCAATACCATGCTGACGCATCACCTCATCGTCCGTTCCTCGACGACCTAAAATACCGCCATGCACTTTAGGATGTAAGGTTTTTACCCGACCATCCATCATTTCAGGAAAACCGGTATAATCGGAAACTTCCGTCACCGGCAATCCTTTTTCAGCCAACAATTTTGCAGTACCCCCGGTAGAAAGTAACTTAACGCCACGTTGTACTAAACCTTGCGCAAATTCTACGATACCGGTTTTATTGGAAACACTTAATAATGCTTGACGAATTGGACGATTTGTTTGCATTGAAATACCTTTTTAATGTGTGAAAGAAAAAACGGGAAGTATTATAACGCAAACGTTTGCTTTTATGTAGAAATAAATCGCCTAAATCAGGCGAAAAAAAAGCCCATAACAGGTATGGGCTAAAATGTAAGATTTTGGGATTTATGAATAAAATATCTAAAGCACGTAAATAGTAGCTTATCTATTTCTATTAGACAATCCCAATAGGCAGAAAATAACTTTTAACTAAAAATTAACAATTAAAGTATGCTTTTCAGTGCATTTCCAATTTCTGCTAAGCTACGTACAGTTTTGACACCAGCGGCTTCAAGGGCAGCAAATTTTTCATCTGCTGTACCTTTTCCACCGCTAATAATAGCACCGGCATGCCCCATACGTTTACCTTTCGGCGCAGTTACGCCTGCGATATAACTTACTACTGGTTTGGTTACATTCGCTTTGATAAAGGCTGCGGCCTCTTCTTCAGCAGAACCACCGATTTCACCGATCATCACAATTGCTTCAGTTTCAGGATCTTCTTGGAACAATTTGAGAATATCGATAAAGTTTGAACCCGGAATTGGGTCGCCGCCAATACCAACACAAGTGGATTGACCAAAACCGTAATCTGTTGTTTGTTTTACTGCTTCATAAGTTAACGTACCAGAACGAGAAACAATGCCGATTTTTCCTTTCTTATGAATGTTACCCGGCATAATACCGATTTTACACTCATCTGGCGTAATGACACCCGGGCAATTCGGACCAATCATACGAACGCCGGTTTGGTTAAGGCGTTGTTTGACTTGCAGCATGTCGAGAGTCGGAATCCCTTCTGTAATACAGATAATCAATTGAATACCCGCATCAATCGCCTCTAAAATCGCATCTTTACAACCTGGCGCTGGAACATAAATAACGCTTGCGGTTGCACCAGTTTGTTCTACTGCTTCACGTACCGTATTAAATACCGGTAAACCTAAATGTGTGGTACCGCCTTTATTCGGAGAAACGCCACCAACAAGTTGTGTACCGTAATCTAAAGCTTGTTGAGAGTGAAATGTACCTTGTCCGCCGGTAAAACCTTGACAGATTACTTTTGTATCTTTGTTAATTAAAATAGACATTATTTGCCCTCCGCCGCTTTAACGGCTTGTACCGCAGCATCGGTTAAACTGTTTGCTGCAATGATGTTTAATCCACTTTTTGCTAAAATTTCACGACCAAGTTCAGCATTATTCCCTTCTAAACGAACGACAACCGGAACACTTACGCCAACCTCGTTTACCGCTGCAATAATACCGTTCGCGATTAAGTCACAACGCACAATACCACCGAAGATATTCACCAATACCGCTTTCACTGCTTTATCTGATAAGATAATTTTAAATGCTTCCGTAACACGTTCTTTTGTTGCACCACCGCCCACATCAAGGAAGTTTGCAGGGAAACCACCGTGTAATTTCACGATATCCATGGTTCCCATAGCAAGCCCTGCACCGTTTACCATGCAACCAATATTGCCGTCTAATGCTACATAATTTAATTGATGAGATTCAGCAAGTGCTTCGCGCGGATCTTCTTGGCTTGGATCTTGCATCGCCGCTAACTCTGGTTGACGATATAAGGCATTACCATCCACCACCATTTTCGCGTCTAAGCAAAGCAAATTGCCTTCCGTTGTCACGACTAACGGGTTAATTTCAAGTAGAGAAAGATCTTTTTCAACAAAAAGTTTTGCCAGTTGAGTAAAGATAAAGGCGAATTGTTTAATTTGATCACCTTCCAAACCAAGTTTAAATGCCAATTCACGACCTTGATAAGGCATTCCGCCGGTGAGCGGATCTATCGGTAATTTATGTAACAACTCTGGTGTTTTTTCCGCTACTTCTTCAATGTTCATCCCGCCAGCACTTGATGCCATAAAGACTACTTTTTGTGAAGAACGATCGACGACTGCACCTAAATACAGTTCACGTGCAATACCTGCGGTTTCTTCTACATAAAGTGTATTTACTGGTTGGCCATTAGCATCTGTTTGGAAAGTAACCAAACGTTGACCAAGCCATTTATCAGCAAATTCACGTACTTCAGCTTCATTGCGAACCAGCTTTACCCCACCAGCTTTACCACGTCCACCGGCATGTACTTGACATTTAATTGCCCAAGCATCCCCTTTAAGTTGTTTAATTGCGGCAACCGCCTCATCTGCGGTTTTACAGGCTATGCCTTGGCTGACAGGGAGTTTATATTTGGCAAAAATCTGTTTGCCTTGATATTCATGTAAGTTCATCTATCTCGTCCTATTTTTGCATGGTTAAGGGATTAAATTTCTAATAACAAGCGTGTTGGATCTTCTAATAACTCTTTGATTGTTACTAAGAAACCAACACTTTCACGTCCGTCAATTAAACGGTGGTCATAAGAAAGTGCCAAATACATCATAGGACGAATAACGACTTGCCCGTTGACAGCAACTGGGCGATCTTTAATCGCATGCATGCCTAAAATCGCACTTTGTGGAGGATTGATAATCGGTGTTGACATTAACGAACCGAATACCCCGCCATTAGTAATGGTGAAATTACCGCCGGTAAGATCTTCTACCGTTAATTTTCCATCACGACCTTTTTCGGCAAGCGCTTTAATTTCTTTCTCAATCTCTGCCATACTTAATGTATCGCAATTACGCAATACCGGGGTGACTAAACCGCGTGGTGTAGAAACCGCAATACTCACATCAAAATAGTTGTGATACACAATGTCGTCTCCGTCGATAGAGGCGTTCACTTCCGGATAACGTTTTAACGCTTCTACGACCGCTTTAATATAAAACGACATAAAACCCAATCTTACACCATGTTGTTTCTCAAATTTTTCACCGTATTGTTTACGCAAGCTCATAATTGGTTGCATATCCACTTCATTGAAAGTGGTCAACATGGCTGTATTATTTTTCGCTTCTAATAAACGTTCAGCAATACGTTTACGTAAACGCGTCATTGGTACGCGTTTTTCTTCACGATGACCTAAATTCATTTCCACTTTAGGTTGTGCCAGTGCGGTTGCTTTTGCCGATTTTTGCGCTAATACACGCTCCACATCTTCACGCGTAATTCTGCCACCCACGCCAGTACCTTTGATTTCCTCTGCATTTAAATCATGTTCTGCCAATAAACGACGCACGCCAGGGCTTACGCTATCGCTATTAGGCTCATCCGAAGTCAATGCAGCAGAATGACGCTCCGCCGGTGTGCTTTCTGTTGTTTGTACACTTTCTTTGGTTACCGCACCCGCAACTGCTTGCGCACTCACTTTACCTAATAATTGTTTACTCACCACTGTAGCACCTTCCGGCTCAACAATACTTTCCAACACACCATCAGCAATTGCTGGTACTTCTAAAACGACTTTGTCCGTTTCAATTTCCACTAAAATATCGTCACGTTTAACCGTATCACCAACTTGTTTATGCCAAGTGACAACTGTTGCATCCGCAACGGATTCGGGTAAGTCTGGGGTTATAATCTCAAAATCGCTCATATCATTTTCCTTTTCTTGTTGGTATTTTCATCAAAAGTGCGGTAATTTTCACCGCACTTTTTCCCCTTATTCATTAAGCTAATGCTTGTGTAATTAATTCTCGTTGTTGCTCATTGTGTAAAGCAGCATAACCAACTGCCGGAGAAGCTGACGCAGGACGTCCCACATAACTTAATTTCGCATTTTCCGGTAAGGAACTTATAAAGTTATGTTGGCTACAATACCAAGCACCTTGGTTGAGTGGTTCTTCTTGACACCACACATAATCGGTAACATGGCTGTAAGGGGCGAGAATGTCTTTCATTTCCTCATGTGGATATGGGTACAACTGCTCAATACGAATAATTGCAACATCCGTTTGTTCATTTTTACGACGTTGTTCAAGCAAGTCATAATAAACTTTACCCGCACATAAAACGACACGTCTTACTTTTTTCGGATCCAGCGTATCGACTTCGCCAATCACATTCTGATATTTTCCGTTAATCAATTCTTCCGCTGAAGAAACCGCTAACGGATGGCGTAGCAATGATTTCGGTGTGATCACGATCAATGGACGACGGATTTGACGTAACATTTGACGACGCAATAAATGATAAATTTGTGCTGGCGTTGAAGGCACGCAAACTTGCATATTTTGTTGCGCACAAAGTTGCAAATAACGCTCTAAACGTGCAGAAGAATGCTCTGGACCTTGTCCTTCATAACCATGTGGTAATAACATTACCAAACCGCACATTCTGCCCCATTTTTGCTCACCAGAACTGATAAATTGGTCAATAACCACTTGAGCCACATTGGCAAAATCACCAAATTGCGCCTCCCAAATCGTTAAAGTTTTCGGTGTTGCAGTTGCATAACCATATTCGTATGCCAACACACCTTCTTCTGACAATACGGAATCCCACACTTCAAAACGACCCTGTTGTCTATGTAATTGGGTTAACGGAATGTAAATCGTCGCATCTTTTTGGTTGTGCAATACAGAGTGACGATGGAAGAAGGTTCCACGACCAGCATCCTCACCAGAGAGACGAATATGGTGTCCCTCATCCAACAAGGTGGCATATGCCATGGTTTCTGCCATTCCCCAGTCAAATAATTTTTCTCTCTTCGCCATCGCTAAGCGATCATCATAGATTTTTTTCACTCTTGGATGCAATTGATGATTTTCCGGATACTCACAGACTTTTTTCGCCAAACCGTCAAAACGTTCGGCATCAAAGGTGCTATCGTAATCTGACCATTCTTGGGTTAAGAATTTCGCCCAATCAGTAGCTTCACGATCCATTTCGCGCCATTCAGGTACCACACAATCTCCATTATCCAACGCATTACGGTATTCATTCACTAACTCGGTGGCATATTCATCTTTAATCACTTGCGTATTAACCAAATGATCTGCATACACTTTACGTGGTGTTGGATGGCGTTTGATACGATCATACATTAATGGTTGTGTGACGGAAGGCTCATCAGCTTCATTATGCCCATGACGACGATAAGAAACTAAATCAATAAAAATATCGCGTTTAAATTTAGCCCGGAATTCCACCGCCATTCTCGCCACATAAGCCACCGCTTCGGCATCATCTCCGTTAACATGAATAACTGGTGCCTCAATCATTTTAGCAATATCAGTACAATATTCCGTAGAACGCGTATCATTCGGATTAGATGTGGTAAATCCGATTTGGTTATTAATCACAATACGAATGGTTCCGCCTACGCTGTAGCCGCGTGTTGACGACATATTTAATGACTCTTGTACAATCCCTTGTCCTGCAACCGCAGAGTCACCATGTACCGTAATTGGTAATACTTGAGAACGTTCCGTATCATTTAAGCGGGTTTGTCTTGCTCTCACGGATCCTAAGACGACTGGACTAACAATTTCCAAATGCGACGGGTTAAATGCTAATGCTAAATGAACAATCCCCTTTTCCGTCATAAAATCAGAAGAAAAACCTTGGTGATATTTTACATCACCCGTACCGTTGCCATGATGTTTTCCGGCAAATTCATCAAATAAATCTACCGGTTTTTTACCTAATACATTGACCAACATATTTAAACGTCCGCGGTGCGCCATCCCCATCACGATCTCTTTCACCCCATGACGTCCGCTATGACGAATAATTTCTTTCATTAACAATACGAAGGCATCACTGCCCTCTAATGAAAAACGTTTTGCACCCGGGAATTTAGCCCCTAAATAACGTTCTAAACCATCTGCAGCGGTCAATTCTTGCAAGAAAGAAAGTTGCTCTTCTTTATTAAACAATGGTTTGTTTAGCAAATTTTCTACTTTATTTTGCAACCAGGTACGCGCGTCTAAATCATTGACGTGCATAAATTCAAGCCCAATTGTACTGCAATAGGTCTCTTTCAGGGCTTTGGATAATTCTCTTAAACTAATTTGCTCTTTGTTGTAAACATAGCCACCAACATCAAATACTTCATCTAAATCATCATCGCTAAAACCATAAAATTTATAATCTAACGTTGGTGCTTCCATTCGTTGCCATAATTTCAACGGATCTAAATCAGCGTGCAAATGACCACGATTTCGATGTGCATTTACCCATTGTAATAATTTAATTAATCTTGCACTGACATTCGGATCGATAACACCAACACCAGTTTTTGAATTATCACGGGCTAATCGTTTAAAATAATCGCGAACTTGGGAATGAGGCTGCTCAAGTGCGGTCGGTTTTGGAAGAGAATTGAAAATCTGTTGCCAACTCTCGTCGATGGAATCAGGATCACGAAGATAATCTTCGTAAAGTTCTTCAATGTAAGTTTGATTAGCACCACCTAGCGCACTAGAGGCTAACCATTCACTGATAGGAGTATTTTTTTGCATTACGACCACCTAGTTGGATTATGATAGCTAATATGCTTTAATTATTGAAAATTCGTGCATATAAATATGCACGAATAAGTCTGTTGTTATTTTGAACTGAATCTCAAGACAGGTTTAATCACTTTACCCGATTTGCTGTCTGCAAATGCCTGTTCAATATCGGTAAAATTATAAAAACTTACTAATTTATCAAAAGGAAATAACCCTTTACGATAAAATTCGATCAATTTTGGGATAAAATCTGAAGGAACCGAATCACCTTGAACAACCCCTCTAACCCGTCTGCCATTGAGTAGTTGAGTCATATCCAAAGAAGCGCTTACGCCTTCCGGCGCGCCGCCGACTAACGCAACTTCACCCAATAAATCAAGAGAATCTAACGCCTTGGTCAACATATCTGGGCGAGCAGTGAGTTCCACCACATAATCAGCACCATTTCCCGTAATCGCTTTAATGCGCTCAACAAGATTTTCTTCCAAGGGATTAATTATATCTGTCGCACCTAATTCAAGAGCAGTTTGTAAACGAGTCGGGTTCACATCTACAGCAATAATTTTCCCAGCATTAGCAATTTTACCCGCCATCACCGCCGCCAAACCTACGCTACCAACACCAAAAATAGCAAGATTGCTCCCCTCTCTCACTTTCAATGCGTTCAACACTGCTCCAGCACCAGTTTGAATACCGCATCCCAGCGGTCCCATTAATTCAAGCGGAACATCTTTTGGAATTTTTATCGTATTACGTTGGTTAGCTATCGCATAATCCGCGAAAGACGATTGTTGGAAGAAGTGTCCGTGTACATGACCGTAAGCGTTACTGCCATCTTCACGAGAACCTTGGAAACTGAGTTCGAAACCATGTCGGCAATAGGTTGAATGACCACTATAACAATTAGAACAGTGTCCACAAGAAGGGTAAGTAAGTACTACATGATCACCAGGAACTAAATCTTTTACTGCACTCCCGATTTTTTCAACGATACCGGCACCTTCATGTCCGAGAATGATGGGAAGGGGGGCTGGATATTCTAGATTACGAATATGTTCATCTGTTTGACAAACACCCGTAGCAACAATTTTAACTAATACCTCATCTTCTCGTAATTCACCAATCTCAACCGACTCGAATTTGAATGCCCCGCCTTTTTCACGCACAACAGCGGCATTAATAAGCATAGTTTTCTCCTTAAAGCGAAGTTTGATAAAAATTTAATTAACAGTTGTTAACATCACAACTATCCGTCCGAATACATATCGAACATATCAATTTCTATTCAATTTCTTTCGCTATAATTAAAAAACAAATTGCACATTTAATCAAGTTTATTACTTAACATCGCATTAACATTTTGTTGTTTTTTTGATCTTGATCTCATTTTTTAAAATTAACATTTTTTTTACAAAATTAAATTTAAAATTATAAAGACAGCTGCCAAATAACAGGTTATATTGAAAGTAATCTATAAACACAACACAAAAACAAAAGAGGAATATCTATGTCTGAATTAACTGCAAAACTGATATTAACTGATGGACGTGAACTAGAACTTCCTGTACATAAAGGTACTCTAGGTTATGATGCTGTAGATGTGCAATCCTTGGTGAAAAATAAACTTTTCACTTTTGACCCTGGATTTATGTCAACAGCGTCTTGTGTATCGGAGATAACTTATATTGACGGTGATAACGGAATCTTGTTACACAGAGGCTACTCAATAGCTGATTTAGCTGAAAATGCCGACTATCTTGAAGTTTCTTATCTACTCTTATTCGGTGAACGCCCTAACAAAGAAGAATACCAGAATTTCCGTCAACTCGTCACCCGCCACTCCCTTGTCCATGAGCAAATTTCCCGTTTCTTCCACGGTTTCCGTCGAGACTCTCACCCAATGGCAATTATGTGCGGGGTAAGTGGTGCGCTAGCAGCGTTCTACCATGACTCCCTAGATATCAATAATATCAATCACCGTGAAATTACCGCCATTCGCCTATTAGCTAAAATGCCTACTTTAGCGGCAATGTGTTATAAATATTCAATGGGTCAACCATTTATGTATCCGCAAAATCACCTTTCTTACGCAGGTAATTTTTTGCACATGATGTTTGCCACCCCATGTGAACCTTATGTTGTCAATCCGGTATTAGAACGTGCAATGGATACGATTTTCACGCTTCATGCTGATCATGAACAAAACGCATCTACCTCAACTGTTCGTACCGCCGCCTCCTCCGGCGCCAACCCATTTGCTTGTATTGCGGCAGGTATCGCCTCATTGTGGGGACCTTCACATGGTGGCGCAAATGAAGCCTGTATTAATATGCTAGAAGAAATCGGTAGCGTAGATCGCATCCCTGAATTTATCGCGCGAGCTAAAGATAAAAACGATCCATTCCGCTTGATGGGCTTTGGTCACCGTGTATATAAAAATTATGACCCACGTGCAAAAGTGATGCGCCAAACCTGCCATGATGTCCTCAAAGAGCTTAATATTAAAAATCCACTCTTTGAAGTGGCAATGGAGCTTGAACGTATTGCGCTTGAAGATCAATACTTTATCGATCATAAACTCTATCCAAATGTGGACTTTTATTCCGGTATTATCCTTAAAGCAATCGGCATTCCAACATCCATGTTCACCGTAATTTTCGCTTTAGCAAGAACTGTTGGTTGGATCTCCCATTGGAAAGAAATGTTCAAACCAGGCAATATGAAAATCGTGCGTCCACGTCAACTTTATCGTGGTGAAAAACAACGACCATTTGAGCCATTGGACAAAGATTAATTTTTTATTATGACGTTATAACAAAAGTGCGGTCAAAAATGACCGCACTTTTTCATGAAATTAATTGACTAATTAATTATTACTCACTTTTTGCATCACATTAGATTTGGCTTTTTTTACTTTTTTAGTCGCATTAGAAGCCTTTTTATTGGCTTTGACCACTTTATCTTTTGCTGAATTTTTTACAGCTTTTGCTTTTGTATCCATGTGTGATTTTTGAGATTTTGCCACCTCTTTTACTGAATTTGCTTTTTCCGCGGTTCCCGATTTCATTGTAGTAGCTTTATCCGACATCCCTTGTTTTGCCATTTCCATTTTATCTTGAACGGCAGAAATTTTATCCGTTGCTACTGATTTGGCTTCATTTACCACGGTTTCTTTAGCTGCTTGCGCTGAGGATTCCATCATGCTTGCCGGATTTTGTGATGCCAGCGCACTCATCGAAATCATCAAAGCAACACTTGTCGCCAAAACCGATTTTAAAATATTCATAAAAAACTCCTATTTAATTTTTACATTATTTTTTGTTATGAAAGACATAACGACTCTTTATTACTATTGCTAAACCTATCCCTCTAAAACCCATTTAGCAAGATGAAACGTTTCAGCTAATATATTCAACAATAATATTTACACCTGTGTGGACTTACATTTCTGCATACTTAATTTCCAAAAATACCAATCACGATTTCGTCAGCCTGTCTTTAACTAAGTGATACATCACACTTAAAGCCATCGCGAAATATGTTCCTTAGACAATCCTGCGTATTAATAAGTTTCGACTTTAAACAGAAAATGGGTAAATAATTTTGAATTAAAAATTAATTTTTACTGTCACTCATAAATGAACTATATGTAAATTTTTTGTTAAACAGCTCATAAATTTAAAAGAAAACGATTGCATAAAAATAAATTCTCCTGTATATCTTCATATTGTCTATTTATTGTAAAAGACACAACATCAATAAATACCTATCTATAGGAGCTATATAATGAAAAAACTGTTTAAACTTTCTCTTATCGCCGGTATTGCAGCAACTTCCTTTGCAGTACAAGCTGAAGATCAATTTGTCACTATCGGTACCGGTGGTCAAACCGGCGTTTATTACGTGGTAGGTCAATCTATTTGTCAATTAGTAAACCGTGATACCGCAAAAACGAATATTAAATGTAATGCTCCTTCAACCGGTGCGTCTGTTGCAAACTTAAATGCCATTGCCGCACATCAAATGGAAATGGGAATTGCACAATCCGACTGGCAATACCATGCTTATAATGGTTCAAGCTCTTTTGAAGGTAAGAAAAATGATAAATTACGTGCGGTTTTCTCAATCCATCCGGAACCATTCACATTAATGGCGCGTGATGATGCGAATATTCAAAGTTTTGACGATTTAAAAGGTAAACGTGTGAATGTGGGCGATCCGGGTTCTGGTACTCGTGCCACAATGAACGTTATCCTTGCAGCGAAAGGCTGGACAGATAAAGAATTTAAAGTTGCTTCCGAATTAAAACCAGCGGAAATGGCGTCGGTTATGTGTGATAACAACTTAGATGCAATTACCTATAACGTGGGTCACCCAAATGGCGCATTAAAAGAAGCGGCAGCCTCTTGTAATGCCCACTTAGTACCAATTACCGGTCCTGAAATTGATAAATTAGTCGCGGATAACCCGTACTATGCGAAAGCAACTATTCCGGGCGGTTTATATAAAGGTACCGATAATCCTGTTGATACTTTCGGGGTGTATGCCACCTTAGTGACATCTGCTGATGTTGATGCCGATCGCGTTTACGCCGTAGTCAAAGCGGTTTTTGATAATTTTGATCGTTTCAAACGCTTACATCCAGCATTTGAAAACTTAAAAGAAGAGGAAATGATTAAAAACGCACTTTCCGCACCATTACACGAAGGCGCAATTCGTTACTATAAAGAACGTGGTTGGCTGTAATCTTCACGGATAAAAAAGAGGCAGACTTAAGTGTTCTGCCTTTTTCCGTTTAATAAAAACAATATCATAATCACGTTTACTATTATTCAGGAGATTTTATGTCTGTAAAATCGGAAGCTATGGGGTATGATGATCTTCAAGATATGGTCGCCTCTAACGATTCAGGCGGTCGTAATCCAGCTGGATTTACCAAAAACTTGATCATCGTCACCGCTATTTTGTGGTCTTTATTTCAACTCTATTACACCTCCCCTTTTTCATTTTGGTTACAAGAAGTCATTCGTAGCTGGGGTTGGGATTTAAATGTCGTCATTGACGATACCAAAGCACGTTCTATTCACTTGGCATTTGCTTTATTCCTTGCCTATTTATCTTTCCCCGCATTTGCCAGCTCGCCGAAACACCGCGTACCTTATCAAGATTGGCTATTTGCCACCTTGGGCGCATTTTTAGGCGCGTATTATATTTTCTTCTATGAAGGCTTAGTCACTCGTTTCGGCGCACCGAATATGCAAGATATTATCGCCGGCTGTTTAGGAATTATCCTATTACTGGAAGCCTGTCGACGTAGTCTTGGTTTACCTTTGGTCATTATCGCCACAGTATTTTTATTATATAACTACTTTGGACAATACTTGCCGACAAACTGGATCATCAGTCACCGCTCCGGCTCATTATCACAAATTATCAATCAACAATGGGTCACCACCGAAGGCGTTTTTGGCGTCGCACTCGGCGTATCCACCAAATATGTCTTTTTATTCGTACTTTTCGGTGCATTATTAGATAAAGCCGGTGCTGGTAACTATTTTATTAAAACCGCCTTTGCTTATTTAGGGCATTTACGTGGCGGTCCAGCGAAAGCTGCTGTTGTTTCTTCTGGATTAACCGGATTAATTTCCGGTTCCTCGATCGCCAACGTGGTCACCACAGGTACCTTTACCATCCCAATGATGAAACGCGTAGGTTTTTCCGCGGAAAAAGCAGGCGCCGTTGAGGTTGCATCTTCGGTCAACGGGCAAATTATGCCTCCGGTAATGGGCGCTGCGGCATTCTTGATGATTGAATATGTCAATATGCCATACAGTCAATTAATCGTACACGCAGCTTTACCGGCGCTAATTTCGTATATCGCCTTAATTTATATCGTACATTTAGAAGCCTTAAAATTAAACTTACACGGTTTGCCAAGAACCGATCCGCCAAATCCACTGTTAGTTACTTTATTAAGAATTGTTACCACAATTTTAGTCGTTATTGGTTTAGTTATCGCAGTGAATTTCTCCTTAGGCTGGATCAAAGTCATCGCTCCAGATTATGCGTTTATCATTGTTTGTGCATTATTGACACTTATTTATTTGCTACTAATCCGTCGCGTTGCCAAATTTCCGGATCTTGAAATTGATGATCCAAATGCTCCGGTAGTCAAATTGCCATCAGCAAAACCAACCGTCAATGCTGGTTTACATTTCTTAATTCCAGTTGTCATTTTAATTTGGTGTTTGATGGTAGAAATGCTTTCTCCAGGGCTTTCCGCATTCTGGGGAACCGTTGCCCTCGCGGTCATTTTAATTACACAACGCCCACTTCTAAATCTGTTCCGCAAACAACCTGTCAGCAAAAAAGACTTCACTGACGGAGTAAAAAACCTAGTAGACGGATTAGAGGCTGGCGCTAGAAATATGATCGGTATTGGGATTGCAACAGCTACAGCGGGGATTATCGTTGGTGTGGTTTCGCTTACCGGCTTTGGTGTACAACTTTCCGGTATTATCGAAATGCTCTCCATGGGTAACATTTTATTAATGTTAATTTTGGTAGCCATTTTCAGCTTGATTTTAGGCATGGGCTTGCCGACAACTGCCAACTATATTGTGGTTTCGTCCTTGATGGCATTGGTTATCATCGAAGTAGGCAAACAAAACGGATTAATTGTTCCATTGATTGCGGTACATTTATTCGTCTTCTACTTCGGTATTATGGCAGACGTCACCCCACCTGTCGGGTTAGCCTCCTTTGCCGCCGCGGCAGTATCCGGTGGTAATCCAATCAAAACTGGTATGGTCGCTTTCTTCTATAGTTTAAGAACTGCGATTTTACCATTCTTATTTATCTTTAATACGGATTTATTGCTGATTGATGTCGGTTGGGCAAAAGGAACACTGGTCGCCATTGTTTCGACAATTGCTATATTAGCCTTTACCGCCGCCACAATGAACCATCTATTTATCAAAAATAAATGGTGGGAGACCGCACTTTTGGTACTTGGTGCCTTTATCATTTTCCGTCCGGGCTTTTTCATGGAATATGTTTCACCAACATCACGCCATATTGAGCCAACGCATATAACCGAAGCACTAAGTGAAACGCCTGTCGGCAAAAATATTATGCTTAAAGTTTCCGGTGTCAACCAATATGGTAAAGAAGTGGAATTTTATTCCCAATTAAACGTTCCAAACGGTGATAGCGGCGAAGAACGCTTGAAAAACTTAGGATTAACCTTACTGGATACGGGAGATAAAATTGAAGTTGATGGTAACGAAATCCATAAAGTGATTATTGATATGGTCGAAATTGATTCTCCGGCAGCGAAAGCCGGCTTAAACTGGGATCAAACCTTATTAGAAGTCGCTTTACCATTGGAATCATTACCGAAAGAATGGATGTTTATCCCGGGATTATGCATCATCTTTGCTACCGGTTGGAGCCAACGCCGCAGGGCAAGAAAACTAGAACAACAGTAATATCGTAAAAGAGGCTATCAAACAGATAGCCTCGTTTATGCCGAAAAAAGGATTATTTATGTATAAAAAACTCTTAATTGCCATTGATCTTAATCATCTCGATAGCGCCAAATTTGTTGTGGATACTGCGCTTAACCTGACCAATCATAATCCAGAGGCGATTTATCGCGTTGTATCGATTATCGAACCGGTGGATGATAGCTTTATTTCCGCCTTTTTACCGAAAAACTTCGATAAGTCGGTGATTGAAGAAGCCAATAAAGCGCTACATCATTTTACGCAAACCCATTTTCCTGCACAGGCAAAAGTACAACACATTGTTGCCCACGGTACGATTTATGAAGAAATTAATCGTATTGCAGATGAAAAAGCGGTAGATCTGATTATTATGTTAGCAAGCAGTAAACCAAATGCCAAAGGACTAAGCAGTAATACGGTTAAAGTGGCACGTAACAGCACTAAACCGATTTTAATTTTAAAATAAAGCAAAAAGTGCGGTGAAAATTTTGCTTTTTTTCACCGCACTTTGCCATCTTATTTGTTAATTCACATCAATTTCCACTTCAACCGACATGCCCGGAATAATACGTTCTAATTCTTCCTGATTTGGCTCAAATTCGATTTTTATCGGAATACGCTGTGCAATTTTCACAAAGTTTCCCGTGCCGCTATCCGCTTTAATCAAACTAAATTCTGAAGCCGTTGCTGGCGAAAACTCGGTTACTTTTCCAGTAAATTTCTTACCGCCCAAGCCATCAACAAAAATTGTCACATTTTGTCCAATGCGCACCCGATCCGTATCCGCTTCACGCACATTAGCGATGACCCAATTACGGTTTGGAACTAAATACATCAACTGTGTTCCCACAGAAACATACTGCCCTACCCGCACGCTAACTTGACTTAATCGCCCATTTCCCGGCGCATAGATTACCGTATGTTTAAGATCCTGTTGTGCCAATTCTAACGTAGCTTGGGCATTATCTACTGACGCAATCAGATTTTTTTCCGTCATATCCACATTTAATAAATCTTGTTGAGCGATATGCAACTGCTCATTTGCTTGCAACAATGCCGCATTTGCTTGTTGATAATTATTGTTTGCCTGATCTAATTCCCGTTTCGATACGGATTTAGTTTTATATAATGCATTAACCCGCTTTTGTTCAATATCAGCAAGTTTAAATTGCGCTTTCGCACTGTCAATTGCCGCTTGACGTAAGCTCAAGGTAGCTTGAGCCGCAACGCGCGTTTGCGGAACCCGTTCTAATGCAGCTTGCTGTGCTTTCAGATTGGCTTCAGCCTGTGCTACTTTCGCCACATAGGTTTCATCATCAATCACCGCCAGAGGCTGATCTTTATCGACTTGTGCAAAATCTTGTACCGGTACTTCTTTAATATAACCCGCAACTTTAGGGCTAATTAGCGTGACCTGTCCTCTGACATAAGCATTATTGGTATAGACCGTATTTAAGGAAAAAGGCGGCAAACGCCAAATATAAAACACCACAGAAATTGCAAAAATCAATGCGATAATAAAAATCACCATACTCAAACGATGTTTTTTCGGCACCCATTTTTCTGCCGGAACAGATTGCGGCGCTTGTGATTGAGGAGCTGATGCTTGCGCATTAGGCTTATTTTCTGGACCTGCAGAAGTATTCGTTGATTGTTCCATAATATATTTTCCTTATCTTTTTGCTAACGCAGCTAAACGCATTAATTCTTCCGCTAAAAAGGTCTTTTTAGTGTATTTCATATATAACCAAGAGGCGAAAGTATAAATAAATCCAATAGTTGAAGCAATTCCTACCAACAGAAATAAATCATTATAGGCATGAACCGTTGATTCGATTGTTGCTTGATTCATCAATGTTTGTAACGCGATTCCCAAAGCGTCCTGTGTACTATTTCCCATCCCCATAAATTGATTTACAGTCTGATTAGCAGAAGCGGCAAATGTCGGATCAGTCAAACTAAAATATTGTGTAATATCAGCAAAATGGATTTTGCTGCGCCAAGTAAGAAAAGCACTAAAAATCGCCGCTCCTGCTAATGCCCCGATAGTCTGTGATAAACCAAAAACCGCTGAATAGCTCATAATATGCAACGGACTGGCGGCAAATGCTCGCACCAATCCCTCAATCATCATTGGGCCTAAAAAATATAGGGTGGAAAAGGCAATAATCGCTTGGCTAACATAAATTTGTTCTGGGCGAGTTTGTACGCCGATTTGGGTATCCATAAAAGATCCTATTGCAATCCCTAACAAAGCAATGGGAATGGAGCGGCGTAAATCCGTCATTTTTAACGTAAGAAGACTCAACCCCAACCCTAATGCTGAAGCGATAATAATGATCGAGTACAAAGTTGTCATTTGTTCATTTTGCATCCCCAAGGTTTCCATCAGCCCCGTCGCCCCCACAGTTTGTTCGGTTGTCAACACACGAGTAAAGGCACCAAGAAAACCAAACATCAAAATTTGCGGACGAGAAATCCAATACCAATCCAGCATCGGGTTGCGACGTTTCGATTCTAACCAAAGCGCAAAACCGATCATCATCATACTAATCGCCAACATCCATCCTAACCATTCCTCAGATGTCCACCATATAATCCGCCCCTGAACAAGAAAGCCACAAAATAATGCCATGCCGCCAGCCCAAAAAGAAAAACTGATGAGGTCATTTTTATTTAACGTACGGGAAATAATGGTTGGTGGTAACGGCAAACGTATCACACAACCAATACACAGCAGCGTTACCGCGCCTTGAAAAATCACGATATTAGCAATCTCGCCATCAGCAAACAATGAAGGCATCAAAAAACGTGCCAGTGGTATCCCAAATTGAATTCCACCAACGCCAAAAACAGATCCCAACATTTTAGACTTACCAATTAAGCCTTGCATAAAATAAAAAATCGCCATGACCATCATGCCGCTACTACCAATACCGGCGATCCCGCGCGCAATCAGTTCAATGGAATAATGCTGAATCCAAATTTGCAAAATATTGCTAATTAACATTAAAGACAAAGAAATTTTGACAAAGCGCGCAATACCAAAGGTTTGACGTATTTTAAAAAACATGATGCTCATACAAGCATAAGTCATGTAGTAGCTGACTTGAACCCAGCCACCTTGTACTAAATTCAACCCCAACTCACCGCGTAATTGCGGCAAATAGGCAAGCAATAATCCGTTTTGTAACCCGCCATTCAGCGCCAACAATGCCCCTACCAACATATATCTAATACGTAGAGAGGTAGTATGTACAGGCGAAGCTGGCGACCCTGCCATAAAAGGCATTTCATGCGGCTTAAAAACATAGCCATTTGATTCTAACGATGCCATATTACTTCCTTGATGATGAAATTAAGTTACGATCGATAGACAACCGTGACCGACAAAAACCTTTCTCTTTGATAAAATCGATACTTGTGGTTATTTTGTCAAAAAAGGATTATATTCTTTTTCTCGACCGATAGTGGTATAAGGTCCGTGTCCGGCAACGATAATCATATCATCCTCAAGCACGAACAATTTTTCACGAATTGAACTGATTAACGTTTGGTAATCCCCACCGGGAAAATCCGTTCTACCGATGCTGTTCTGAAATAATACATCTCCCGTAAAAGCAATTTTTTGACTGCGCTCGACTAAACCAATATGCCCCGGCGTATGACCAGGCAAGTGCAACACTTCAAAAGAGAATGCCCCAACCTGAATGATCTCGCCTTCTTGATTAAGCCAACGATCCGGTAAAAAGCTATCCACTTCAAATAAAATGCCAAATTTTTGCGATTGCTCCGGTAAACCTTTCAACCAATATTCATCGCCTTGATGCGGTCCCCAGATTTCCACATTGAAATGGGATTTTAATTTCACCGCCGCCCCCACATGATCCAAATGCCCATGGGTCAGCAAAATCAATTTGAGGTTTAAACCCAAAGCATCAATTCGTTTAATTAATTTTTCGCTGTCACCACCGGGATCAATAATCGCCGCATTTTTTTCATCATCCCAAATTAAAGAACAGTTTTGTTGAAACGCGGTAACCGGAATAATTTCAATATTCATTTTGCTATCCTATATTATTTAAATAAAGAAACCGCAACAAAGTGCGGTCTTTTTTATCACGTTTTTGATGATCAGCTGCCACGCCACGTGCGAACCGGACCGGTATCAATATGCACAAAATTACTATGTGGATAATAGCCTACGCCGCCATTATTTAACTGCTCTGCAACTAGTTTCACTTTACTCAAAGCAACACCATCAATGCGAAAATCAACCGCTTGTCCTCGCATATGATAACTATTGCTAGCAACCCCACGACTTTTACGATGCATCGCTGCATTACTTACCGGGGAACGATAGCCACTGATAACTTGAATCTCTGTCGCACGTAATCCTAAGGAATGTTGAATAGCATAAAATTTAGCGAATAGCTTAGGATCCATTTTATGCACTTGATTATTGCGTCTATCACGCATCAAATAATTCATTTGCTCTAAAACCGTAGAAGAAAATCCCTGCCCAACACGAAATTCAGCCGAGATTTTATCTCCGGTATTAACATTTCTAAAACTTAATATACGTGGTCTAGGTGTCGATACGACCGCTAGCAAATGGCTAGGTAATAATGACATCCCTAATACCACGCCCCCTAAAGATAACCATCTACGGCGGCTATGACTTACTTCATTCATTATGTATTCACCCTAAAAAATTTACAATACTTTACATTCGACCGAGTAAGTCAAGTTAAGTTCAAAAATTTCTTACCATACTTAATTTAAATAACGATTCACTGTATTCCAATTAATATAGGTAATGTTTGCCGAGGTATCATATCCGTAAATATCCGGCAAAGTTTTCACTTTACCATTATCCACCCAAGCAGTGGCATAGTATAAATAAACCGGATTATCAGAACGAATATTTGCCCACGTTGTTTTCTTACTTTTCAGCACTTGTTGTTTTTTCGCATCCGACCAACCCGCTTCTTTTAATAAAATCGAAGCGAGTTCATCAGATTTATTCACGCGCACACAACCAGAACTTAACGCACGATCTGTTCGACCGAATAAACTATGGTTTGGCGTATCATGCAAATAAATCGCATCAGAACTTGGCATATTAAATTTATAATTACCTAATGCGCTATCGCCTGGCGCTTGGCGAATATGATATGGGAAACGACTTCCAATAGTTGCCCAATTAATAGAATAAGGATCAATTTCACGCCCTTTACTGTCTAAAATAGAATATCCGTTACGAGCGACATAACCCGGATCACGTTTAATTTTCGGCACTAAATCCTCATTAATCAAACGCGGCGTTGGGTTCCATGGCGGATTGACCACCACATTGCTTAATTTGCTGTACATCACCGGCGTTTTACGTTCTTTTTTACCAACAATCACGCGAGATTCCAGCACCAATTTACCATTACGTTTATATTCTAATTGGTAACTTGGAATATTCACAAAAATCCCATTCTCAAAACTTGGGATCACGCGCAAACGCTGCGCATTAATTGCCAATTTATGAATCATATCTTTATCGCCTTTACCACTAGCAATTAGCGAAGATAATTTGGCAACGGTTTGTTTATAAAGATGGTTTTTAGACGAAAGCGCGGTAACAAATGGCAAACTTTCGCCATTTTTGACCGCATTTAGCCAAGCTTGAATTCTTGCCTCTGCTGGTGCAGATGCTTTATATCCATTTACCGAATACAACCATTTTTGCGCTGAATTTATTGCATTATCGGAATAATACATATAATCCAAAAAGGCATCCGTCAGCAAAATATCATACACCAAACCGCCTGTTTGTGAGGCTTTAGCAATATCCTCTAAAGATTTTGCCGACCGTTTAGAAATCCCACTGGCAACCATCGCCGCGTATTCATGTAAAAACGCTTTTTCTGCGGCTTTATCTTCCCACAAGAAAAGATAGTCCGACTGCCCATAAACATTGGCAAGCACGGATTTAAATTGCAATTCTTGCGTTCCCATTAAATCCGTTAAGCGCTGCTCTGCTCGCTGCTGTTGTTCTTGTTCCAAACGTTCATTTTCCGCTTTGCGTTCTGCTGCCAGCTGATCCGCAATGGCTTTTTGTTCTAATGCCAATTGTTCATCGGTCAATTTGAAAGATGCCGGCAACGACACCGCGTGCGCCTTAGTAGTTTCTACCGCATTTGAAGCTGGCGGCGCAGAGTTTGCCAACACATTGGCACTATACGCCAATGATGTTAACAACGCTAAATGCGCTAATTTAAATGAAACATTTTTTAACATGACAAGTTCCTTAAAATTAATTAAAAAGTGACCGCACTTAATCAGTAGTGCGGTTCAAAAATGCGATTTATCTCTACTTTAATGACGCACTTTTTTCTTTTTCTGCCAAAAATTGACTGTAATCGACCGCTATTTTTTCTACTTCTTTTAAGAAAAAGTCTGGTGCTTCATAGTCTTTCGGCAAATCATCAATATTTTTCAATGGCTTTTTGCCTTCGCGTTTAAAACGCGCATTAATATCTTTTAAACGTTTCGCTTCATCTTGATCATTTTCTGCCTTACGGGTAGCAAAATTAAGCGATAAATATTTACGCGAACGACGTTCTTCCCGAATTTTGAGATCTTCGTTTAATGTAATAAATTCAGGATCTTGTGCCACTCTTTCATTATGTTTTTCGGTTAAGAAACTTACTGCCCCACGCGCATTACCCACGTCTGAATAAGAAGCTGGCGGAATTTTATCCCAAGGCAACGCATTATCTTCTTTTTCCTCACCATTTTCTTGCGCATCAATTAATTCCGGTAACTTAATATCCGGAGCCACCCCTTTTAATTGGGTACTTCCACCATTAATACGATAGAATTTTTGGATAGTATATTGAATATTACCCAATGGGGTTTGGTCCAAATCGAAAGTAAAGTTTAACGGTCGGTTTTGTTGCACCGTACCTTTACCAAAAGTATTTTGTCCAACGATAATCGCGCGATTATAATCTTGCATCGCCGCCGCAAAAATTTCTGATGCCGAAGCGCTAAAACGATCGATCATCACTAACAACGGTCCGGAATAAACTTGCGTACTATCCGGATCTTCATGAATACGAATACGCTGATAAGCATCACGCACTTGCACCACTGGACCATCACTGATAAATAATCCGCTCAATCCAACCGCTTCGGTTAAGGCACCGCCACCATTTTCACGTAAATCAATGATAACGGATGACGCTTTTTTGCTATTACTTTCCGTCAATAATTTTTTCACATCTTCTGTTAACCCAAGATAAAAACTTGGAATCTTAATGACGGCTACATTTTCATTATTTACTTTTTCAACAGTTAATTTTGCCGCCTGATCTTCAAGACGCACTTTATCGCGAACAAGGGTTATAATATGCGATTTGCCACCTTTTTCCGGCTCAATTTCCAACCGCACTTTTGTCCCTTTTTTCCCTTTGATTTTGTCCACGATATCATCTAAGCGCCAACCAACCACATCTTCAATTTCACCGGTCGCTTGTCCGACACCAAGAATTTTATCACCAGCTTTAATTTTTTTACTACGCTCCGCCGGGGCGCCCGGAACAAGAGATTTGATAATGGTCTCATCATCTTCTGATTGCAAGGTAGCACCAATACCTTCTAGAGATAAGTTCATGCTTTCATTAAAACTTTTCGCTGTTCGCGGCGCTAAGTAGCTGGTATGCGGATCAATTTCCCGCGTAAATGCATTAAGATAAACTTGAACAATATCATCTGCCTTGGTTTGCGTTAAACGACGAATTGCCAAATCATAACGCTTGGTTAATTTCGTTTTAATCTCCGACCATTTTTTATCTTTTAATTTTAAACCGATAATGTCGTTTTTAACGCGTTGCGCCCATAACTTATTCGCTTCTGCTTCATTTTGCGGCCAAGGCGCTTTTTCACGATCGATCTCAATACCATCACTTTCGCTTAAATTTGGTTCTTTTTCTAATAAAGATAATGCATATTTATAACGTTCATAACGGCGTTTCATCATCAAATCATACATATCAAACGCCGCAGTTAAAACGCCTTGGTTTAGCTGCTCACCAATAGCTTTGGCATATTTAGCACGCATCTGATCAATATCTGATTGATAAAAGGTATTATGACTAAAATCTAAATTTTTCAGATAACGATCAAAGATTTTTTCTGAAAACTCCTCGTCTAATTGAAACTTACGATAATGAGATTGGGTTAAACGTGTTGTTAACCTTTTAGTTGCCAACATATTTTCTTCTGTCGGCTGCGGTAACACAATGTCGGCAGGTTTAATCTTAGGTTCACTGGATAAGGCGGTATTAGAACTGATAAATGACACGCCTAACAATAATGCGGTTAAATAACCTTTTAGTTTAAATTTCATGGAACTTTCCTAATTAAAAATATCCGGTGATAATGCCAAACGCGATATAGATATACAAGCTATGCATGGCATTATGCCTTAAAATAACCCAATATTTTATTATAAAAACAAACGATCCGTCGTAACGGTAATGGTTAATCCGTTATCAAGTTCAACTCTGGCATTCTCTTTAGTCATCTCTAAAATGGTGGCATTTTTTGCATTATCGCCAACCTTCACCTTGACCTTATCCCCTTTCACTAAACGACTTGGATCTGCATTCACCAAATCCACTTTAGGTTTGCGAGCCACTTTTGGTGCGGATTTTTTGACCTCTTTTTTCGCCGCACCATCACGCACAACCGGACGTTTTTTTGTTGCTTTCGGATTGTTGGCTTTTTCTAATGCACGTTTTTCCGCCATTTTCGCTTTGGCTTCCGCTAATTGTTTTGCAGCGTGTTCGGCGTGTTCCTGTTCTAATTCACCGCAAGGCTCACCGTTTAAATCCACACGTACCGCTCCCGGTTTACAACCGTGTAAATAGCGCCAGTTAGAGGTATATTGACGCAACGCTTGACGAAGTTGTGTTTTGCTTACGCGTTCGTCATCAGCTAAAGCCTCGGCTAAATCTTGAAATAAGCCGATTTTTAACGGTTTTGCTTCGCCTTCCAAAGAAAAACAGCGGGGAAATTTTTCCGCTAAATAAGCAATAATTTCTTTATTATTTGTTAACTTTTGAATGTCGGTCATGGGATAAATCCTGTGTACAGCAATTTTAAAATAGAAAAACTTGCAATAGTTTATCTTAATTTCAATAAAAATGACAATTCTTTCATTTGCGACACACACAAATAACCAATAATTTACATATAATTTATTTAAAAAGCGAGTAACTCGGTATAGAATGTATCGAATTTACAGCGCCCGTTTGTTTTTTAAGGGTACAACATAGCAATATGAAAGCAGCTCAACTGAATTTACAAACCAGCAAATTCCATTTAGCAAGATGTTCCGATTGTGACACGCTTGTCACCGTTTGCTCGCTTGAAAAAAACCAACACGCAGAATGCCCTCGCTGCCACAATACATTACATTCTGGCAGCCGCTGGGGGTTACACCGCTGTGCGATGATCGCGCTTTCAATCTTAATTTTAATGCCCTTTGCGTTACATTACCCGCTATTAAGTATTGATTTATTAGGTGCCAAAATTGATGCCTCCGTCTGGCAGGGCATTTGGAAAATGGCCGTGCAAGGGTATCCTTATACTGCCTTTATGATCTTTTTTTGTGCAGTTTTTATGCCCATCTCCTTTGCTGTGCTGGTGATCTTATTGCGCTTGGCACAATTATTTAAGGTCCGACCACGTAATGTATTGCTCTCCCTTTCCTATATCAAACCTTGGGTGATGTTTGACGTTTATTTAGTGGCGCTGGGTGTGACAATTTTCAAAGTACGCGAATATGCCGAATTAAGCCTTGATATTTATTTAATTGCGTTTATTTTCACCGCACTTTTAACCACATTATTATTTATCAAATTAAATTTGAATGCCTTATGGTATGATTTTTATCCAAATAAACCACTGTTAACTGCCGCACAACAGCAGCAAGGACAACATTGTACCTCGTGTAATTACACCTTTAAATATGCCGGACAAGATAGCAAAGGACGCCCGATTTGCCCGCGTTGTTTATGCACCTTAAATACCACAGACCAAATTAAATTACAACGTACGTGGGCAACACTTATTGCAGGTATTATCATGATTATTCCGGCAAATTTACTCCCCATGTCAATTATTTATGTAAATGGTGCGCCAAGTGCAGACACCCTCATGTCCGGCGTTATTTCATTTATGGATATGGGCAGCTACTTTATCGCCTTCGTGGTGTTTACTGCCAGTATTTTTGTTCCGTTTAGTAAAATTATCATCATGCTCTATCTCCTAATGAGCATCCATTTTCACTGGCACCATTCGATTAAATGGCAAATGCGCTTATTGCATATCGTGCATTTTGTCGGTCGCTGGTCTATGTTGGATTTATTTGTCTTAGCGCTCATGATGTCCTTAGTCAGCCGCGGACAAATTATCGATTTTTCCGTCGGTCCCGCCGCCTTTTACTTTGGTGCTGCCGTCTTTTTAACCATGATTTCAACGTCACAATTTGACAGTCGTTTACTTTGGAAAATCTATGACAGAAAACAATAATTCTCCATCAATTAAAAATAAATACGAACAAATTCACGCCAAAGTGAAACAAAATAAACGGATTTCACCGTTTTGGTTGTTACCTTTTGTAGCATTTTGTATCGGTGCTATATTGTTTTTCCAAATTATCCAAGAGCAAGGGATCAATATAAAAATCACCTTTATTAACGGAGACGGAATCGTTGCTAATAAAACCCCAATCCGCTATCAAGGATTGCAAATCGGCGTGGTTAAAAAGGTCAATTTTACCGAAGATCTTAAACAGGTTGAAGTATTGGCAAGCATCGATCCGGAGGCGAAAACCGTCTTGCGTCAACATACCAAATTCTGGCTGGTTCGTCCGAGTGCCTCACTTGCTGGAATTTCTGGAATTGATGCTTTAGTATCCGGTAACTATATCACGCTGCAACCGGGTGACGGGGATTCTGAAGACGAATTTATTGCGGAAACCGAAGGACCTATTGCCCAATTAAATGACGGGGATTTATTAATTCATTTGCTATCCGATGATTTAGGCTCGATTTCTATTGGCGCGTCGGTCTATTTCAAAAAAATTCCGGTAGGAAAAATTTATGATTACCGCTTGGTTGAAAATAACAAGGTTGAAATTGATATTGTAATTGACAAAACCTATGCCAATTACGTTAAACAAGACAGCCACTTTTGGAACATTAGTGGCATGAATACTGATATCAGTTTATCTGGCATCAATATTGATGTGGGCAGCCTTAATGCTATCGTACAAGGCGCGGTGGCATTTGATTCGCCAACAGACAGCCAACCTGCAAAAAACAATCAAAAATTTACCCTATACTCTAATTTGCAAGCGGCAAAACGTGGCGTGCAAATTAACGTGATAATTCCCAATGTCGCAGGTTTGCAAGCCGGAAAAACGGAAGTGTATTCGGAAGATAGCGCTATTGGTGTACTTTCCGAATTAAGTGCGGTGGAAAATAACGAAGATTTATTACAAGGAAAATTGTTAATCGATCCGAACTTAGGCTATTTATTTAAAGACCAAAGCCAAATTGTACTGCGTAACAAAAAACTCAGTCTTGGCGATATTACTGACGTGCAAAAAGTGTTACGCGGCGATTATTTCCAAGTGTTACCCGGCGGTGGAGAAAGAAAAACTGACTTTACCGTTATCAAAGAAAGCGAATGGTTAATAAAACAACCGAATACCTTATTACTAACGCTCAATTCGCCAGAAACCTTTGGTGTTAGCGAAGGCGAACCGGTTTATTATAACCATATTCAAATAGGGCAAATTATCCGCCAAGATGTCAATGTGGAAGGGGTCAAATTTCAAGTGGGTATTGCTGAACAATATCGTCATTTGATCCATAAAAATACCCTGTTTATCGCGGCTTCCAATTTTGAAGTTAATCTTGGACTTGATGGATTAAAAATCGAAGCCGCTAATCCGGGAACTTGGTTACAAGGTGGTATTCGCATTATTAATAACGGAAAAAGTCAAGGTGAGGCATTAGAAAATTATCCTCTCTACAGCAGCTTAAGCAACGCAGAAAATGGCATCACCAATGAAGAAGTTAACGCAGATATTACGCTCACCTCAACCCAACTGCCGAGTATTAACAAAGGATCCGTCGTGCTTTATCGCCAATATGAAGTCGGCAAAATTCTTGATGTGCGACCGGAAACTGATCATTTTGAAGTAGACGTATTTTTATATCCAAAATACAAAAAATTGTTGACCGACAAAAGTATTTTCTGGGTGGAAAGCGCCGCACAAGTTGATATTACGCCAAAAGGCATCAGCATTCAGGCAAGCCCAATCGGACGCTCACTAAAAGGCGCGATCAGTTTTGATAATACCGGTTCAGGCAAACAAAAAACCTTATATGCTAACGAATTACGCGCAAAATCTGCCGGTCAAGTGATCACATTAACTGCCGATGACGCCTCCAATTTAAGCAAGGGCATGAGCTTGCGCTATATGGGCTTAACTGTCGGCGAAGTGGATCAAGTACGCTTAAATAATAACAAAAATGGAATTATTGCGACCGCACTTATTCACCCCAATTATATGTCCTTGCTCGCAAAAGACGGTAGTAAGTTCAAGGTGATTTCGCCGCAAATTTCCGCCGGTGGTATCGAAAATTTAGACAGTTTATTGCAACCTTATATTGATGTTGAAACTGGCAAAGGAAAATATAAAACCCAATTTAGTTTACAACAATCGGCGCCAACGCCAATAAAATATGGTGACGGATTCCCGATCATTTTAGAAACTTCAGATGCCAATAATATCAGTGTCGGATCGCCGATTTTATATCGCGGCGTCGAAGTGGGAACGGTGCGCGAAATTAAGTTAAATTCTTTGGGAGACCGCGTATTGGTACATATTGCCATTGCCAATAAATACCAGCATTTGGTGCGCCAAAACTCTGAATTCTGGATTGCCTCCGGCTATGGCATGGACATCGGTTTCAGCGGCGTGTCCATTAATACCGGCTCAATGCAACAATTGCTGAAAGGCGGAATTTCTTTCTCCACACCATCCGGCACAGTAGTTCAGCCGCAAGCCAAAGCGAACCAACGTTTCTTGCTACAAATTAAACAACCGCCAGAAGCGCCTCGCTGGAACTCCGGCGCTATGGCAGAATAATCAATGATTTGCCAATAAAAAATAGCGCTAAAAACGACCGCACTTTAGGGTTTGTTCTCCTTGAACAAACCCTAATTCATTCCTTTTGCGGGATTTTTTTGTTAGAATTTCCCCCAATTTGACTTCTTATTTATCGAAACAATGCACAACTATTATGACAAATAATTATTCAGCGCAAGAAATTACCGTTTTAAAAGATTTGGAACCCGTCCAATTACGCCCGGGAATGTACACCGACACCTCGCGCCCAAACCATTTGGGACAAGAAGTTATCGACAACAGCGTTGATGAGGCCTTGGCGGGTCATGCGACCCATATTCAAGTGATCTTACATCCGGATCAATCCCTTGAGATCATAGATAACGGGCGCGGTATGCCGGTAGATATTCATCCGACAGAAAAGGTTTCTGGTGTTGAAGTGATTTTGACCAAACTCCATGCGGGCGGAAAATTCTCCAATAAAAATTATGAATTTGCCGGTGGCTTACATGGCGTGGGAATTTCAGTAGTCAACGCCTTATCCGAACGCGTGGATATTACCATTAAACGCGATGGGCAAGTGTATAAAATTGCCTTTGAAAATGGCATAAAAGTAGAAGAATTAACTGTCATTGGTACTTGCGGACGCCGCAATACCGGCACGACCGTACATTTCAAACCTAATCCAAAATATTTTGACAGTGCAAAATTTTCTGTTTCTCGCTTGCGCCATTTACTGCGTGCCAAAGCGGTATTATGTTCCGGTTTAGAAATCAAATTTATCGATAAAATTAATCAAACTGAAGATGTTTGGTTATATCAAGATGGCTTATCCGATTATTTGCAAGAGGCAGTTCAAGATGTGACTACCTTGCCACAAACACCGTTTCTCGGTGAAGTAAAAGGAAGATCTGAAGCCGCAAGTTGGGCATTATTATGGCTGCTGGAAGGTGGCGAATTGGTCGCGGAAAGCTATGTCAATTTGATCCCGACTATTCAAGGCGGAACCCACGTTAATGGCTTACGCCAAGGCTTATTGGACGCCATACGCGAATTTTGCGAATTACGAAATTTACTGCCGAAAAATGTCAAATTAACTGCTGATGATATTTGGGATCGCTGTGCCTATGTATTGAGTGTCAAAATGCACGATCCCCAATTTGCCGGTCAAACTAAAGAGCGCTTGTCTTCTCGACAAAGTGCAGTATTTGTCAGCGGTGTGGTCAAAGATTCATTTAGCATTTGGCTAAGTCAACATATTCCCGAAGCGGAAGAATTGGCAAAAATGGCTATAAGTTCCGCTGAACGTCGGTTACGTGCGGCAAAAAAAGTAGTGCGTAAAAAATTAGTCAGCGGACCAGCATTACCGGGCAAATTAGCAGACTGTAGTCAACAGGATTTGGAAAAAACCGAGCTATTTTTAGTAGAAGGAGATTCTGCCGGCGGCTCTGCAAAACAAGCGCGCGATCGTGAATATCAAGCGATTTTGCCGCTACGTGGAAAAATTTTAAATACTTGGGAAGTCTCCGCCGACCAAGTATTGGGTTCGCAAGAAGTGCATGATATTGCAGTGGCGCTTGGTATCGATCCGGATAGCGATGATTTATCACAATTGCGTTATGGTAAAGTTTGTATTCTCGCTGATGCGGATTCTGACGGACTACATATTGCCACCCTACTTTGCGCCCTCTTTTTGCGCCACTTCCCGAAATTAGTGCAAGATGGCCATGTCTATGTTGCCATGCCGCCACTTTATCGTATTGACGTGGGCAATGATGTTTTCTATGCCTTAGATGAAAGCGAAAAAGAAGGCATCTTGGAACGCTTGAAAACGAAAAAAGGCAAACCGAACGTACAGCGTTTTAAAGGATTAGGGGAAATGAACCCAAGTCAATTGCGCGAAACCACCATGGATCCGAATACCCGTCGTTTGGTGCAACTGACCTTTGACGCTGCGGAAGAACAAAAAACCGAAACCTTTGAGTTAATGGATATGTTGCTGGCGAAAAAACGCTCGGAAGATCGTAAAAATTGGCTGCAAACCAAAGGGGATCAAGTGGAATTAAGTGTTTAAAGCGCGGTCATTTTTTTATCAATTTTATTAACTAAGTCAATGTAATGAAAAATAATATTAACTACGAAGGCATCGAGCAAATGCCACTACGCACATTCACTGAAAGTGCTTATCTGAACTACTCAATGTACGTCATTATGGATCGGGCGCTACCTTTTATCGGCGACGGATTGAAACCGGTACAACGCCGCATTGTGTACGCTATGTCCGAGCTAGGCTTAAACGCCAGCGCCAAATATAAAAAATCGGCGCGTACCGTGGGGGATGTTTTGGGTAAATTCCATCCGCATGGTGATACCGCTTGTTATGAAGCGATGGTGTTGATGGCACAACCTTTTTCTTACCGTTATCCATTAGTTGATGGACAAGGAAACTGGGGGGCGCCGGATGATCCAAAATCGTTTGCGGCAATGCGTTATACGGAATCTCGTCTGTCAAAAATTTCTGAAATTTTACTGTCTGAATTAGGGCAAGGAACCGTGAATTATCAGCCGAATTTCGACGGAACTCTCGAAGAACCGCAATATCTTCCAGCTCGTTTACCACATATTTTATTAAACGGAACCACCGGTATTGCCGTCGGTATGGCAACAGATATTCCACCGCATAATATTAACGAAGTGGCGGATGCTGCAGTGATGTTATTGGATAATCCTCATGCAAAATTAGACGATTTAATGACCGCACTTCAAGGTCCGGACTATCCGACTGAAGCGGAAATTATCTCACCAAAAGAAGATATCCGTAAAATTTATGAACAAGGTCGCGGTTCAATTAAAATGCGTGCGGTGTGGAAAAAAGAAGATGGCGAAATTGTGATTACCGCTCTCCCCCATCAAGCCTCGCCATCCAAAATTATTGCGCAAATCGCCGAACAAATGACTGCGAAAAAATTACCGATGGTGGAAGATTTGCGCGATGAAGCAGATCATGAAAATCCGGTACGCATTGTAATCGTTCCACGTTCCAATCGAGTGGATACCGATCTGCTGATGGCGCATTTATTTGCCACCACCGATTTAGAAAAAAGTTATCGGGTCAATATGAACATGATCGGGTTAGACGGAAAACCTGCGGTGAAAAATCTCGTGCAAATTTTAACCGAATGGTTGGAGTTCCGCCGCACCACTGTCACCCGTCGTTTACAATACCGATTGGATAAAGTATTGGCACGCTTACATATTTTGCAAGGTTTATTGATTGCCTTTTTAAATATTGATGAAGTCATTGAGATTATCCGCAATGAAGATAAGCCGAAAGACGTATTAATGGCACGTTTCCAGTTAACGGATGAACAGGCAGAAGCCATTTTAAACTTGCGCTTACGTCAGTTAGCCAAATTGGAAGAACACGAATTGCGAGCGGAACAAGATAAATTAGTGCAAGAACGCGACAGTTTAACGCAAATTTTATCCTCAGAAAAACGCCTTAATACGTTGATTAAAAAAGAAATTCAACAAGACGCTAAAACCTTCGCTAGCCCGCGCTTATCGCCGATTGTCGAACGCGCTGAAGCGAAAGCAATTTCTGAAAATGAAATGACACCGGCAGAACCGGTTACAGTAGTCTTGTCTGAAATGGGTTGGGTGCGCTGCGCCAAAGGACATGATATTGATGCGGTAGGATTAAGCTACAAAACCGGCGATAATTATTTGGCGCACGCTTGTGGAAAAAGTAATCAACCAGTGGTTTTTATCGACAGCACCGGTCGCAGCTATGCCCTTGACCCATTGTCATTACCTTCTGCTCGTTCGCAAGGAGAACCCTTATCTAGCAAACTGAGCTTGCCGCTTGGCGCCAGTGTGGAACAGGTGTTAATTGAAAATGAAGATCAGGCATTATTGATGGCATCCGATGCCGGATACGGTTTTATTTGCCAATTTAGCGATTTGATCGCACGCAATAAAGCGGGCAAGGCAGTGATTAGCTTGCCAGAAAATGCCAAAGTATTAACGCCACTTGCGATTACCAATAAAGCAGATTTATTAGTCGCCATTACGTCTGCCGGTAGAATGCTCATTTTTCCAGTACAAGATTTGCCAGCTCTTGCGAAAGGAAAAGGCAACAAAATTGTTACCATTCCGCCCGCATCGGCAAAAGCGCGCGAAGAACTGTTAAGCAAATTATTACTTATCAGCGAAAACGCCTCATTAGTGTTCCATTCCGGCAAACGCAAAATCACGCTCAAAGCAGAGGATTTGCAAAAATTCCGTGCTGAACGTGGACGCAAAGGCAGCAGTTTGCCGCGCGGTTTGCATAGCAATGTTGAAATTGAGGTGATTGAGCCGGAAAATTAGCAAAAATTGCTAAAATAGAGAAAATTGACCGCACGGAATTGTGACAGAAACGTTAAAAGTGCGGTACAATTTAAGCACGTTTTTACAGCAAAAAAGAAGATGACTACATTAACTTATACTAAGTTTATTTCTGATGAAATTACCATGGGGCGTTTTGGCGCAAAGCTGATGCAATCGCTCCTTAACGTGCCGACAGAGAAAGGGATCGTGATTTATTTAAATGGTGATTTAGGCGCCGGAAAAACCACATTGACACGCGGTATGATTCAAGGATTAGGTTATGAGGGCAAGGTAAAAAGCCCGACTTACACGCTTGTCGAGGAATATCACTTACGCGGAAAACAGATTTACCATTTTGATTTATATCGCCTAAGCGATCCGGAAGAATTAGAATTTATGGGCATTCGTGATTATTTTAATGTAAATAGTATTTGTTTGATCGAATGGGCAGAAAAAGGCAATGGCTTATTGTCTCATCCTGATTTGCTGATTAATATTGACTATGCTGACGATGCTCGAACAATTGAACTGGTTGCCCAAAGCCCGCAAGGCGAAGAATTGATTCGGCAACTTTCTTAATTTATTTTTAACCAACAACAAAAACCAATGCGCAAATTAAACCGTTTTATTTTTACTTTTTTATGTGTTTTGTTCGCCTTGCCTGCTATGGCGAATGTATGGACAATTGCGATTGACCCTGGTCATGGCGGCAGAGACCCCGGTGCCATTAGTCGCAATTTAAAAATTTACGAAAAAAATGTCACCTTATCCGTTGCCAAAGAATTAAAAGCCTTATTGGATAAAGATCCTAATTTCCATGCCGTATTAACGCGCAGCGGTGATTATTATATTTCCGTGCCGGAACGCTCAGAAATTGCACGCAAACGTAAAGCTAACTATCTTATTTCCATCCATGCCGATTCCTCCGCATCCAGCAGCCTACGCGGTGCGTCAGTTTGGGTATTGTCCAATCGTCGCGCCAATGACGAAATGGGACAATGGCTGGAAGATCATGAAAAACGCTCCGAATTATTGGGTGGTGCAGGCAATGTATTGGCATCGCATCATGAAAAATATTTAGATCAAACTGTATTGGATTTGCAATTTGGGCATAGCCAACGTGTTGGTTATGAACTTGGCAATATCGTGTTACGTCGTTTTGCCACTATCACCACCTTAAGTCGCAGAACGCCACAACACGCCAGTTTAGGCGTCCTACGCTCGCCGGATATTCCGTCAATTTTGGTTGAAACGGGCTTTTTATCCAATGCTGATGAGGAGAAAAAATTAAATACCTTGACTTATCGCAGGCAAATTGCGCGTATTATTTATGAAAGTTTAGTGGATTATCGCAACCGCGTTATCAAATCTGAACCGTTGATTGCACGTAACAGCAGTAAATCTTCGGCGAAAACAGAAACTTCACTTTCTGTCAACGATAGCGGCATTCGCCACAAAGTCAAATCCGGCGAAACCTTAGGGGGACTAGCGGTTAAATATAAAGTGAAATCAGATGATATTGTGGCATTAAATCATTTAAAACGCCGCGAATTATGGATTGGTGAAACCATCAAAATTCCGGGTGATGCTAAAAATACGGTGACAAAATCCAATAACAAAGAAAGCGCGAATACGCCATCCGACAAAAAAGGCAATAAAAAAGACAATAAAAAGGAAAGTAACAAAGATAGCAAAACAGCGAATACCAAAAACAATAAAGACGCCATTCCGAAATACCATACGATCCAAAAAGATCAAACATTATACGCGGTATCTCGAGAATATAATATTCCGATAAATCAACTATTTAAACTTAATCCAAAATTAAAAAACGGGAAAGTTATCGTCGGACAAAAAGTCCAACTACATGAATAGGAAATATCAATGAGCATAAAAATTCTTCCTCCTCAACTGGCGAATCAAATTGCGGCGGGTGAAGTGGTAGAACGTCCCGCATCGGTAGTCAAGGAATTAGTGGAAAACAGCCTTGACGCCGGTGCGACACAAATTCAAATTGATATTGAACATGGGGGAGCGAGCTTAATTCGGATTCGCGATAACGGGATCGGCATTGCCAAATCCGAACTTTCTCTTGCGCTAGCACGCCACGCCACCAGCAAAATCAGCTCAATTGAAGATTTAGAAACCATTTTAAGTCTTGGCTTTCGCGGCGAAGCCTTGGCAAGTATCAGCTCCGTTTCCCGTCTCACTCTCACCTCCCGTCCACAAGATCAAGCACAAGCTTGGCAAGTTTATGCACAAGGACGGGAAATGGAAACCACAATTCAACCGGCATCCCATCCCGTCGGTACGACTGTTGAGGTTGCCAACCTCTTTTTTAACACACCGGCAAGACGAAAATTTTTACGCACCGACAAAACTGAATTTGCCCATATTGACGAAATCATTCGGCGCATTGCCCTCGCTAAACCAAGCGTTGCTTTTACCTTGACTCACAACAATAAAATCGTCAGACAATATAAAAGTGCGGTCGATAATTTACAAAAAATGAAACGCGTGGCAGCAATTTGCGGCGAAGATTTTATGCAAAATGCACTACAAATTGACTGGAAACACGATCATCTGCATCTCTCCGGTTGGATTGCACTGCCAAGTTATACCCGCTTACAAAATGATCTGGCTTATAGTTATGTCAATGGCAGAATGGTGCGCGATAAAGTGATTAATCATGCCATCAAACAAGCTTATGCAGAAGAACGACACAGCGAGCAACATCCGGCATTTGTATTATTTATTGATTTGGATCCTAACGAAGTGGATGTAAACGTGCATCCCACCAAACATGAAGTACGTTTTCATCAATCACGCTTAATTCATGACTTTATTTGGCAAGGCATTTATAACGCGCTACATTCTGCGACGGCACAAACAGACACAGCCGCGCTACGAAAATCTGCGCCAGAAAACCCGGCTGCGCATGTTCAAGTGAGTGAGCCGCAAGGACAATGGTCGGTTGCCACAAAACCTAATCGCGCCGCCGCTGGCAAAAATATCTTTGCTACAAACACAGGCAATACGGTTGCAACAACATCTTCGGATTTTACACCGCACTTTACAGAAAAAGCACCTCGTGCTGCACAAAAAGCCTATGCGGAATTAATGTCGGCAGAAAAAATCACGACGTTACCGACAACCACTTTGCCTCCAATCAGCGATAACCAAACCATTGCAAATACCATAACAATAGCCTCTCATACGGTGTTACATAGTCTGGCATTAGTGGAAAATAAAGCCTTATTATTACAACAGCAGCAGCGGTTTTATCTGCTTCCACTGGAAAAATTGCAACGCTTAAAACATCAATTGACGTTACAACAAGAAAGTCAAAGCCCGCTATTAATTCCCGTGATGTTTCGCTTAACTGCTACCCAGCAACAACGTTGGCAGCAACAAAAAGACTTTTTTCAACAAGCACAATTTGAATTTACCGAAAATTTGGCGCAACATCGTATTAGTCTCAATAAAGTGCCGAGCTGTTTACGCCAACATAATTTACAAAAAATTGTGATAAGTTTATTAGAGCAAGACTGTAACGATTTTTCATTATTTTTGACCGCACTTTGTCAACAAATTCCAGCGGAAACTATCGAAGTATTCGCCGATGCGGTCAGTTTATTAAATGAAACAGAACGACGTTTAGGTACACAAAAAACACCATTAAACACCTTGCTAATTCCAATTAATTGGCAACCTTACTTAGAGCAACTATAATGAAATCTGCCAGCAAACTGCATGCTATTTTTTTAATGGGCCCGACGGCTTCCGGTAAAACCGATTTAGCTATTCGACTACGCCAAACTTTACCGGTGGAGATTATTAGTGTCGATTCTGCGCTGATTTATCGGGGAATGGATATTGGTACCGCCAAACCGAATGTACAAGAACTTGCGCTCGCCCCACATCGTTTGATTGATATTAAAGACCCAAGCGAAAGTTATTCTGCCGCTGAGTTTCGCCGCGATGCGCTGCGTGAAATGCAAGAGATTAGCGCGCAAGGCAAAATTCCCTTATTAGTCGGCGGAACCATGTTATATTTCAAAGCCTTATTAGAGGGGCTTTCGCCCTTGCCTTCCGCTGATGAAAAAGTGCGGTCAGAAATTGAAGCAAAAGCGGCGCAATTCGGATGGGCAGCCTTGCATCAAGAATTAGCTAAAATCGATCCCGTTTCTGCCCAGCGCATTAACCCGAATGATTCGCAACGCATTAATCGCGCCTTGGAAGTGTTTTATTTAAGCGGACAAACGCTCACTGCACTTAGCGCGCAAAAAAGCGAGGCATTGCCTTATCATATTGACCAATTTGCTATTGCACCACAAGATCGCAGCCTGTTACATCAACGTATTGAATGGCGTTTTCATAAAATGATCGAACAAGGATTCCAACAAGAAGTGGAAAAACTCTATTCTCGCGGTGATTTACATCCGGATCTACCCTCTATTCGCTGCGTAGGTTATCGCCAGATGTGGGAATATTTGCGTGGTGATTACAACCATGAGGAAATGGTTTTTCGTGGCATATGTGCTACACGCCAGTTGGCAAAGCGCCAAATTACTTGGTTAAGAGGCTGGAAATCGCCATTACAATGGTTAGATAGTTTACAAATTGAACAGGCCAAACAACAAATTCTGCAAACTTTAAAATAATTTATTGATAATGATGACATTACTGTAGATTACTGATATATTGAAAAGCGGAGGCACGACTGTTTCCGGATATTAGACGGTTTCCGTATATTTACACAGCACATAATTATATAAAGAAGGAAATAAAAAATGGCAAAAGGACAATCTCTACAAGATCCTTATTTGAACGCGTTACGTCGCGAACGTATTCCGGTCTCAATTTATTTGGTGAACGGTATTAAACTACAAGGTCAAATCGAATCATTCGACCAATTTGTGATTTTACTTAAAAATACGGTTAACCAAATGGTGTATAAACACGCCATTTCCACAGTGGTTCCGGCTCGTTCCGTGACACACCACAACAATACCGCGCCACAGTCAACACATCACCATCATAACCAAGATGTGCAAACTGAAGACGCTGATGGTCAATCTGAATAACATTGCAGCATTCAAAAAATAAAGTGCCAAGCGAGTCGCTTTCTGCACAATCACAAAGTGCGGTAGATTTTAATGAAATTTCTACCGCACTTTCTACTGTTTCTTATGCTTTAAATTCTGATGCATTTTCCGATTGCGACAAGGCAATTATAGTGCATACCTTTTTCACGCAAAAAAATCTTGATGATTTGCTGGAATTTCAATCTTTAGCAACTTCCGCCAAAGTTCAAATTTTAACGACCATCACTACTTCGCGAGCAACGCCACAAGCCAAATATTTTATCGGGCAAGGTAAAGCGGAAGAAATCGCCGAAGCAGTAAAACAATACAACGCGGATGTTGTGTTATTTAATCATAGTCTCACACCGGCACAAACCCGTAATTTAGAAAGTCTGTGTCAATGTCGTGTGGTTGATCGTACCGGGCTTATTCTCGATATTTTTGCGCAACGCGCCCGTTCTCATGAAGGGAAATTACAAGTCGAATTGGCGCAATTAAAACATTTAGCCACCCGTCTTGTGCGTCGAAAAACTGGTTTGGATCAACAAAAAGGCGCTGTCGGTTTACGCGGTCCCGGCGAAACACAATTGGAAACTGACCGGCGTTTGATCAAAGTGCGTATTGCCCAATTGCAAAATCGCTTAGAAAAAGTTGCCAAACAGCGCCAACAAAACCGTCAAACCAGACAAAAATCCGCAATCCCAACAATTTCATTGGTCGGCTATACCAATGCCGGAAAATCGACGTTATTCAATACGTTAACGCAATCTGAGGTATACGCTGCAGATCAACTTTTTGCCACCTTGGATCCCACCTTAAGACGCCTATCCGTACAAGATGTGGGGACTACCATTTTAGCGGATACGGTAGGATTTATTCGTGATTTGCCCCATGATTTAATTTCCGCCTTTAAATCAACCTTACAAGAAACCACCGAAGCCAGTTTATTACTGCACGTTATTGATGCCTCTGATAGTCGGAAATTAGAAAATATTCAAGCAGTTAATCAGGTATTAGAAGAAATTAACGCCCATCAAGTTCCCACTTTATTGGTTTATAACAAAATAGATCAATTGGAACAATGTGTTCCTCATATTGAATATAACGCTCAACAACAACCTGTTGCAGTTTACCTTTCCGCTCATCAGCAGCAAGGAATTGATCTCCTACTTGATGCCATCCGCCAACGTTTAGTTAACGAATTAGTGGAATTAGAAATTAAACTTAGCGTGAATCAAGGCAAAATTCGCCACGCCCTGTATCAGTTGGATTGCATCTGTCAAGAAACTATCAACGAGCAAGGTGAATTTCTCCTCCACATCAAACTCGACCAAATTGAATGGGCAAAATTGCTAAAACAATTCCCAATATTAGAAAAATATTTACCTTAGTATCTTTACAACTGCGCTAAATGACATTCTTATGAGAGTCTCTACGTGACTCACTAGCTTTTACCTGACACACAAAAAAGTGGAGAATAAAAAAAGAAAAAACCACCCAATTAAAAATTAGATGGTTTTAATGCTAGGATATGACTAAATTAGAATAATACCTGCATACCAACGCCATAAATATGATTTTTTTCTTCGTCATCCTCTGTATTTTTGATACGTTCTTCTTCGACCATGACATAGGTGATGACATTTTGGCTAAATTTGTAGTCGATACCTACTTGATAACGATTTCTGCTTTTCTCTTTATTCTCTCCTTTTGCAAAGTCATCGTCATATTTCAGATTTTTGTGTTCCCACTGAGCAAAAAGTGCCGATGGTTCAGAGAATTGATAACGGAAATCCACCATAGCATACTTACCCTTTACATCGCCTTGGTTAGACCAAAGGTTATTATATGAATCTCTGTCTTGACCATAGTTTAAGGCAAGATAAAGCGGCCCATAAGTATAACTACCGTGAACTAACCATGCTCTGTGTTTTGCCACCGTATCAGTGGTATAACCTAAGTTATCATAGTTATCCTGATTATAACCTGCCGCTAATTCCAATTTATTATCATCAGCAAACTCATAATGATAAAAAGCGGTGACGCCATAACCGTTTTTGTATTTATCACCCTCGGTTTTCAGTTTTTTATCAATATCTTTATTAGAATGTCCAAATAAGTAATCAAGACCGAAACTAAATCCACCCCAATCTGCCGAGCGGAATTTTACCGATTTATCCGCAAGCGTAGTCAAAAGACCATATTCGCCGGAACGATAATAAGTGGCATCTTGTAACACAGCATCACCGCTCGTTTTTTGGCGACCGAAGGTTAATGTACCAATATCTTCATATTTTAATCCACCAAAAAACTCACGCGTAGTCAAACTACCAAAATCGCTGTCCGAACCGTTTTGTTTAAAAGCATCATCACCACCATCATTATCTTCAAAACGCAGTTCCGACCCAACAATACCAGATAAACCGTTGCCCAAATCTTGGGTTGCACTGAACAGTAAACGTGAGCCATCGTTTTTCAAGTCACCGCGATCACCGACTCTGCCTAAAAACGTACTGAATAACCCGCCTAAATTAACATTTGCTCCATCTTGTTCATAGATAACAACAGCATTCGCTGAAGTAGCTGCTACTGCCGCTACCACGAATGCGACTAATGTCCGTTTCATAATAAAATTTCTTCCTGAATTACATTTTTCACAAAATCCGCATTGAACTACTGCATCGTTGCAATGCCAAATCACGCTCCATTCGCGTGAGGAGTAAATACTGGCAAAGAAATTCTCCCCCGTCAACAAAAAGTCCAATGAGTTTCGTGATCACGATCACATTTTAGCGTACAATCTTATGAGTCATAGCAAAACTTACTATTTATTCGCCAAAATCACCGCTCTTTTAGGAGCGGGATAGCCTTCGATAGTTTTGCTGTAATCTAGCGGATCGAGAAAATCAATTAAACTTTCGTTTTCCAACCAATCGGTTTTGCGTTGCTCCTCAAGGGTCGTAACCGCGACATCCACACAGCGGACATGATGAAAACCAACTTTTTTCAACCAATGAATGAGCGCAGCAACAGAAGGGATAAAATACACATTTTTCATTTTTGCATAACGATCCGCCGGCATCAATACCGTATTTTCATCACCGTCCACTACTAAGGTTTCTAACACCAATTCCCCACCTTTCACTAATTGATTACGCAATTGAGTTAAATGATCCAGCGGCGATTTGCGATGATACAACACGCCCATGGAAAACACCGTATCAAACGCGGCTAGAGGTTGCATTTCTTCAATGCCTAAAGGAATTAAATTGGCTCGACGATCGTTATTCAGCAATTTACGCACCGCCTCAAATTGGCACAAAAATAATTCCGTCGGATCAATTCCAACCACCATTTTTGCGCCCTCGCCAACCATGCGCCACATATGATAACCACTGCCACAGCCTACATCCAAAATCACGCGGTCTTGCAATGGCGCCAAATGCGGCAATACACGATCCCACTTAAAATCTGAACGCCATTCGCAATCAATATGAATGCCATGCAAATGATAAGGCCCTTTGCGCCAAGGCATTAATTGTTTGAGATGATAAATAATGCGTTGTTTTTCTCCCTCGGATAACGGCAAATCTCGTTCAGATTTGACCGCACTTTTCAAATCAATCTGATCGGCGATTAAGTGCGGTAGAAAATCAAGCAGTTTTGACCATTTCGCATAATCGCCATGGGTTTGCTTTTCCCATTGGGTTAATTGCAACGGTAAAGTTTCTAGCCATGCCGACAAAGGCGAAAGGGCAATTTGTTGATAAAAAGGACGAAAATCAATGCTCATATTATAATGCCTGTTTATAAGCTTTATCCGCTTGCTCAAAAGTGTCTTGAATCGCTTGGCTTGGTGCATCGGATAACAAGGACACCACCAAGATCGCAAGGCTGGCTAAAATAAATCCGGGGATCATTTCATAAATATTGTACCAATCATTTTGGCTAATCGCCTCTCCCGCGCCTGCCCAAAACAAAACATTTGCCACCGCACTTTTCCAAATAAACACGGTAATCGCGCCGGTTAACATCCCCGCCATCGCAGCAGAAGCGGTCATGCGTTTCCAAAATAAGGAAAACAACACCACCGGACCAAAGGCACAACCAAATCCAGCCCAAGCAAATTGTACCAACGCCAACACTTTACTGTTTTCATCTTGCGCAATCCAAATGGCAATGGCAGCAATCAACAGCACCATCGCGCGCCCAAGCCAAACCAATTCTTTTTCACCTGCTTTCGGACGAATAAAGCCTTTGTAAAAATCTTCAGTAATGGCGCTGGAAGAAATCAATAATTGGCAACTTAAGGTACTCATCACCGCCGCTAAAATTGCTGATAATAAAATCCCGGCAATCCATGGGTTAAACAATAATTGCGCCAATTCGATAAAAACCTGTTCGGGTTCGTTGTTCACAATACCTGCAACAGAGGGATTGGCATAAAAATACGCAATACCAAAAAAGCCAATGCCCACCGCGCCAACTAAGCATAAAATCATCCAAGTGATACTAATGCGTCGTGCTTGCGTTAAAGATTTCACGGAATCCGCCGCCATAAAACGAGCGAGAATATGCGGTTGTCCGAAATAGCCCAAGCCCCATGCCGCAAGACTAAATAAACCGAGTACAGTAGTTCCGTTAAAAATATCGGTAAAATCTTTTTGTACTGCCATTTCCGCTTGCACTAATACCTGTTGGAATTCCTCTACGCCACCGATACTCAAAACTACATAAACTGGCGTTAAAATTAAAGCGAAAATCATCAAGGTCGCTTGAATGGTGTCCGTCCAACTGACGGCTAAAAAACCGCCGATAAAGGTATAAGCAATGGTCGCTAAGGCACCATACCAAAGGGCGATGGAATAATCGATATGAAAAAGGTTTTGGAATAATTTCGCTCCCGCCACGACGCCGGATGCGCAATAAATGGTAAAAAAGACCAAAATAATCGTTGCGGAAACAATTTTAAGCAACGGATGACCCGCGCCAAAGCGATTATGAAAATATTCCGGCAACGTCAACGCATTATGATTAAATTCGGTATAAACCCGCAACCGTCCGGCAACAAACAACCAGTTAAGATATGCGCCGATGGTTAAACCGATAGCAATCCATCCCTCCACTAGCCCAGAAAGGTAAATGGCGCCGGGCAACCCCATTAATAACCATCCTGACATATCCGATGCACCGGCGGACATTGCGGTAACAAAACTGCCAAGACGACGTCCACCTAAAATATAATCTGACAAATTGTTGGTATAATAATAAGCTAACACGCCAATCAACAACATTCCGAAAATATAGACAGTAAACGTAACAATTGTTGGATCAAATCCAAACATCATGACCTCACACTATGATTTTATCGTACGAAAATTTGAGAAAGGTCACATTTTACCTTATTTGCCTCTATTATTCTATTTTCCTTTTCGTTAGACTAAAGCGAAACAAAATTAAGGATATTGTTATTATGGAATCTGTTGAACTATTGGTGAACGTTACGCCAAACGAAACCCGGATCGCGCTTGTCGATACCGGTATCTTAAAAGAAGTACATATTGAACGTCAGGCAAAACGAGGTATTGTTGGTAATATTTACAAAGGTCGGGTCACGCGCGTATTGCCCGGAATGCAATCCGCATTCGTTGATATTGGGCTAGAAAAAGCCGCCTTTTTACACGCCTCTGACATTGTTTCACACACTGAATGTGTCGATGAAAATGAGAAAAAACAATTTATCGTCAAAGATATTGCCGAATTAGTGCGCGAAGGACAGGATATTGTGGTGCAAGTGGTTAAAGATCCCCTTGGCACTAAAGGCGCTCGCCTCACCACAGATATCACGCTCCCCTCCCGCTATTTAGTATTTATGCCGGAAAACAGCCACGTCGGCGTATCACAACGCATTGAAAGCGAAGAAGAACGCGCTCGTCTAAAAGCGTTAGTCGAACCTTTTTGTGATGAATTAGGCGGTTTTATCATCCGTACTGCTTCAGAAGGCGCAACCGAAGAAGAATTACGTCAAGATGCGGAATTTTTAAAACGCCTATGGCGAAAAGTTATCGAACGTCGCAGCAAATATCCGACACGCTCCATGTTATATGGTGAATTGGCACTCACGCAACGCATTTTAAGGGATTTTATCGGTGCTGGCTTAGAAAAAATCCGAATTGACTCTAAATTATGCTTTGCCGAGGTCAAACAATTTACTGAAGAATTTATCCCAACGCTCACCGATAAACTGGTGTTATATTCGGGCAACCAACCGCTATTTGATCTTTATGGTGTCGAAACGGCTATTCAAACCGCGCTCAATAAACGGGTCAACCTAAAATCCGGCGGTTATTTAATTATCGAACAAACGGAAGCCATGACCACTATCGACATCAACACCGGTGCCTTTGTCGGTCATCGCGACCTAGCGGAAACCATTTTTAACACCAATATTGAAGCCACCAAAGCCATCGCGCAACAATTGCAGCTACGCAACCTCGGCGGAATTATCATTATCGATTTTATTGATATGCAAAGTGACGAACATCGCAACCGTGTACTAGAAGCATTGCAACAAGCCTTATCCAAAGATCGCGTTAAAACTAACGTCAATGGTTTTACTCAATTAGGCTTGGTTGAAATGACCCGCAAACGCACACGCGAAAGTTTGGAGCATATTCTCTGCGGCGACTGTCCATCTTGCAACGGGCGTGGACGTGTGAAAACGGTGGAAACCATCTGCTATGAAATCATGCGTGAAATTATCCGTGTGCATCATCTATTTTCCAGCGAACAATTTGTGGTTTATGCGTCACACGAAGTTGCCGATTATTTAATTAACGAAGAGAGCCACGGACTGGTCGCCGAACTGGAAGTCTTTATCGGCAAACAAATTCAAATCAAAACAGAAGCATTCTATCACCAAGAACAGTTTGATGTAGTGGTAATGTAACCCACACTGCAGGCACGAGCATCCCACTCGTGCCTTTTCATTTTCTCTCAAAAAAACACCGCACTTTCCTTTACATCCCGTTTCCACCGCCGCAGCGACTTACCATTTCTAGGAAAATTTGTCGTGTTTGAGCTTGCAACGCAAGCGAGTTTCAAATTTTCCGTTAAAGAAATGGTAACCAAGCGTAGGGAAAAGGTGAAACCGGGTTGCCTTTCTTTTGGTTACTTTTCTTTGGCAAAGCAAAGAAAAGTAACCAAATGGATATTCAGCACCAGTGATTAATAAAAAAACATCATAAAAGTGCGACGACAACACAAAGCAAAACAACCCATCATAAAAACCTCCCCAAAAATCACCGCACTTTTCATTTTTTTATCCCCGTTTTCACCGCCGAAGCGACTTACCATTTCTAGGAAAATTTGTCGTGTTTGAGCTTGCAACGCAAGCGAGTTTCAAATTTTCCGTCAAAGAAATGGTAACCAAGCGTAGGGAAAAGGTGAAACCGGGTTGCCTTTCTTTTGGTTACTTTTCTTTGGCAAAGCAAAGAAAAGTGACAAAAAGGTTTTGTGGCAACGCAAAGAAAAGTGACAATAAAAAAAGCGGTGAAAAATCACCGCTCTTTTAGATTAGATTAATGGATAATTACCATTGATATCCAATACTTGCTGCAGCACCTGTATCGCCACGAGTATTCGCATTGATAGAAAGTTTAACACCTAATTTACCATTATCGGATAATCTTGAGTAACCCACTGCAACTGCGTTTTGACCACGATAGTTACCGACACCAGCAGAAACCATAGATTTACCCGGAAGAGTTGCGTGGTAAAGCCCTGCCGCTGCCATGGCGCCGGCGATACCACCGCGTAAATCTTTATCCATTTTGTTCATGTTGTTATAAACATTACCCAAACCGGCTTTCAATTGATTTACGTTGACTGCATCCGTACCTTTCACACCCGGTGCTACATTGGTGATACGTGTTGGTGCTTTCTCTGTACCGACACTTAACTCGTTAGTACCATCTTCCGCGGTTGAGCCACTCATCGTTACAGGACCAACATTAACGGTATTCGTCGTAATAGAATTCACATTCACATCTCTCGCAAGACCTACTTTGAACTCTTTACCACCCGTTTTGTTCACCGCAGTATCTGTTACCACAATGTTTTTATCCGCTGCAACAACAGTTTCACGAACCGTATTGGCTTTAACTGCATCGACGTTTACTTTCACTGTCGTTACGCCATTTTGCGTTTCAGAAACAACGGTCGTACCTGTACCATTTGCGAAGTTAACTGTGTCATAAGTAGAAACGAAGTCTGCCGGTTTACCATTGGTTTGTAAGTTCCAACCGGAATTCAACACATCGCCAATCGTTGCTGCATTACGTTTATCTTCTTCTGCCACATTCGGTTTTGTCACATTGTCTTTACCTGTTGGATCCGGCAAGGTGGTAGTTAAATTACTGATCACATTTTTACCGTCTTTCGTTTCTATGGTAACTGGACCATTATTTTCATCACCGCCCACAGAAATCGTATCTGCTTTAAGATCTTTCGCTAATTCAACGGTATAGTTAGTGGTACCGGAAGCATCTTTTTCACCCGCAGTGACTACCACGTTACCGGATGTGCCGGCGCTTACTGTGGTTTTCTCTGCATTAACGGTATAAGTTGTGGTATTACCTTCAACTTTAGTCTCAACTGTTGTATGGTTACCTGCGGCAACAACTGTTTTACCTACGCCTGCAACTGCTTCTTTTAATTGAGAAACGTTTACAGCATCAGTATCAGCTTCTCCTGCAGCGACGTTGGTGATCTTCGCACCGCCAACATCTACTTTGTTATCGCCAAGTTTGATGGTTGTACCGTCGTTGCTGATAGAGCTAATGTCAGCTAAATCACCTTGAACATTCACTTTATACGGATCAGAATCAGAACCGGTACCGCTTACTGTCGTATTTTTACCATCAACAAGTTGAGTTTTCGGCAAGTTATCCGTGTTCACCGTTAAGTTACCGTTATTATCTAACTTGATCGTATTACCGTCAGTTTTGACATTGAACGTAATCGCGCCATCTTTCACCGCCGCGTCAGTACCTTGACCGTCAACGAAATTCACGGTGTCGCCGAATTTCACATCAGCTACTTTTGTATTACCGTCAACATTTGCAGTCCAGAAAGCCTTGTTGATGACTTTGGCAATATCATTTGCAGTAACAACACCGTCTGTGGTAGGAATTTCAAGCGCGCCATTATCGGTTACGCCATCAAATACACCTTTTTTCACATCAACGATAAATTCAGTACCGCCGGTGCTATTTTTCGTTGTGTTAGTTACGGTCACTAAATCAGAACCTGCTTTCACGGTTTCTTCTTTCGCAAGCTGTGCTTTAGCGGCATCATTCAGATCAAACGTCACTTCGCCATTTGGCCCAACGGTCGCCACGGTTGTCGTACCGTTAGTAAAGTCTAAACCTTCACTTAAGTTTACCGTTTGTGGATTTTCACCATTTGCTTTATAGCTTAACGGAGTGGTTTTCGCAGCTTCAGTACCGTTGTAATTTACGGTATAAGTATCAACACCATCCGCAGTATTTTTACTAACGGTAATAGCGGCATTGTCACCAACAACATTAATGGCTTCTTGAGCAGCTTTTTGTACATCAGCCTTAGCTACACCAACTTTGTAAGTTTGGTTTGCATCGCCTACTGCACCCGAAGCGACTTCAACAGTTGCCAAGTTATCTGCAAAAGCATCATCTTTCACCACTTTTTCCACTGCACGATTTGCCGCAACAGTATTATTTAATTGACTTACATTAACTGCATCCGTATTGTCTGTACCAGCAGCAACATTCGTAATTTTCGTTGGTGAACCATCTGCTTTAGCAATATTAATGTTGTTGCTGGCATCCGCTTTGATAATCGGACCATTGTCACCAAACTGTACTGAAGTAAATACCGGTGCATCTACTGTTTTCACGGTGAATGCAGTACCTGCACGTGTGATCTCGATGTTTTTACCTTGGATAAAATCAACTGTATCACCCGGATTAACAAGCTCACCTGTTGTTTCTGTATTCGCTTTAACCGTAAAGCCTGATTTGTTAATTGCATTAGCAATATCCGCCGCGGTTGCCAATTTAGTCGCATCATTGCCTGTCGGAACATTGACTGAACCATCATCTTTATTTGTCAACGGTGTTACAGATACTTGTAAACCATTTGGACCATTTACGATAGTGTTGCCATCAGTATTGACAGATAAATCAAACTCTTTTGCGCCATCCGCAGTTTTACCCTCGGTAATGGTCACGGATTTGTCCGTTGATTTCACATTTTCTTTTGAGGCATTTAACTGGCTCACGTTTACTGCATCAGTTGGTGCGGTACCATTTGCGACATTGGTAATCGTTGTATCACCGGCATTAATACCCGTTGACGCATTAATTACCACATCACCTAATTTCACTTCATTTGCAGTAATATTATTGAACACCGGATTATCCGCAATCTTCACGATTAACTTAGCGCCATCAGAGTCAACACGAACATTTTTACTGGATGCATCAGCTTCATTTACTAATGTTCCCTCGATATTCAAGGTTTGACCAAGATCTTTATGGATCTCTGCACCAGTATTACCCGCAAAGTTCAAGCCTTTAGTGGTAAGCGTTGTACTTTGGTTGTTCAATTGATCCAAGTTCACTGCATCAGTACCATTAGTACCCGCTTTCACGTTAGTGATTTGCGTATCACCCGCATCAATACCATCTTTATTGATTGTAACCGGTCCAACCGTTAAGTTATTTGCTGTCACATTGTTAAATGTCACATCATCCGCAGTAGCAAAGGTAATGGTTGTTCCCTCTTGCTTAGCAACTAAATTCTTACCGGATTGTAATACCAAATCGCTGCCGGCTTTCACCGTAGCATTTTCTTTACCCTCTTGGTCGGTGATTGCTGCTTTATCAGAACCGATAGTGACATTGAATGAGGCATTATTGATCGCATTAGCAACAGTGGTTTGATTAACCAGTTTGCTGCCCTCATTATTTGGAACGCCAACAGTACCATTGGCGTTATTCTCTAAACCGCCAACCAATGTTGAAGTATTCACCGCCACATTCACCGAGCCACCCGCAGTGGTTGGGTTAGTAATGATGACGGAATTGTCAGCTGATGTTAAATTGACATCAAATGTGATATCTGTACCATCTGCACGCGCAACAGTACCATTACCGTTTACAAAGGTAATATCATCACCAAAGCCTACTTTCTCAACTTCTGTTGTACCAACTTTCGTAGTCAGATAACCCTCATTCACAGCCTTGATAACACTGCTTACAGTCGCTACGCCATCAGCGGTATCTGAGATCGAAGCAAGCCCACCATTGTTTGTAATGGTATTAAACTCACCTTTTTTCACATCGACGACAAACTCAGTACCACCAGTTGAGTTCTTCGCTGTATTTGTAACAGTCACCAAAGTTGAGCCAGCCTTAACAGACTCTTCTTTCTTGATTTGATCGATCGCTGTTTGAGTTAAACCAACTTGATAGTTAGTTACATCAGCATCACCTACTTTTGTAGTTTCGCCAGTAGCAACCGATACATAATTTTCTGAACCGGGTTTTACAGTGACATTTGCAGAAGTATCTTTAGCATCAAATTTTACTTGAACTTGACCGGTATTAGTCGTACTAACATTAGCTTTGGTATTTATACCATCGATAAACTGAACCGCATCACCCGGTTTGATATTGCCGATAGTCACGCCATTATTATTGGTGACATTAAAACCTTTACCAATCTCATTCGCTACCATATAAAGTTGTGAACCATTGATAGCATCAGTAGAACTTGATGAAATCTCACCAGCAGCAACATTTTGGATACGACGTTCAGTTCCTGAAGCACCAACAGTCACCGCACCTATAGCTTTCTCACCTGCAAAATTGCTATAAGTAATATTGTTAACTTTAGCATTAGTCACAACACCTGTTGCGCCCGCTGTTGAAGTTACCCCCTCTACTTGTTCTGAAGTTAATGCTTTTAATGTACCTACACCATCAACGCTGACAGAACCGCTACCAGCAGTCGCTTCTGAATCTTTACCTAAGTAAACTGAATTTGCGACAGTGCCACTTAAATTAGAGGTTAAATCATCAGCACGGTTAATACCACTACCCAGAACAAAAGTATCTCTGGTAGTAATGGTATTGTTGTTACCTATTGAATATGAACCATCACCAGACACATAAGATGGGGCACCGAATGCACCTGCATTATTAGCTTTTACGATATTACCAGTACCAATAGAGATTGATTGTTCGCCCAGGGCTTGTGCATCAGTACCCATTGCAATGGCGCGTTCACCTGATGATACAGAGTTTGTACCAATAGCAACGCTATCAGCTGTTGCAGCAGTATTAATTTCAGTAACTTTGTCCTCTAATGCTTTCTTCGCTGCATCTCTTTTTGCAAGCTCTTCATTATATTTCGCCTGATCAATTTTGCCACTAGCAAGCTCACCTGCGGCACCGCGTAAACCAGCTTCTGCACTAAACAATGTATTACGCAAATCATTTACAATCTTACTTGTACCACCAGAGATACCCGCACTAGCATTCGCACCTAGCGCTACACCGTTTGCACCAGCAGCAATACTTAAGTGACCTACCGAAGTAGTGCTACCACTGATTGTCGCCGCATGACGACCGAGAGAAGTTGAATTTTCACCAAATGCTGTTGTACCATGACCCAATGCTGTCGATGAACGACCTGTTGATAATGAACGAGTACCGACTGATGCAGAACCAACACCTTGTGATTGTGCATACGCACCTAGTGCTATCGAGCTGCTAGCAGTGTCCGCAGCTGAAGCCAAACGACCTAAAACGGTAGTATGACTAGCAAGTGCTTGAGCACCATTACCAAGTGAAACTGCTTCAGAACCTGTAGTATTTGCATTTTTACCAATTGCAATCGAGTGATCGGCAGTTACGCTGGCATTATGACCGATTGCAGTACCATCGCCTGAGATCGCTTTTGCACGATGACCAACAACCACATTGTTAATTTTTGTATTAGCATCTTTATCCGCAGCGACACCAGTGGTTCTATCCGCCTTATCCGTCCCAGCCCATGATTTACCCCCAATAGCGATAGACTCTAGCGAAACGACCGTGGCATTTTCACCCATCGCGATAGATTCTGATGCAGTAAAATGCTGTGGCATAAACACCGCTCTTGCAACAGCATCTTTACCAATCGCAATCGTGCCACTTGATTCTGCTAAGGTATTTGCACCAATCGCAATTGATCCGGGACCACGAGCTAAAATTTTTCCATCAACAGTTTTATCCAGACCCGAATTTGCATTATGTCCAATAGCAATGGTATTTTCATTGAGAGCTTTCGCCCCCACACCAGCTGTCACACCAAAGTTACCGGTAGCTCCTGCTTTATCCGTAATACGCCCTTTATTCGTGGCAGAATCACCAGCGCCCTGACCTGCAACCCCAGTATTAGTATGGAAATAAATATTTTCGATTTCGGAACCCAACTGCTCAGCGACAGTATAAAGCTGTGAACCATTGATGGCATCAGTAGAGTTGCTTTCAAGACGACCTGCTGCGACATTCGTGATGGTACGCTTGATATTATCATTCCCCACACTCACGGTTGAATATGCATCACCACCTGCGAATTTATAAGTAAAGGTACTGATTTGTTTACTAGCAGTATCAACTGTTTCACTAGTTTTAGATTGTGAACCTAACGCCACAGCGCCTTCAACATTCGCTATAGATTCATGACCCAATGCAGTCGCAAATTTAGCAGTGGCATCCGCTTCATTACCAAGTGATGATGCTCCATCTTGGGTTGCTGTAGTATTACGCCCAACAGCAACTGCTGATTCACCGCTGGCACTAGCGTTTACCCCTACAGCAATGGTATTATTGGCTATTGCTTTTGAATTATCACCAATTGCGACTGCTGAACTTGCACTAGCATTTGCCTGGAAGCCTGATGCAGTTGCTCTTGTCCCCTCGGCTTTGGCTTGCGCTCCTGATGCTGTTGCTTTTTCAGCTGCCAAAGATTGCGAACCAGCTGCAGTACCGTCACGACCTGTAACATCAGCTTCATAACCAAGCGCAGTACCTTCATCGCCAGTAACAACTGTCTTAGTACCAAGAGCAGTTGAACCCCAACTATTCGCTTTCGCTTGACCACCTAAAGCATTAGCATATTTCCCATTCGCTAATGAATTAACACCTGTTGATGTTGTCCATGGTTGTAAAGATTTAGCATCTTGACCAGTCGCTACAGAAGCATAACCTGTTGCTTTAGCATTTTGACCTGTAGCAGTCGATAACATCACTGCTTCAGCAGCATTACCAATAGCGGTACCCTGTTGACCACGTACTAGCGCATTTGAACCAAGTGCCACTGAATTTGACCCCGGGCTAATTCTATTCCCCTGTAACTCTACTGAATTTTCAGGTAAAGCTTCGATACGAGCATTATTACCAACAGCTACGCTATTTGAATTATCAACATACGACTTCCTACCCAATGACATAGAACCATCTATACTCGGTGTATTATCATTAACATTACCACCCCATGCCTCAATCACACCAGCTTCTTGATCAATTGGCGTGGCTGCTATAGTATGTGTAGCAGTCAGCATACCACTAGCTACAGCCAATGCAGCAGCCACTTTAGATAATTTCACACGCTTATCGGTAGAAGACGTTTTCCCCTTTGATTTAGTTAATTCAGAAGTCACAACCACCTGCTGAATAGATGCGTTCCAAATAACTTTAAAAATCTTATTCATAAGAATGATTCCTCAAAATAAATATTGAATTGATTAGTTGTAGATAGAATATGTGTAACTGCAGGATAAACACATTGAGGTGAATAGTATTTATACAAACACTACTTATTTCAAGGGGTACTATACAAACATATGTGATCAAAAACCATACAAAACCTATTTATTTACTGTTCTTTACCATTCTTTACATATATTTACAGAACTTTTTTAGCTAAAACGTTTAAGCTAAAACCTAAAAAAAACCACCACGCCAAGCCCAAAAAACTACCGTACTTTTCGCTTATTTATCCCCCCGCTTTCACCACCGGAGCGACTTACCATTTCTAGGGAAATTTGTCGTGTTTGAGCTTGCAGCTCAAGCGAGTTTCAAATTTTCCGTCAAAGAAATGGTAACCAAGCGTAGGGAACAGGTGAAATCGGGTTGACTTTCTTTTGGTTACTTTTCATTACTCGCTACGCTCGCACTACGTGCCGCCGGCAAAGCCGACGTTCAAAACCTAAAGGTTTTGTGGCAAAGCAAAGAAAAGTGACAAATAGGTTTTGTAGCAACGCAAAGAAAAGTAAAAAACCAAGAAAAGTAGCAAATAAACAATTGACCCAAAGTATCCAATTGGATACAATCTCCCAAAACCTTAATCTCAATCACAAAGGATATGTGATGTCGCAAACTGTTAATCAAATTATTATTACCGACACCTTTGCAAAATGGTTAAATAGCATAAAAAATCCTATCGCCAAGGCAACCATAGCGAGACGAATAAAAAACGCAACAACCGGAAATTTTGGCGATCATAAATCCTTAACCGGTACAGGTGGACTTTATGAAATGAGAATAGCAACAGGGGCAGGTTATCGTATTTACTATGCGAAGCAAGGTAACATTATCTACATACTGTTACATGGTGGTGACAAATCAACACAGCAAAGAGATATTGAGAAAGCCAAAGCCTTATGGATAGAATTAAAACAAACAGGGGATAACTAATGAAAATTAATAAAGAAATAGCCGAAAAGCATGGTTTACATCCTTTTGATGTCGCAGAGTTTCTTGATAGTGAAGAAACGATCCAAGCCTATTTAGCAGAAGTATTAAAAGAAGGGGATCAAGATGCCTTTTTAGAGGCACTCAACGACATAGCCCGCGCACGAGGCATTGCAGAGCTGGCAAAACAAACGGGATTAGGCAGAGAAAGTCTATATAAAACCCTTTCCAAAGGAAGCAAACCACGTTTTGAAACCATTCAAAAAATTTTAGCAGCTTTTAACCTAGAACTTGTCCCGCAAGTAAAAAATAGCTAAAAACCACCGCACTTTCCTCAAAAACCGCTAGCGGAACCACTCATTCAGCAAACCGCTGGCGCAAGCGAGTTTCAAATTTTCCGTCAAAGAAATGGTAACCAAGCGTAGGGAAAAGGTGAAACCGGGTTGCTTTTCTTTTGGTTACTTTTCATTACTCGCTACGCTCGCACTACGTGCCGCCGGCAAAGCCGACGTTCAAAACCTAAAGGTTTTGTGGCAAAGCAAAGAAAAGTAACAAATAGGTAGGAAAAAGCTGAAACCAGATTGCCTTTCTTTTGGTCACTTTTCTCTTAGCAACGCAAAAAAAGTAACAGGACCCTATTTACCAATAACCTCTAATCCGTTCATATATGGACGTAAAACTTCCGGTACATTGATGCTGCCATCGGCGTTTTGGTAATTTTCCAAAACAGCAACCAACGTACGTCCAACGGCTAAACCGGAACCATTTAGAGTGTGTACCAAACGTGTTTTTTTATCGCCTTTGGCGCGGCAACGCGCTTGCATACGGCGAGCTTGGAAATCCCACATATTAGAACAAGAAGAAATTTCACGATACGTATTTTGCGCTGGAACCCATACTTCTAAATCGTACGTTTTGCAAGAACCGAAACCCATATCACCGGTGCAAAGTAAAACTTTGCGATATGGTAAACCTAAAAGCTGCAACACTTTTTCCGCATGACCGGTAAGTTCTTCTAAAGCTTGCATGGAGTTTTCCGGTTCCACAATTTGCACTAATTCTACTTTATCAAATTGATGCATACGAATTAATCCGCGGGTATCACGTCCGTAAGAACCTGCTTCGGAGCGGAAACAAGGAGTATGTGCGGTCATTTTTAGTGGCAAATCTGCTTCATCCAAAATCTCATCACGCACTAAATTGGTTACCGGCACTTCCGCGGTCGGGATGAGCGCATAAGGCTGTTCGCCCTCCAATGGATTTGTATGGAATAAATCTTCACCAAATTTTGGCAATTGTCCGGTTCCATAAAGGGTGGCATGGTTCACCAAATAAGGCACATAGGCTTCGGTATAACCATGTTGTTCAGTATGTAAATCCAACATAAATTGTGACAACGCACGATGCATTTTCGCAATTTGCCCTTTCATCACCGCAAAACGCGCACCGCTTAATTTCACACCGGCTGCGAAGTCCAAGCCCGCCAAATTTTCGCCAAGAGAAACATGATCTTTAATTTCAAAATCAAAAACTCTTGGCTCACCCCAACGTGAAATCTCTTTATTTTCGCTGTCATCTTTGCCAAGTGGCACTTCATCTGCCGGAATATTCGGAATCGTCAAGGCAATTTTATTTAATTCCGCTTGCACATCATCTAATTGAGATTTTGCCATGCTCAATTCAACTGCCATGTTGTCCACTTCTTCCAATAAAGGTTCAATATCTTCGCCGCGCGCTTTCGCTGCGCCAATCGCTTTCGAGCGCGCATTACGCTCGGCTTGTAAAGTTTCCGTTTTTACTTGTAAGGTTTTGCGTTCTTCTTCCAGTTTTTGTACTAACTCAACATCTAATGTAAAGCCACGTTTAACCTGTAATTTTTCAGCCACTTCAGCAAGATTATTGCGTAATAAATTTGGATCGATCATATTGCTACCTTATTTTATTGCTTAAATTTGAAATAATTATCCTTATTTTAGATCGGATTAAAAAAATAAACCAGTTACTACCGCACTTTATAACGAATATTCGTACTTTGCCGATCAAATTCTTTTAAACGTGCTAATTTTTCTGCAATTTGAATTTCCATTCCCCGATCAGTCGGAAAATAAAACTGCGTCTCTTTCAATTGCGGTGGAAAATAATTTTCACCGGCAGCGTAAGCATTCGGTTCATCATGAGCATAACGGTATTCTGCGCCATAGCCCAAATTTTTCATCAACTGCGTCGGCGCATTGCGTAAATGTTCCGGAACATCAAAATCCGGACTTTCTGCCGCTAATTTTTTCGCCGCATTAAACGCCTGATAAACCGCATTACTTTTCGGCGCTACAGCCAAATACACAATCGCTTGCGCAATAGCCCGCTCCCCTTCTGCCGCGCCAACGCGAGTAAAACAATCCCATGCTGCCAACGCCACTTGCATCGCACGCGGATCTGCATTACCCACATCTTCCGAAGCAATCGCCAATAAACGTCTTGCCACATAAAGCGGATCGCCACCGGCTGTGATAATCCGTGCATACCAATACAACGCCGCATCCGGCGCTGAACCACGCACAGATTTGTGGAGAGCAGAAATCAAATCATAATAACGATCGCCTTGCTTATCAAAACGTGCTTGTCGTTCCCCCAACACTTCGGTTAACAAAGTGCGGTCTAATTTTTTCCCGTTTTCATCTTCCTGCGCCATATCCGCCATCAATTCAAGGCAATTTAACGCCAAGCGCGCATCACCATGTACATATTCGGCTAACAACGCTAATAAATTCGGCTCAAAAACCAACCGCTCTTTACCCAAACCACGTTCTTCATCCTCAATCGCTTGTCGCAACACCTGCTCAATTTCTGATGAATTCAGCGGCTTTAAAATATACACCCGCGCACGAGAAAGCAACGCGCTGTTCAATTCAAAAGAAGGATTTTCCGTGGTTGCACCAATAAAAATAATGGTTCCATCTTCAATATGCGGCAAAAAAGCATCCTGCTGACTTTTGTTAAACCGATGCACTTCATCTACAAATAACACCGTGCGTCGATCAGCAAGGCGATTTTGTTTCGCTTTATCAATGGCTTCGCGAATTTCTTTAATCCCGCCGGTTACCGCGGAAATACGCTCCACATCCGCATTAATGCGCTGCGCAATAATTTCGGCAAGGGTGGTTTTCCCCGTTCCCGGTGGTCCCCAAAAAATCATAGAATGAATATGTCCGGTTTCAATGGCTTTGCGCAGCGGTTTTCCCACGCCGACTAAATGGGATTGCCCGCAATATTGCGCCAAGGTAGTTGGTCGCATTCTAGCAGCTAAAGGACGAAAATCATTTTCAGCGAAATCAAAACTCAGATTAGCCATAACAAAGATCTCATGGGTTGGTCAATGAAAAATCAATAAATCACATCTTAATAAATGTAAAAAGGTGCGTAAAAACGCACCTATCATACCATAATTTACTGTTTATTTTTTACGTTGGTCATCCAACTCGGCACCTTTCGGTACGCTAAATTTAAACAAACTGTCGGCAAGCGCTTGATTGGTAATATTACGCAATTGATATAAATTCGCTTGTCCATCACGCTCAACCGTACTGAAATTTTTCAACACACCGTCGGCATCTACACGAATATTAAATTGTTTAATCGCGCTTTTTTTGTCTTTCGGTGTTAAGGTAAAACTATCCGCTTGTTGTTCCACGGTATATTGTTGCCAATGGGATTTATCATTACTGGTCAACAACACAAATGGCGTATTATTTACCGCATCTTTCACCCAATTAGCGGTCACTTGTTCCACAAAAGGATCGTAGAACCACAGCGTTTTTCCATCGGAAATAATCTGGGTTTCTTGTGGTGCTTTATTATCCATACGGAATAAATTTGGGCGTTTAATCTGGATTTTTCCCGAACCCTGTTGCACTTCCTTGCCCTTTGGATCGCTGACTTTTTGCGTATAATCCGCACTCAACGTATCCACTTTATTTAAGCGCGCCTGCAATTCTTCTGCCGCGCCCGCCCAAGCTAAACTGCTCATAGAGGCGAATAAAAGTGCGGTCAATTTTACCGTTTTTTTCATCATTTACGTTCCTTTCAGTTAATAGTCGGAATGTCTTGCTAAAATTTCGCGCTTACCGTTTTGCATCGGAGAAACAATGCCTTGCTCCTCCATTTGATCCATAATCCGTGCGGCACGATTAAATCCAACTTTAAATTTACGTTGAATAGAGGAAACTGAGGTAGTGCCAGTGGCAATCACAAATTCCATCACTTCATCAAATAAATCATCTAAATCATCACCGTCTGATGAACTGTGGGTATTATCCTCCTCATCATCAGAACCGGCGAGAATATTTTCAATATAATTTGGCTTCCCTCTTGCCCTCCAATCATCCGCCACGCGCGCTACTTCATCATCACTCATAAATGCCCCGTGTACCCGAATTAAATCCGAAGATCCTTGCCCTGAATACAACATATCACCGCGTCCAAGCAAAGCTTCCGCTCCGGTTTGATCCAAAATAGTACGCGAGTCAATTTTACTCGCTACGGTAAAGGCAATGCGGCTTGGAATATTCGCTTTAATCAATCCCGTGATCACATCTACCGATGGACGTTGTGTCGCCAAAATCAAATGAATACCGATCGCACGCGCTTTTTGTGCCAAACGGGCAATCAATTCTTCAATTTGTTTGCCGGCAACCATCATCAAATCAGCAAACTCATCCACGATAACCACAATATAGCTTAATTTTTCCAATGGCGGTGGTAAGCTGTCCATAGTATCACCTGGGCGCCAAACCGGATTTGGAATTGGCATTCCCATCGCATTATATTCATCAATTTTGTCGTTAAAGCCCTCAATATTGCGTACCCGCAAAGCAGATAAAAGCTGATAACGACGTTCCATTTCATCCACGCACCAACGCAACGCGTTCGCTGCTTTTTTCATGTCGGTAACCACTTCGGTCAACAAGTGCGGAATGCCATTATAAATAGACAACTCCACCACTTTCGGGTCAATCATAATAAATTTGACTTCTTCCGGTTTAACGCGGAACAACAAACTTAAAATCATGGTATTCACCCCAACGGATTTTCCCGAACCGGTAGAACCCGCCACTAATAAATGTGGCATTTTGGCTAAATCTACCACCACCGGCTTACCGCTAATATCTTTCCCTAATGCCATGGATAAGAGGGATTTAGACTGGCGAAATTCCTCACTATCCAATACATCACGTAAAGGCACAGTTTGTCGGTTCACGTTCGGCGTTTCAATACCGATATAAGGTTTACCCGGAATCACCTCCGCCACGCGAATAGATCGGAACATTAACGCTCGCGCCAAATCGGTATCAATACCACTCACCTTAGAGGCTTTGACACCAGGTTGCAACTCAAGTTCATAACGAGTGACTACCGGACCAATTAATACGTCTTTTACCGTCGCTTTAACGTTAAAGTTGCGCAATTGTTGCTCAATTCGTTGTGAAGTTTGTTCAATTTCTTCACGGGTAATTTGTTGCGCTTGCGCTGGACGACGCTCCAATAAATCCAAACTTGGCAATGGTGTTGTTGGTTTTTCCGTAACCACCGCTTTTTGTTGCAACGCCGGATGAATTAAGGTTTCGCTATAAGATTTATAAGGCATTGACGGGGCATTTCCCGGCACTTGGTTAGCCACATTATCTACCGGTGCTAAAATCACATTAAGCGCCTCTTCCGCATTTAAAGCTTTCGCGCGTGATGCCAATTCATCTAAACGTTGTTGTTCTTGTGCCGCAAATTGGCGAGCCAATTCGTTATGTAACTCATCTGCCTGATCATCAATAGCCTCATCCGCTGCAAGTGCGGTCGTTTTTGGTGCAGTTTGCACATGAGTTGGAAGCGAAACTTTTGGCATAGATAGTTCATTGCCCAAGACCCTTTCATGTTTCTGCACAATGTCATTTGGGGCTGGCATTTCATTTTTAAAGGAAAAATCCACCGCACTTTGCGACATATCCGACGCGCGCTCATCCTGATTTAAATTAACCTTCGGCGAAATGGTTACATTCGGTAATTCTGTAGCAAGATCCATAGTATAACCAAACCCGGCACTTGGTTTTTCTGTCGCAATTGAAACGTCTGGCAAAGCAACGCGCATCTCCTCAGAGGACGCATTTGCCTTCACCTCTTGTGCAACATCTGTCGCCTCTGTCACCATTTTACTCTGTTCGCTCACCTTTTCTGCCGGCGGCGTGGTTAATCCGCGAATATTAATCAAATGCCCTACATCCACCAATTTACCTTGCATCACATTTTCGCTAACGCCAGTGGTTGGCGCTTTTTGAATAATAATTTCTTCAATCGGTTCCGCTTCAATAGGCGATTCTGCCGCTACGCTATTTTGCTGAAGCTCGTTCGGTTCTTCATTTTTCATCGTTAACCAAGCATAAAAACGCATAATTAACCGAATTAATGAGGCACCGGAACAAAAAATAAAACCCACCACACTCAAAATAAAGGCGGATAATAAAATACCGAATTTACCCAATAGCGAAAAAAAGGTGACAATCAAACTGCCGCCAAGTACACCACCGGATAAATAATAAGGCGTATTGGAAAGTAAGAGGGTTGACAATGCGGTTAAGCCACACAACAACAGCACAAAACCAAAAATGCGCAAGGAAAAGCGCGTCCAGGTTAAGCAATCAATGCGCTTGGTACGAATAAAATAAATCGGCGCAATAAATAGCACAACAGGAATAATATTCCCCACATGACCAAATAACGCGAAAAATAAATCGATCACCCAAGCACCTAATTTGCCCGCTTTATTCAAAGTGACAGGTTGTGATGAAGATACCGACCAAGAACTGTCAAGCGGGTTATAACTTGCCCAAGCGATAATTAAATATAGCCCGAAAAGGGCGGTCAATCCGAGTAAAATTTCAACAATATATTGTTTAGGGGTAAAATGTTCGCTAATTTTTTTGATCATTGTCAGTTAACATTATTTGAGTTGTAAAAAATTGGTTTGTTTCACTTCTTCCATCACCACATAGGTGCGGGTGTCATTAACGCCGGGTAAGCGTAATAAGGTGGTGCCGAGCAATTTGCGGTATGCTGCCATATCCGCCACACGGGTTTTTAATAAATAATCAAAATCACCGGAGACTAAATGGCATTCCTGAATTTCATCTAATTGTTGTACCGCCGCATTAAATTCCTCAAATACATCAGGTTTGCCGCGTACCAACGTGATTTCCACAATCACCAACAGCGGCGAGTCCAATAATTCGGGGTTAAGCAACGCCCGATACCCCATGATAACCCCTTGTTTTTCCAAACGTTTCACCCGTTCCAAACAAGGCGTTGGCGACAGCCCAACTTTTTTTGAAAGATCAATATTGGAGATTTTCCCATTACGTTGTAATTCGTTTAAAATTTTAATATCAATATTGTCTAATGACTTAAATTTTTTTTCCATTAGTCATCTCCACGTGTAGAATTAAGCAAAATAGTTCTTAATTCTACACTATTTATTGCAAATTGTGGGGCTATTTTAGCGACGTTCGCGCCGATTTTCTTCCGTTTCCGGCTCTAAATCCAATTTAGCCATCAATATCTGATCGCCATCTTCTTGTGGATTTTCCGTCACCAATAATTTGTCACCATAAAAAATTGAATTGGCACCCGCCATAAAACACATGGCTTGCATTTCTTCCGACATCCCTTGGCGACCGGCAGATAAACGCACATAACTTTTCGGCATCACAATTCGCGCCACCGCAATGGTACGCACAAATTCTGTCCAATCCAATGGCGCCGCATCTTCCAACGGTGTACCTTCCACTTTCACCAATTGATTAATCGGCACCGATTCCGGTTGCGGATCTAAATTGGCGAGGCTTGCGATCAAACCCGCACGTTCTTTGCGGGTTTCATTCATGCCAACAATCCCGCCGCAACATACTTTTAATCCTGCTTTACGTACTTTTCCTAAGGTATTAATTCGGTCGTCAAATTGGCGAGTGCCGATAATTTTTTCGTAATGTTCCGGCGCAGTATCCAAGTTATGATTGTAATAATCTAAGCCCGCTTCTTTTAATTCTTCCGCCATCCCGTCTTGCAACAGCCCAAATGTCCCGCAAGTTTCCAAACCTAAGGCTTTCACCGCTTTAATAATTTCTGTCACTTTTTCCAAGTCTTTCGGTTTTGGACCGCGCCACGCCGCCCCCATACAAAAACGTCCCGCGCCACGTGCTTTGGCAATTTTGGCTTTTTCAACAATATCATCAATCTCTAATAATTCTTGTTTTGCCACACCTGTGTCATAACGTGCCGACTGAGGACAATAACCGCAATCTTCCGGACAACCGCCGGTTTTAATCGATAACAAGGTGGAAAGTTGGATCGCCTGTGGATTAAAATGCTCGCGGTGAACTTGTGCCGCCCGATAAACCAACTCTAAAAATGGCGTTTCAAATAAAGCCTCTACTTTACACACGGACCAATATTCCAAGGTTGGATGAGGTGTCAGTGAAGGGATTTGAATAGTATTCGTTGTCATACATTTTCCTTATATTATCGTTGTTTGAAGGATAGGGTTATTATCAATTCACCCAAAATAGTCGTATTATCTTCGCATAAAACTGGTTAATCACAGATTTGACCATTTTCAATGTGAATAATGCGATCAATTTTATCTTTTAATTCATTCGGTTGATGTGTCACAATCAACAGCGTTAATTTTTTATCGGCACATAATTGCTCAAGTAAGGTCAACATTTCCGCACGTAATTCCGGATCTAGCGCCGAAAAAGGTTCATCCAGCAACAAAATCGGTTTATCACGCAATAAACATCTCGCCAATGCCACCCGTTGTTTCTGTCCGCCGGATAAAGCGCTCGGCACGCGCGATAAAAATGGCTGTAAACCGACCGCACTTGCCGCCCGTTCCACACGCGCGCGTTCTGCATCAGACAAAGTAAGGGAAGGTTTTATGCCAAGCGCGATATTTTGCCAAACCGTCAGATGCGTAAACACATTATTTTCTTGAAACAAAATGGAAACCGGGCGCTCAAAAGGCTCGCTACGCGTATGATTTTTGCCATTTAACCAAATTTCCCCCCGAGCCGCAAACTCAAAGCCCGCAATTAAATTTAACAGCGTACTTTTCCCCGCCCCACTACTGCCGACAATTGCGACTTTTTCTTGCGCAGCAACCTGCAAATTAAAATACATCGGCATTGTCGGATAATCAAAATGTGCGTTTATTTTTATCATAACATCCTTATTCCGGTTTATTGCGTTCTACCACGCTAAAAATACCAAGGCAAAACAATAATAAAATCAAAGCGGTAATTGCGGCTTCCGCCATACGGTAACTGCCCAATTGCTGATACAACAAGTGCGGCAGCGAAGTAAAATCTTGATTGCCAAATAAGGCGATCGCCGTAAAATCGCCAAGCGACAGCCCGCACGCCAAAGCAAACGCATATTTTATAGGCGCTTTTAACTGATGCCATTCGATCAAGCGCCAACGCGCCCAGCCGACAATGCCTAAAGATTGACATAATTTTTCGTAATAAATCAAATTATTACTCATCGGCACCGTCAAAATGCGAATCACAAAAGGCATCGCCGCCAAGGCATTACAAAAAATCACCATCAACCATAAATGCCCACTTGAAAAATCCCAATCTTGCAGCGCAATAAATAATCCTGTGGCAAGTACCAACGTTGGCACCGCTAAAATAATCATACCGAAATTGGTCACGACATTAGCTAATTTTTGCCAATATAGCCATTGCAGGCGACGAGAAAGCAAAAGCAGCGCAATCGACAAGCACAAAGCCAAGAATGCCGATGTCGGCGCCATGGTTAAAGAATATCCTAAGGCACGCCAAAGTGCCACATTTTCCCAAGCCATGCGCCAATAATGCGCGCTTTGCGGATCAAAAAAGGCACTAACCACAATATGCAACAGTGGCGTTAATACAAAAAGCAAACACAATCCCACCCAAAAAACTTGCCAAATTTTGACCGCACTTTTTTGTTTATCCAACCACAACTTTTGGCTAGGCAAATCGATTGTCGGTGCGCGACTAAAGACACTGCCAAGCGCGAACAACATAAGGCAAAAGCCCACTTGCAACAATGCAAATAACGCGGCTTTCGGCAGATCAAATTCAAACAATAAGGCTTGGTAAATCGCCACTTCCAAGGTGGTATATTTTGGTCCGCCACCAAGGGTCAGCACTAAGGTAAAACTGGTAAAACACAACATAAAAATCAGGCTAAACACCGGCAATACCTGTTGGCGCAAATACGGATATTCAATCAAGCGTACAAATTGCCAACCGCGCAAATTCAGTTGTGCCGCCAGTTGACGCTGCTGCGTAGGAATGGCTTGAAAACTTTGCAAAAATAATCGAGCCGCCAAGGGAATATTAAAAAACAAATGTGCGGTTAAAATACCGCTTAAGCCATAAAAATGCGGCTGCCAATGCCATCCCACCGCTTGGCTTAATTGCGCCAACCAACCAGAATTGCCATACACGCCCATTAAGCCAAAAACGACCACCAACGCCGGCAACACAAAGGTTAATGATAATAACCGCAAGATCCAAGATCGACTTTCCCATTTTTGATAAAACAACGCGCGTGCCAGTAAAAGACCGCCAAGAAGCGATAACGCTGCCGATAAGAAGGCTTGCCAAAAACTGAATAAAATAACTTGATGTACATAAGGATCGTGCAAAAACGTGCCAAAATCGACCGCACTTTCGGTAGAAAAAATCGCTCGTAGCGCCAGCCAATAAATCCCTAGCAACAACGCAAAAACAAAGATACCGCCCATATAATGTCTTGGGCGGAACTGCGGCGAAAAAAATTTCATCATTATTTTGTCAAGCTAACTTGCCATTGTGAAATCCATTGTTTCAACAGCGTAGGTTGGATATTCGTTGTGTCAAAAACTTTCGCTTGCATTTGTTGCGCGCGCAAGGCATCAATTGAAGGTTCAATTGGCGTGTCAATCACCGGCAACATCACGTTATATTTGGCAATTTCACTTTGTGCTTGTGGCGTTAACAGAAAATCCAAAAATAAATCCGCACAAGGATTTTGGCTAACCACGGTTTTCGCCGCCACTTCAATTTGTAGCACACCGCCTTCTTGTAAATTTGCCGCGGCATATTGGTCTTTTTGCTCTTGCAACAAATGGTACAATGGAGAAGTATTATAACTTAGCACCAAATCCGACTCGCCTTTTAAAAACGCCCCATAGCTTTCTGACCAACCTTTACCTACGGTCACTGTATGTTTAGCAAGTTGTTGCCACGCTGCCTCGATTGACATAGACGATGGATTATCAGCATTAAAAACCGCATTCATCCACACTACCAACCCACGCCCAACTGCGCTAGTTCGCGGATCCTGATAAATCACGCGTAAATCTTCCCGCTCAATCAGTTCTTGCAAAGTCTGCGGCGGATTGGTTAATTTGGTTTTATCATAAATAAAAGCATATTGCCCGAAATCATAGGGTAAAAAGGTAGAATCTTGCCAAGAAATCGGCAAGGATAAACGAGTTAAATCCACCTTATTCGGCACAAATAAACCGGTTTTTCGAGCCTCGTCCAACACATAATGATCCAGCCCCAACACCACATCCGCTTTGGTTTTCTTACCCTCTAAGCGCAAGCGGTTAAACAGCGTACCGCTGCTATCAAAAGGCACATAATGAATTTGGCATTGTTGTTGCGCCTTTTCAAACAACGCTTTTACTTTAGGCCCCGCGCCCCAATCGGCGCTAAAACTGTCGTAGGTATAAACGTTCAGTGGCGCGACAGGTTGGATATTTGCCGCAACAGAAAATGCACCACTTGCCAGCAAAAGTGCGGTCGAAAATAATCCCGTTTTTTTAACGATTTTCTTGAACATCAATGGTTCCTTAATGTTATTGTTGTAATTGTTTGACTGCCGAGGCGATATCTGCCGCTTGCGTAATGGCGGAAATCACTGCCACGCCATCAGCACCCAATTGACGTAGCTGCCGCGCATTTTGCGTGGTAATCCCGCCAATAGCAACGCAAGGTTTATTTACCCCCAGCTGGCGAATGTCGCGAATAAATGCCGGCGACAATACCGGCGCATGATCAGCTTTGGATTGCGTTGCAAAAATCGGTCCCAGCCCAAAATAATCAATATTCGGATTATCTTTATCGGCTACGCCTTGCGCAATATTATTAATCGACAAGCCAACAATTAACGAACGGGATGTTCTTGCATCAAGTGCTTGTTTAATTTGATCTTTCTGTCCCACATGAATGCCATCAGCCTCAATTTCCAAGGCTAAATCAATATCGTCGTTAACAATAAAAGGCACACGATATTGACGACAAAGATCACGACAAGCCAGCGCCAATTGCTTTTGTCGCGCCGGATCCAACATCAAAGAATGCGCACCTTTATCGCGAAATTGAAAACAACTGATACCCGCCGCTAGAGCTTGCTGCAAAATCGATAATAAATTTTGCTCCGGCTGACCGTTTAAATGACGACAATCTTGCGTTCCCGCAATAAAATAAACCTGTAACATCTTCGCAATCACGTTCATTGTTAATCCTTATATGCCCAATGGTTTGTCGGTCCGTGTCCATGCCCAATATTCAACGGATGAGAAATAGCAGCGCTAATAAAGGCTTTGGCGGTTCGTATCGCTTCTTCAATTGAGTATCCTTTTGCCAACTCTGCCGCCAAACACGCAGAAAAGGTGCAGCCGGTTCCGTGCGTATGCGGCGTATGATAGCGCGGACTTTCCAACACAATTTGTCGATCCGGCATAAAAACCCAATCTTGGCAAATTTCCGATGCAGAATTTTGGCTATGCCCACCTTTGATCACCACGGTTTTCACGCCATAATCCTGTAATTGCAAGGCTGCCGCTTTAGCGGTTTTATCATCCACAATCTCAACACCAGTTAAGGCTTGCGCTTCCGGTAAATTCGGCGTCAACACTTCCGCCAATGGTAATAATTCACGTTTCAACGCCGCAATCGCACTTTGTTGCAACAACGGTGATCCTCCTTTTGCAATCATCACCGGATCCAACACCATCTTGCCAAAATTATGTCGTTTTAAACTCTGTGCCACGGTTTCAATAATCTCTGCGGTCCCTAACATCCCGATTTTAAACGCAGAAATCGTAAAATCTTGCGCAATGGCGTTGAGTTGTGCATCAATCGTCGCCAGCGGAATAGGATGAATATCAAAAACGCCCAAAGTATTTTGCGCAGTCACCGCAGTGATCACCGACGTACCAAACACGCCACGCATTTGAAAAGTTTTTAAATCTGCCTGAATACCGGCACCACCGCCGGAATCAGATCCGGCAATCGTCAAGGCTTGTGCTACTTTACTCATAAGTTACCCTCGCATATTGTTGAACCGTCTCTGAAGTGATTGCGGCTAATTGATCCAAAAGTGCGGTCGAAAATGTCCCTGTTTGTGTCAGCGCTAAGGGTTTTGCCGCCAATTCGCCCGCCAGGGCATACAGCGTGCAGGCTTCCACCACCGCAGCAAATTGTTGTGTTTTTTCCGCCACGCCCAAAAACGCGGCACAGACTGCGCCAAGCAAACAACCGGAGCCAGTAATGCGCGGAAATAATGGTGTACCGTTGCTAATTTTACACCACGCCCGACCATCACTAATCACATCCGTAGCCCCACTGGTCGCCACAATACAATCGTATTTTAATGCCACCGCTTGGGTCAACTGCAGCACATCCGCCTGCCCCTCACCGGCATCCACGCCTTTCGCTTGCCACGCCACATTTGCCAGCGTTGCAATTTCACCTATGTTGCCGCGAATAAGCGCAAATTTCACCTCGCTTAACAAACGTTTCACTGCATTACGCCGATATTCCGTCGCCCCAACGCCAACCGGATCCAGCACCACTGCAACACCTTGACGATTAGCGCATTTTCCCGCGACAATCATCGACTCCAATTCATCCTCTTTTAAGGTGCCGATATTGATTAATAATCCTTGTGAAAATTGCTGAATATCCGCCATTTCATGAATATTGGCAGACATTAATGGAGAAGCGCCCAATGCCAATAATCCATTGGCGGTATAATTTGATACCACCGTATTGGTCATACAATGCACTAACGGGTTTGAAGTTTTAATCTTTGCTAATAAATTGAATTGCATCGTTTTTTTCCTTAATAACAAGCAAAATAAACCAGCAATATTGACGTTTTAGAAGAGCAATTTGAACAATTAGTTTCCTACGCCAGTATTAACTGTTTCAGGTTCGCGGGTATAATCTCAGCCTATCGCACCCCGACTAACGCCTCTAAGTCTATGCCATTTTATGCCGATTGCACAACTGATTTTTATGCCAATACACAAAAAACCAGATATTTTTGACCGCACTTTTTATGTTACTCCTCCGCTTGCTTGTACAAATCTTATTCTTCTCATCGCCAAACACTGATTTTTCTTTTACAATTCGGATAAGCTCAATTTGGCTGTTTTTCTGCAACAAGGATCCTTTATGAATATAGCAAACACCACGCCTTCCCTCTTAACGCCTTTTATCGCGCAGTTAACCCAACATTTTCCCGCAGTACAAGAAGTACAACTGCAACAACAACTCCTTCAGGCGTCACAAGATTCCACTCATCATCTGAATCAATTGGCATATGCGGTGATGATGTCGGATTTTTTAGCAGAAACCTTGCAAAAACAACCGCACTTTTTATACCAATGCTGGCACGCCTTGCCGCAATTAACCGATTGCGACACCTATGCGCAACGCTTAAAAAACCAATTGGAACAATGTGATAACGAAGAAAATTTATACTGCACTTTACGTCGTTTTCGTAACCTTGAAATGGCAAAATTAAGCATTTTTCAAAGCCTTAATCTTGCCACCGTAGAGGAAATTTTTATCCGCCTTTCTTGGTTGGCAGAAAATTTGATTATCGGCGCACGCGATTGGCTTTACCAAAAAGCTTGTGAAGAAATGGGAACGCCGGTAGATAGTCAAGGGCAACCACTACAACTCTACGTGTTGGGCATGGGAAAATTAGGCGGTTTTGAGCTGAATTTTTCCTCCGATATTGATCTCATCTTTACCTATGCCGCCAATGGCGAAACTGTCGGCGCCAGACGCTCGGTAGAAAACAGCAAATTTTTTACACGTTTAGGGCAACGCTTAATCAACGCGTTAGATCAATATACGCCGGACGGTTTTGTTTATCGGACGGATATGCGCCTGCGCCCTTTTGGCGATAGTGGTGCCTTGGCGTTAAGTTTTAATGCCATGGAGCAATATTATCAAGAACATGGACGCGATTGGGAACGTTACGCCATGATCAAAGGACGCATTCTAGGTGAAGATCCCCATGATCCTTATGCGCAAACCTTGAAAAAATTACTCCGACCTTTTGTTTATCGACGCTATATTGATTTCAGCGTGATTCAATCCTTGCGCGATATGAAACAAAAAATCGAGCGCGAAGTGCGCCGCCGCGGTTTGGTAGATAATATTAAATTGGGTGCAGGCGGCATTCGGGAAATTGAATTTATCGTACAAGTTTTTCAGCTCATTCGTGGCGGACGCGAAGTGCGTTTGCAACGTCCTGAATTGTTATATTTATTGCCGGAATTAGAAACACTCGGTTTAGTGTCAGCCCAAGAACGCCAAGATTTACAACAAGCCTATGTGTTTTTACGCCGAGTGGAAAATGTATTACAAGCCATCAAGGATCAACAAACTCAGCAATTACCAGAAAACGCCCAAGACAAAGAACGTTTGATCCTTGCCACAGCGCATTTCACTTGCTGGAACACCAAACAACAGCCGGAAAACATACATTATCCTATCAAAGATTGGCACGATTTTTATCAAATTCTACAACTGCATCAACAAAAAGTGCGGTCAGTTTTTCGTCATTTAATTGGCGAAGATGAAGAAAAAGAAGATAAAATGCCGAGCAATTGGGATGATTTTTTAGATGAAGATCTCAATGAAGAAGAAATTGAACAAATCCTGTTGAAAAATGGCATTAGCGCACAATTTCATCATGACATTATCGAAAAATTACTCCAATTTCGCCACGATCTTAGCCACCGCGCCATCGGCTCACGCGGTCGCCTGGTGCTAACACAATTGATGCCGTTGCTGTTGACGCAAATTTTCCAACGCAGCGCGCACCAAACCTTGCTGCCGAGAATGCTCAATATTGTGGATAAAATTGTTACCCGAACCACTTATTTAGAATTATTGCTGGAAAATCCGCAAGCCTTAACTCAATTATTGGAACTATGTGAAAAATCCAAATTAATTGCCGAACAAGTTGCACGCCATCCAATTGTATTAGACGAATTATTGGATCGCAAAACCTTACTCAATCCGATCCCGTTTAGTCAATACCCGACAGAATTGCAACAATATTTACTGCGCTTGCCGCAAGATGACGAGGAACAATTTATTAACGCTTTGCGCCAATTTAAACAATCCACTTCATTGCGCATTGCATCAGCCGATATTTTGGGTGCGTTACCGGTGATGAAAGTAAGCGATCACTTAACCTATTTGGCAGAGGCGATTATTGAAGCAGTCGTCAATTTAGCATGGCAGCAAGTCAGCGCCCGCTTTGGTGTGCCGGATTATTTAGCGGAAAATGAAAAAGGCTTTTTGGTGATCGGCTATGGCAAACTTGGCGGCATTGAATTAGGTTATAAATCGGATTTAGATTTGGTCTTTTTATTTGACGGAACGCGCAGCGGACAAACGGTTGGTGGAAAAAAATCCATCGACAGTAATCAGTTTTACCTCAAACTGGCACAAAAAGTGATCAGCATTTTCAGCATGAATACCAGTGCCGGTATTTTGTATGAAATTGATATTCGTCTGCGCCCGTCCGGTGATGCCGGCTTATTAGGTTGCTCTTTAGCGGCATTTGAACATTATCAGCTAAATGAAGCCTGGACATGGGAAAAACAAGCCTTGGTACGCAGCCGCGCAGTATATGGCGAGGCAAAATTAAGACAACAATTTGAGCAAATCCGCCAACGCGTTTTATCAACGCCACGCGATCTGGCACAATTAAAGCAAGATGTGGTTCAAATGCGTGCAAAAATGTATCAACATTTGGCAAATACCAATCCGACGGAGTTTAATATTAAAACCGATCCGGGCGGCATTACGGATATTGAATTTATCGCACAATATTTGGTTCTTGCCCACGCGCCAACCAATCCGCATTTAACCATTTGGTCGGATAATGTGCGCATTTTTGAAATTATGGCAGAAAGTGCGGTCATTTCCAGCCAAGTTTCTGCACAATTAAAACAATGCTATGTTCAATTGCGCAATAAAATTCATCATCTTAATTTGCTGGGCTTATCTTCAGTGGTAAGCAACGACCAATTCCAAGAGGAACGAGAATTTATTCAACAAATTTGGCAGGAATTATTGGGCAATTAAACAATATGAAATGTTAAGCGATAAAAATGGTGGCTTTTGCCACCATTTTTATCATACCGAATGAATAACGCGTTATAAGATGATACTACCAATTAATGCGATCACAAAACCTACTACCCCAATTAACGTTTCCATTACTGTCCAAGTTTTTAATGTTGTTTTGGTATCCATTTCTAAGAAACGGCTCACCAACCAGAAACCGGAGTCGTTTACGTGTGACAATACGGTGGCACCAGATGCAATAGCGATCACGATAAAACACAAATCAAATTGGCTTAAACCGGTCGTTGCCGCGACTGTCGGTGCAATTAATGCCGCAGTGGTAGTTAAAGCAACTGTCGCCGAACCTTGTGCCACGCGTAACGCAGTGGAAATAAAGAACGCAGCAACGATAACCGGCATTCCAGTATCAGACAACGCGCCGGATAATGCATCACCAATTCCACTTGCGCGCAATACGCCACCAAACATCCCGCCAGCACCGGTTACTAATACGATTGCACAAATCGGTCCAAGAGCGTTATCACAAATTTTTTCAATTTGTTCATAGCTACGTTGTTCTTTTAATAATAGGATTGATACCAGTAACGTAATCAATAAAGCCACCGGCGTTTTACCTAATAAGCGCAAACTTTCCACCCATATTTGCGAACCGTCGATTACTTTAACCACGCTTAGTGTATTTAATCCGGTATCAAGTAAAATCAAACACAAAGGCAATAATAGGATAAATAACACTTTGCCGAAACTTGGTGGATTCATGGTCGCAGTTTCATTAATGGCATTGGCATTTAAAAAAGCTTTTGGCAATTCCACTTTAATTTTTTTGCCAGAGTATTGACCAAATAAATAGGCGGCAATATACCAAGTTGGAATCGCACACACAAAACCGACAATTACCAATAATCCCATATTAACCCCAAGCAAATCACCAGAAGCCACAGGACCCGGATGCGGAGGTAAAAAGGCGTGCATAACTGCGAATGCCCCAGCAGAAGGCAATGCATAGCGAATGACTGAACCGCCAAATTGTTTTGCCACGCTGAAAATAATCGGTAGCATCACCACCAAACCGGCATCAAAGAAAATCGGAAAGCCGAAAAGCAAAGAAGCAACGCCCAAAGCAAAAGGCGCACGTTTTTCACCAAATTTGTTGATCAACGTGTCCGCCAGCACTTTTGCCCCACCGGTAATTTCCAAAAGCCGCCCGATCATGGCACCTAAACCTACTAATAAGGCAACAGAAGCCAAGGTGCTACCGAAACCGTTTAATAATGTTGGTAAAATCTTATTCACTTCGACACCGGTCACTAAAGCGGTTAACAAACTCACTAAAGTTAAGGCTACAAAGGCATGAATTCTAAATTTCATGATCAAAATAAGTAAAACAATGACCGCACTTAGGGCGATCAACATTAACGAAGCCGCGTCACTCATACTTTTCCTCCACAATTAAAATGATAAAGTAATTATCGACAGAGCAAATGTTACCGATAACCAAAATATTTGCAATCAGTAAATCCAAAAATTAATTAAATTTGTGACGAAGATCACTTTATTTCTTCATTTTGTAAATCACGCCGATAAAAAAGTATAAAAAACGTACGTTTTATTTATGAAAATCTCAAAAAAGAGGTAATTTAGGAAAAAATGTGATCTCGATCATAAAATAACAATGAAATTGCAATTAATGCTTTACAGTTACCCGTAACAATTTAAAATAACCATAGTTTTACAATTTGGAGGAATACAAATGAGCAAAAATAAAGGCAAAAGTTTTATCTTAATGGGCGTATCCAGTACCGGAAAAACCAGTATCGGGACAGAAGTGACCCGTCGTTTGGGGATGAAATTAATTGATGGCGATGATCTCCATCCGCGTGCGAACATTATCAAAATGGGTTCCGGTCAACCATTAAACGATCAAGATCGCGCTCCTTGGTTGGAACGCATTCGCGATGCGGCATTTAGTTTGGAACAAAAATCGGAAAAAGGCATTATTGTTTGCTCTGCGTTGAAAAAACAGTATCGCGATTTAATTCGTGATGGAAATGATGTGAAGTTCATTTTTTTACATGGTGATTTCGATTTGGTACTTAAACGAATGCAACAACGTCAAGGGCATTATATGAAAGCGGAAATGTTGCGTAGCCAATTTGAAACACTAGAAGTACCACAAGCAGATGAAACTGATGTTTATCCGATTGATATTGATGCGCCATTTGAAGAAGTGGTTGAGCGTTGTGTCAACGTGATTAAACCGTTGCTAGATTAAGAGGCGCCTATGAATGCTCGTATCAAACAGGTTACGGAGAACATTCTAGCCCGTAGCCAATCTCTTAGAGCGCAATATTTACAACGCATTGAGCAACAATTGACACAAGGAAAACAACGGGCAAGCTTAAGTTGTGGCAATTTAGCCCATACGGTCGCGACTTGTTGCGCGCAAGAAAAACAACATATTTTAGATCTGACCAAAATGAATGTAGGAATTATCAGCGCCTACAATGACATGGTCAGCGCACACCAACCTTACCAACATTATCCAGAACAAATTAAAGCATTATTGCGAGAACAAGGTCACAGCGCGCAAGTCGCTGGCATGGTTCCCGCCATGTGTGATGGGATTACACAAGGACAACCGGGCATGGATTTATCCTTATTTTCCCGTGATTTAATTGCGCAGGCAACAGCTATTGGTCTAAGTCACAACACTTTCGATGCCACACTTTTACTCGGTATCTGCGATAAAATTGCGCCGGGACAATTAATGGGTGCTTTATCTTTTGGGCATTTACCTACCGCCTTTATTCCCAGCGGTCCAATGGGAACTAAAATATCCAATAAATACAAAGTACAGGTTCGCCAACAATACGCTGCCGGTTTAATAGGCAAAGACGCGCTGCAAAGCATGGAAAACGATTCATACCACAGCGTCGGAACCTGTACCTTTTATGGTACCGCCAATACAAACCAATTGGTATTTGAAGCCATGGGCTTAATGTTACCGGGTTCCGCCTTTGTACCTGTCAATACGAAATTGCGCGAAAAATTGACCGCACTTTGTACTCAACATATGGTAACAATTCAACCCTCCGGGCAGGATTTCCGCCCGTTGGCAAAAGTAGTAGATGAAAAAAGTTTGGTCAATGGCATGGTTGCCCTCCTTGCTTCAGGTGGCAGTACTAATCATACTATTCACCTCATCGCAGTGGCTCGCGCTGCCGGATTTACTTTAACTTGGCAAGATTTTGCCCAATTATCTGAAGTGGTTCCGCTACTCACTCGGATTTATCCTAACGGAGCGGCGGATATTAATGATTTCCATCAAGCCGGCGGCGTTCCGCTGTTAATGAAATTATTGGCAGAACGTGAGCTATTGCACATGGATGCCACGCCAATTTATGGCACTCTGCAAGATTATTGCAAAATGCCAACCTTAGAAAATGACAAAGTTGTTTATCAACCGATTGAAGATAGTCGCCATCCTGATGTGATTGCGCCACGCGGACAGTGTTTTAGCCCACAAGGTGGTTTAAAAGTGGTCTCCGGCAATTTAGGAACCGGTGTTATCAAAGTCAGCGCAGTAGAAAAAACACAGCAAAAATTGACCGCACTTGCCTTGGTTTTTGAGGATCAAGAGGAAGTGGTTCAAGCCTATCAAAACGGGCAATTACAACAAGATGCGGTGATTGTAGTACGTAACAGCGGACCGGCGGCGCGCGGTATGCCGGAATTACATAAATTAATGCCCATTTTAGGCAATGTTATGGAAGCAGGTTATCGCATTATGCTGGTCACTGACGGACGTTTATCCGGTGCCTCTGGCAAAGTTCCGTCAATTCTCCATCTTAGCCCAGAATCCGTAAAAGGTGGTCCGCTTGCTTTCATTCAAAGCGGTGATATGATTGAAATTGATGTGGAACAAGGGACTATTCGCTGTCTGGCAGATCTCTCACAACGTGCGCCTTATCAACCGGATCTATCGCAAGCCTATTATCATAGCGGGCGTGAGCTTTTTACTTTATTTAGAAAAAATGTCTCATCGGCGCAAGAAGGTGCGACGATTTTATTTTAACCTGTTTTATATAAATTTGAGGAAACATTATGCAGTGGAATTTATCCCCCCAAGCAGTATTCGCCGCCTCTCCGGTGGTGCCGGTGATGGTAATCAACAAGTTAGAGGACGCCATTCCCATCGCCAATGCGCTATTAGATGGTGGAATTTCGGTATTTGAAATTACGTTACGCAGCCCAATCGCCATGGAAGCCATCAAACGGATTAGTGATGCCTTTCCGCAAGCCTTAGTAGGCGCCGGAACCGTGATCTCAACAGAACAATATGATGAAGTGGTCAAAAATGGCGCTAAATTTGTTATCTCTCCGGGGGCAACCAGCAAATTATTACAACACGCTAAACCCCATTCAACGTGCTTAATCCCCGGTACCGCGACACCATCTGAAATGATGCAAGCATTGGAATTAGGCTATGATCATCTGAAATTCTTCCCAGCGGAAGCTAATGGCGGTGCGAAAGCCTTAAGCGCCATTTCTGCGCCACTCCCCCAATTAACCTTCTGCCCAACCGGCGGTATTTCTACTAAAAATGTCGCGGATTATCTTGCGTTAAATTGCGTTGCAACGGTCGGCGGTTCATGGATGCTGCCGGCAGATGCCATCGCTGAAAAAAATTGGACTAAAATTACCGAACTTAGCCAAAGTGCGGTTAATCTTATTCAAGAATTACGTCGGAAATAATCTAACAAAAAATAGCCCGTAACCGGGCTATTTAATCTTGCAAGTAATCACCTCAATAGAAAGAAAGATCTAATCAACGTTGCAATGCCAGTTCGGTGATTTTCACAATAACGCTCACGCTGTCAGCCATGCCTTCCAACGTGATTAATTCGTGTTTACTGTGAAAATTATAACCCCCAGTAAAAAGATTTGGGCAAGCCAAGCCTTTTTCAGCTAATTTTGCACCATCCGTACCGCCACGAATAACCTTATGTTGCGGTTCAATACCACATTCTCGAATAGCGCGATCTGCTAGGTCAACAGATTGAGGGACTTTTTGGATGGTGTCGTACATATTAAAATAGCTGTCCGTGATTTCCACTTCTGCTTTTTGGCGCAATTTTTTCTTGCGATTAAAATCTACCACCAACATAGATAAAAAGGCTTTGCGTTGCTCAAATTTAACATGGTCAAAATCGCGAATCAGATAACGCAGTTCCACTTTTTCAATATCGCCGCTGAAACTTTCCAGATGGAAAAAGCCTTGCCGCCCTTCCGTTTGCTCTGGGGTTTCCGCTTTTGGAAAACCTTGTTGAAATTCGCAAGCTAACGTCAACGCATTAATCATATGATTTTTAGCGCTGCCGGTATGCATATTGTTGCCATAAATCGTGACCTTGGCACTCGCCGCATTGAAATTTTCATATTCCAGTTCACCCGATTCACCACCATCCACAGTATAAGCCCAATCGCAAGGGAATTTGTCCATCGGGAAAAAATCCATACCTAAGCCGATTTCTTCATCCGGCGTGAACGCCACACGAATATTGCAATGAGGCAGGCGGTTTTCTTGAATCATAGAAAGTGCGGTCATTATTTCCGCAATTCCCGCTTTATTGTCGGCACCCAATAAATTATTGCCATCAGAAACGATCAAGGTTTTACCCACTAATTTTTGTAAAAACGGATAATATACCGGGCTGATAAACTCATCGCCTAGCCCCAGCGCAATATCACCGCCGCGGTAACTTTCAATCACTTCCGCTTTGATATGCTTGCCGCTGCATTGCGGTGAGGTATCTAGGTGGGCGATAAAGCCGATAGTTGGTGCATTTGGCGCAACATTTGAGGGTAAAAACGCGGTTACCACACCATTTTTGCTCATTTCGATATTTTCCAACCCTAAAGCAAACAATTCTTGTTGTAAGTGTTTTGCGAGTTTTAATTGTCCGCTGGAGCTAGGGGAGCTTTTAGCACCGATTTTGGATTGTGTATCATAGCCGACATAGTGTAAAAAACGCTCAAGCAACGGACCATGATATGATGTTATATTATTCATAATTATCTCTTTTTTATAAAAACAAAAAACATTTTAATTCTATAATGGCATTTGAGCGAAGATCTTGATATACAACAAAGTTATGTTTAATTTTTTGTATGCGAAAAAGCGGATTTTTCGGCAAAAATTACATTAATTGCTTTCAATTAAGTTCTATTAGCTATATCATTAGCATTTATTTTTAATCAAGGTTGCTTACATATTTTTGTAAGTATTTTGTTTCTACTCAATACCAAATTTTGGTGCATTAGGGAGAAAACCAAAGCTAGTGGAAAATACAGTTCAAAGCAAGCCGATTATTGAGCTTCGTTCTCTAACTAAATCTTACGGTGATAAAACCATTATCAGTGATTTTGATTTAACCATTAATAATGGTGAATTTTTGACCATTCTTGGTCCATCCGGTTGTGGTAAAACCACTGTTTTACGTCTGATTGCCGGTTTTGAAGAATTAAATGACGGTCAGATTATTTTAGACGGTCAAGATATCACTGATGTCCCCGCTGAACGTCGCCCGGTAAATACCGTATTCCAAAGTTATGCCTTGTTTCCGCATATGACGATTTTTGAAAACGTAGCCTTTGGCTTACGTATGCAAAAAGTGCCAAATGATCAGATTAAACCACGTGTAATGGAAGCATTGCGTATGGTTCGTTTAGATGAAATGGCAGATCGTAAACCGACTCAACTTTCCGGCGGTCAACAACAACGTATTGCCATTGCTCGCGCGGTAGTGAACAAACCTAAAGTGCTGTTGCTCGATGAATCCTTATCGGCGCTTGATTATAAATTGCGTAAAGAAATGCAAAACGAATTAAAAGCCTTGCAACGCCAATTAGGAATTACTTTTATTTTTGTTACCCACGATCAAGAAGAAGCATTGACCATGTCTGATCGTATTATCGTAATGAATAAAGGTCATATTGAACAAGACGGTTCTCCACGTGAAATTTACGAAGATCCGAAAAACCTCTTTGTGGCGCGCTTTATCGGTGAAATCAATGTATTTGATGCGACCGTGATCGAACGTCAATCAGAAAAAACGGTAAAAGCCAATGTGGAAGGTCGCATTTGTGAAATTTATACCGATATTCCGGTTGAAGCCGGACAAAAACTGAAAGTATTACTTCGTCCTGAAGATATCGTGATTGAAGAATTAGATGAAAACGAAAGTTCTAAAGCGATTATTGGTCACGTAACCGATCGTACCTATAAAGGTATGACGTTAGAATCCAATATCGTCTTAGATCATAACCAAATGAAAGTGTTGGTAAGCGAATTCTTTAATGAAGATGATCCACATATTGACCACTCTGTGGGGCAAAAAGTGGCATTGACTTGGCACGACGGATGGGAGGTTGTATTAAACGATGAAGACCACCGCTAGCAGATTTCAAACCGGTACCGTCGCTGTTATCTTCGGTTGGTTACTTTTCTTCGTGTTAGCACCGAATATTTTGGTGCTAACCGTGAGTTTTTTGACCCGTGATAGCAGTAATTTTTATGCGTTACCTTTTACCTTAGAAAACTACACTCGCTTATTTGAGCCATTATATGCACAAGTAGTGTGGAATTCATTGTATATGTCGGGTATTGCCACCATCATTTGTTTGATCGTGGGCTATCCTTTCGCCTTTATGATTGCCAAAATAAAGCCGAAATTTCGACCGCTCTTATTGTTTTTAGTGGTACTACCGTTTTGGACGAACTCGCTAATCCGTATTTACGGGATGAAAATTTTCTTGGGCGTAAAAGGGATTTTAAATAATACCCTGATGAGCTTAGGAATTATTAGCGAACCGATCCGGATTTTAAATACAGAAGTAGCAGTAATTATCGGTTTAGTGTATTTATTGCTTCCATTTATGATTTTACCGCTATACTCGGCGATCGAAAAACTCGATCATCGTTTATTGGAAGCAGCAAAAGATCTAGGCGCCAATGCGTTTCAACGCTTTGTTAAGGTCATCATTCCGCTGACTATGCCGGGTATTATCGCCGGCTGTTTATTGGTATTATTACCGGCAATGGGGATGTTCTATGTTGCCGATTTATTAGGCGGAGCAAAAGTATTGTTAGTAGGTAACGTAATTAAAAGCGAATTCCTTATTTCCCGTAACTGGCCATTTGGTTCGGCAATCAGTATCGGCTTGACCATCTTAATGGCATTGTTAATCTTTATTTACTATAAAGCCAGTAAATTAATGAATAAGAAAATGGAGTTAGAATAATGGGACGTTTACTACGCGCAATTTTTATGTTGGTGGTATATTCTTTCCTATATATCCCAATTATTATTTTGGTCGCTAACTCCTTCAATGAAGACCGTTACGGACTGACTTGGAAAGGATTTAGCTGGAACTGGTACGAACGTTTATTTAATAACGACACCCTTATCCAAGCGGCAATTCACTCCGTTACAATTGCGTTTTTTGCTGCCACCTTGGCCACAATTGTCGGCGGACTAACTGCTATTGCCCTTTATCGCTACCGTTTCCGTGGCAAGCAAGCAGTAAGCGGAATGTTGTTTATCGTCATGATGTCACCGGATATCGTAATGGCAGTATCGTTATTAGCATTATTTATGATCGTCGGTATTTCTCTTGGTTTCTGGTCATTATTATTGGCGCACATTACATTCTGTTTGCCTTATGTCGTGGTCACCGTCTTTTCCCGCCTTAAAGGATTTGACTCAACCATGTTGGAAGCCGCGAAAGACTTAGGCGCTAGTGAAGTGACGATTTTACGCAAAATCATTCTTCCGCTTGCATTACCGGCAATTGTTTCTGGCTGGTTATTAAGTTTTACTATTTCTCTTGATGACGTGGTAGTTTCTTCCTTCGTCAGTGGCGTAAGCTATGAGATTTTACCATTGAAGATCTTCTCTTTGGTGAAAACTGGGGTTACACCGGAAGTCAACGCGCTTGCTACGATTATGATTATTCTCTCTTTATTCTTGGTTATCTTAAGCCAAGTGATTGCGAGAAAAGAGAAATAATAGCGATTAAAAATAATACTTCACAAATTCGTGAATACACAATAAAATACGCCTTGCCTTATTGCGAGGCGTTTTTTATTCCGTATTATTTTCGATAATACGGTGTTTTTTTACTCTTAACAGGAGAATGATAGAAATGAAAAAATTTGCAGGTCTTGTCACCGTTGGGATGCTTACAGTTGCGTTAGCCGCTTGTAACGATAAAGAAACAACTGCAACCACTGCAGCAGCTCCGGCTCCAGCAAATGACACTGTATACCTTTATACTTGGACAGAATACGTACCGGACGGTCTTTTAGAAGAGTTTACTAAAGAAACCGGCATCAAAGTTATCGTTTCAAGCTTAGAGTCAAATGAAACAATGTATGCAAAACTCAAAACCCAAGGTGAAGCCGGCGGTTATGACGTGATTGCACCGTCAAACTATTTCGTTTCCAAAATGGCTCGTGAAGGAATGTTATTGCCATTAGACCACAGCAAATTGCCTGTTATCAAAGAGCTTAATCCGGATTGGTTGGATAAAGATTATGACAAAGGAAATAAATATTCTTTACCACAATTATTAGGCGCGCCGGGAATCGCTTTCAATACTGGCGATTACAAAGCGACGGATTTCACTTCTTGGGCTGATTTATGGAAACCAGAATTTGCCGGTAAAGTTCAATTATTGGACGATGCACGCGAAGTATTCAATATCGCCTTATTAAAATTAGGTCAAGATCCGAATACGAAAGATCCAAAAATCATCGAACAAGCGTACCAAGAATTGCTAAAACTACGTCCGAACGTATTGTCTTTCAACTCTGACAACCCAGCGAACTCCTTTATCTCTGGTGAAGTAAATGTTGGTCAATTATGGAACGGTTCTGTACGTATTGCGAAAAAAGAACAAGCACCTTTAGATATGGTATTCCCGAAAGAAGGTCCGGTACTATGGGTGGATACCTTAGCCATTCCAGCCACCTCCAAAAACCCAGATGGCGCACATAAATTAATCAACTATATGTTGGGTGCAAAAACAGCAGCGAAATTAACCGAAGAAATCGGTTATCCGACCTCAAACATGGAAGCCTTAAAATTACTTCCAGCAGAGATCACACAAGACCCTGCTATTTACCCAAGCAATGAAATTCTACAAAAAAGTTATTGGCAAGATGACGTAGGTGATGCAGTTCAATACTACGAAGAATTCTACCAAAAATTAAAAGCGGCAAAATAAGCCAGATTTAATGCTCAAAAAGGAAAGTACAATACTTTCCTTTTTTACGCCACTTATTTAAGCCATAAACGCCTTGAATAAATCACTAAATAGAGACACTTCAACCCAAAAAGCAAACCGCATAAATATCGCGATATTTCAAATCCCAATACGCTACTACCACATAAAAACCAAAAAAATAACCGCACTTTATCTTGTATTCAAGAACAAAGTGCGGTCAAAATTAACGTAATTTTTTAATTATGCTTTTTTGCGTAAATTATCTAACGCCCAAGCACCAGAACCGGAAAACACAAAGTACAAAAAGACTAAGCAATATAATGCAGCTAATTCACCTTTGTTGACTATTGGGAGTAAAATCGTTTCAGCAGTGGCGTGTATAATAAAATACGCATACGCCATTTGACCGGAGAGAATGAACGCAGTGATACGAGTAAATAACCCCAATATGAGCAACAGACCGCCAACCACTTCAATTAAACCACCAATACCGTATAAGGATAATAATTCTACTGCGCCGTTACCGCCGGTCATCGATACCGGAAATTCAAACAATTTTGCAGTGCCATGTAACAAAAACATATAACCTGCAACAATACGTAACAAACCAAGCACATAAGTATTTAATTTACCGAATAAATCCATCATTTTTCCTTAAAATAAAAATTCAAAGGCGTGCATGGTACCTGAAATAATGGAACGAAACAATTAACAAAAAAGAAAATATCCTTTTCTTTTTTAGAAAAAATCAAGGCAATACTTTTTCGTTTATCCAAGCAGAAAATTGTGCCTGATCCATGAATCCGCTCACGCGTGAACCTTGAATTTCTTCGCCTTGTTGATTAAAAAATAAAATGCTCGGCAACCCAACAATTTGGAATTTTTTCATTAAGGCAGCATTTTCTGCACTGTTTTTGGTCATATCCACTTGCAACAGCAAAATCTGCTCAAAATCCGACCGCACTTTTGGTGTATTAAAGGTATATTTTTCAAATTCTTTACACGCCACACACCAATCTGCATAAAGATCCAACATGGCAATTGCTTTGGGATTGTTCATTAAGGCTTGATTTAATTCCGCTTCACTACTGATTTTTTGAAAAATCACTGCATTTGGCGTTTCTTGTATCACTTCTTCTTGCCACACCCAATCTTGCAGCGGTTTAACCAAAATAAATGCCGCAACAAAAAAACCAATGCGCAATGCATGACCGATACCTCTTGCCGGCATCTGTAACGCCGCCCATAAGCAAAATGCCACGCCAAGCATCGCCCACATTCGCGGCGCCCAAATTTCCGGCAAAACGCGGGAAAGTAAAAAGACAGGCAACGCCAACATAACAAAGCCAAAAGCGGTTTTAACTTTTTCTGTCCAAGCAGAAGATTTCGGCAAAATTTTATTACCAAATAAGGTGATAAAAATTAACGGAATGCCCATACCAAGGGCTAACAAATAAAGTGTAAGCACACCGAAGATCAAATCGCCACTTTGCGCCACATACAGCAATGTCGCCGAAAGCGGTGCCGAAGTACAAGGCGAGGCGATAAGCCCTGCCACCATACCCATCACAAAAACGCCAGAAAATGCACCGCCCTTTTGTCCTTGACTGATTAGCGTTAATTTGGTTTGCCATGCGCTAGGCAATTGAATACTAAATACACCAAACATAGAAAGCGCCAGCAAGGTAAAAATCACCGACAAGCCAATCAGCACATAAGGACTTTGCAGCGCCACTTGGAACGGTAACCCAATCATCGCGACCACCAAACCGAGCAGCGTATATGTCAACGCCATACCTTGTACATAGGTAAAACTTAACCCCAACGCACGCGCCATGTTTGGACGTTGCCCTTGCCCGATAACAATCGCCGATAACAAAGGTAACATCGGCAATACGCAAGGAGTAAACGCCAAGCCAAGCCCTAAGACAAAAAACCACAAGGCAGAAAAACGACTTTCTAACAATGCGGAAGTTAGGCTATTTTGGTCAGCGGAAGAAAGATTGAAAACGAAGGAATTTTGAACCGCACTTTGCGTATCTGTATTTGACACGTCATTGATAGTCGTGACCGGTAAATCCGCTAAAGACAAAGTTTTAGTTTCCGGTGGATAACAAAAACCGGTGGTACAGCCTTGATAGGTAACCTCCAATTGTGCATTCGGATCCGCATTGTGTAAACTGACCGGTAAATCAAGCTGCTCACGATAAATTAGAACTCGACCGAAAAATTCATCTTGGTGTTCCTCTGCTGGCGGAAAAGATAACGGCGCAAGATCAGTTTGCGTACCGACAACGCGCAGTTCTTTTTGATATAAATAATATCCATCTGCGATATCCCAATGCAAATTAACACTTTTTTCTTGAGTGGTTGAATTGACACGCTGTTGCGCCGAAAAGACAAATGCCTCCTCCGCCTTTAAAAATTGCTCTTGAGAATTAAACCATTCCGCGTGTACAAATGCGGAAAAAAAGACTAAAAAAATAAGCCAATATTTTTTCATAACTACCTATATTTACGCTGTCAGCCGGGTACAGTTTACCATAAAAATCCCCATTCTAGTGAAGAACAAGTCACCCAAATTTCACAATAAATGCAGATTTTCGAACAAAATAAGGTTAAATAAAGATACTATCTGCTTAACTTTTGTTAAAATATGATGCAGATCATAAAATTTCATGCTAGATATGAAAAAATTTGCTTTTTTACTTGTTACAACTATGTTGCAATTATAGAATAGCTATGGGTAAGATTTTGATAAATTAATATAAAAATAAATAAGAGGGAAACCATCCTATGATAACGCCACGTATATTAGTCGTTGAAGATGAAACGATTACAAGGAATACACTCAAGAGTATTTTCGAGGCGGAGGGATATGAGGTATTTGAAGCAAGTGATGGCAATCAAATGCATCGAATTATCTCCTCGCAAGAAATTCATCTTGTTATTATGGATATCAATTTACCGGGTAAAAATGGGTTGATGTTGGCACGTGAACTACGGGAAAATACCAATACTGCACTTATGTTTTTAACCGGGCGTGATAACGAAGTTGATAAAATTCTCGGTTTAGAGATCGGTGCGGATGACTATATCACCAAACCGTTTAATCCAAGAGAATTAACTATTCGTGCAAGAAACCTATTGCAACGTACCATGTCCGAAAAAGCAAAAACCGCAACGCCACATTTAGAACAATATCGTTTTAACGGTTGGACGCTAGATCTCAATAGCCGAACGTTGATCAATCCGGAAGGGGAAGAATATAAATTACCGCGCAGTGAATTTCGCGCTATGTTGCATTTCTGCGAAAATCCGGGAAAAATTCAAACCCGTGAAGAATTGCTGAAAAAAATGACCGGACGCGATTTAAAACCGCAAGATCGTACCGTGGATGTGACGATTCGTCGTATTCGTAAACATTTTGAAGATCACCCGGATACGCCAGAAATTATCGCTACTATTCATGGCGAAGGTTATCGTTTCTGCGGTGAAATTGAATCTTAATAGCAAGATCCATTAAACAAAAAGCCACATTTTCATGTGGCTTTTATTTTCTCTCATATTACGCGTTTTTAAATGCTTTAATCCGTTGTAAATGTTGAGAAATTTTCTTAAATTTATGACTTTCGTTTTCATCCCAGATCACCTCATAAAAAGGTGAAAGCGTTTCGGCGCTACGTTGTGAATCCAACGCTTCATCTTGTGTAGATAAGAAAACTAAACAGCGTCCTTGGTTTTTCTTCCGAAAATTTTCCACACATTTTGTCGCAATATCTTGATATTCTTCCGGTCGGTCGATTTTTCCCGTCATATTTTCATAAGGAAATAAATTTGGATTAAAAATTGCCTGTTTAATACCGCATAAAAATCCCACGCGTTCCGCCCAATAACCGCCAAGTCCAACGCCACAAATTAATGGATGTGGATCTTTGCTTTCCGATACTAATTTATGTACTTCATTGAGCAAAAACTGCATATCATGACGCGGATGCAAGGTACTATAATTGACAAAACGCACATCATCATCAATAAATTTCAACTGCATTATTTTTTCGTAGTTACCCGGACTACTGGAATCAAACCCGTGTAAATAAATAATCATTACAACTCCTTACATTTTTTATGGGATTTTATTCATTAAAACAGAAAACCAACTATTTTTCTACCTTATTTTCTGTGGTATTTTCGACCGCACTTTGCACCGTTTCCCGCCACAATTTTACTTTTTTCTCTGTATAAGCAATCATTTGCAGCGCAATATCAATGCCACTGGTTTTTTCAATCATCTCCAATCCCGGACTTGCGTTAACTTCCAAAACCAACGGACCTTGTGCCGAGCGAATCAAATCTACGCCAGCGATATCTAATCCTAAAGCACGTGCTGCTTTAATAGCGATGTCTTTTTCTTCCTCGCTTAATTGCACCGGCTCCGCGCTACCGCCCCGATGGAAGTTCGCTCGAAATTCCCCGCTTTGACAAATGCGCCGCATCGCCGCTACCACCTTATCGCCAATCACAAAACAGCGTAAATCCGCGCCCTCCGCTTCGGCAATAAAATCCTGCAATAATACCGGCACATTCGATTGTGACAATGTTTCCAGAATACTGACCGCACTTCGTTCTCTTTCCGCTAAAATCACGCCGATACCCTGTGAACCACTCAAGGTTTTTAAAATCGTCGGCGAACGCACAAACTTCACCGCCTCAGCTGATTGAAATTCGCTACCACTCAACGCGGAATTCGGCACCGGAATATGTTGCTGCATCAAAACTTGTAAACTCTGCCATTTATCTCGCGCCAACAAAAAAGCCGATGCCGAGTTCAAACAATAAATATTTTCCCCTTCAAAATGACGCAATACCGCACATCCCATACGATTACTGCCAGCCCCGAAACGCGGGAGAACCGCATCATAACCACTTAATAAATAAGGCGGATGTTCGTTATTGCTTTGATAATAAAGTTGAAAGTGCGGTGCATTTTCCGACAGTTTTATTAAACAGCGATTTGGATCTAAAATATCCATTGAATGCCCACTTTCTTGTGCCGCTTCTTGTAGTCGCTGACAACTGTATAATCGAGGTTCTCGACACAACATCAACAATTTCATATTGCCTACTTTTTCGCAAAACCCTGTTGGTTTAGATAAGGTAAAATAGCCGGTCTTACCGGGTGTGCTAAGGCTTTTACCACATTTTTAGACCAATTCATCTCAATTTGGCTGCGTTTTTGATAATAGTCTGCAACCTGCTGATCAAAATCTGCCAAGGATTGAGGCGCAAGAGATTGATATTGATTTTCAAAAAACATCATCTCTTTCGGCAATCTTGGTTTCAGTGGCGGATCTTGATCCGGATACCCCAAGCAAAGCCCAACAACAGGAAAAGTATGCTCTGGTAAGTTTAGCAATTTCCCCACTCGCTCAATTTGGTTGCGTAATGAACCAATATAAACGCCGCCTAAGCCCAAACTTTCTGCACTCGCCAACACATTTTGCGCCATAATTCCTGTATCGACCGAGCCAATTAAGACCACTTCCATCCAATCTAATTGCGCCTCAGCACAAATTTGCTGATGCTTATTAAAATCGACACAAAATACCCAAAATTCAGGCGCACTTTTGACATATTCCTGATTGGAACAACATTCCATCAATTGCCCACGCAACATTTCGTCAGTCACCCGAATAATCGAAACACATTGTAAATGATTAGAACTTGAGGCAAAGCGCGCCACATTAATTAAATTCTCAATCAATTCCGGCGCAAGCGGTTGCGCTTTAAATTTACGAATGGAACGATGAGACAATAGACATTCTAAAGTTGGGGAGGTTAATGAATTTGCCATAAAATTTTCCTCGCTAAACAGTATTTCATCTATTATACCAATCATACCAATGCTTAAAAACTGTTTATTCTTTTTTGTTGAATAAGGTAAAATCATTGGTGTTTTTAATCCAAAATAAGAGGAAATTAATTATGTTCGTAGTCATTTTCGGTCGTCCGGGTTGCCCATATTGTGTACGCGCAAAAAATTTAGCGGAAAAATTGCAAAATACCGTGGAAAATTTTGAATACCGTTATGTCGATATTATCGCCGAAGGCATCAGCAAAGCCGATTTATCCAAATCTGTTGGTAAACCAGTTGAAACTGTGCCGCAAATTTTTATTGATGAAAAACCGATTGGCGGTTGCACCGATTTTGAAGCATTAATGAAAACACAATTTAACGTGGTTGCATAATCATTAAAGACTTTAAAAAATCTATTTATTTACAATAAGTTGCACCTTAACCCTATATAACATCATTTTAGAGTTAAGGTGCAAAATGAAAAAAGCCTATAGCCTTTCTTGCTTTTTGGGTTATAATCCAACACGATAAGTTTTTTATCAAATCGAGCCTTATACCTTTACTCCTTCTTCGAGCAATCCTATAAGACCCAAGCAAATTAAACCCTAAATTCCTATACCCTCTCCGCCTCTATTTAGGAGAGATTCAATATATTTCCAATAGAAGTTTCAGGATCACAGATCCCAATGAGAGTTGCCCGTTTTTCATCATTCGGACAAATAGGAATCCTTGATTATTTTAATGAGTTGTTTAAATAATCAGGAAAAATCAATGGAGGATATTATTATGGAACAAAAATTGCGCACAGAATTTGTAAAAGACTAGGTAGCTCCATACGGTCAACAAATTTCCTATGGAAAAATTGCCTTGGAAGAACACTATGAATCACCAGACTGGGAGGCAACCGGTGATCCACAAAATGAAACTGCACGAAATAAAGTGGACTATTTTGAAGCAGTAAAACAACGCCTACATTCCGCCGAAATCAGGATTAAAGAAATGGACCGTAACGGAGTGGAAATGTTTATCATGTCACTTACCCAACCGGGTATTCAAGAAATATTAGATACCAAAGAAGCCATTGCACGCGCTCATGAAATGAATGTTTGGGTCTATGAAAATTATGTCAAAAAATATCCAACACGCTTCAACGCCTTTGCTGCAGTCGCATTGCAAGATCCCGAAGCAGCTGCCAAAGAATTGGAATTTTGTGTGAAAGAATTAGGTTTTGTCGGCGCCTTAGTCAATGGCTACACCATGAAAAATGATAAAGACAATATCGAATATTTGGATGAAAAACAAAATTTACCATTCTGGAAAAAATTAGTTGAACTTGATGTACCGCTTTATTTGCACCCAAGAGATCCGGCACCAAGCCAACAACGCGCTTATAAAGGATACGAAGGGTTACTCGGTTCCGCTTGGGGCTTCGGCGCAGAAACCGCGCTCCATGCTCTACGTTTATTATGTAGCGGATTATTCGACGAACTTCCAACTGCAAAATTAATTTTAGGTCACTTAGGCGAAGGTTTACCATTTGGATTACCAAGATTACAACACCGCTTAAATAACCAAAAACCATGTGGCGCTCACAAAAAACCACTTACCGAATATTTTGAAAAAAATGTTTACATTACCACCAGTGGTCACTTTAATACACAAGCCTTCCTTAATACCTTAACCGAAAGCAATATGTCTCATGTCATGTTCTCGTCCGATACACCGTATGAAAGCTTGGACGAAGCAGCAATTTGGTTTGATAATGTCCCATTAAGCTATGCCGATCGTTTACGCATCGGCAGAACCAATGCGGTTGAATTACTAAAACTCAATATTTAACAAACGAAATCTATGAAGCAAAATTCTCCCATTCTCTTTGGTGGGAGGATTTTTTTGTTTTTTTAAAACCTCGCCATTTTTTACCGCACTTTTTCTCTCTTGAACAAAAATTCACTTGCATATTTTAAAAAATAAATATAAATTCAAAATAAAAGAATAATTATGCAAAAGGAAGCCTTATGCGCAGCACAGAATTAGTCCAATGGTTCAGACAATCTACGCCTTATGTCAATATGCACCGCGGTAAAACCTTCGTGATCATGCTCGATGGGGATACCATTGCTAGTCCAAATTTTATTAATATTATCAGCGACATCAGTTTATTGCATAGTCTAGGCATTAAGCTAGTCATTGTTTTTGGCGCAAGAGTTCAAATTAACGAATTACTTGAATTTCACCACATTTCCTCGTCCTATCACAAAAATATTCGTGTCACCGACCAACGAACCCTCGAATTAGTGAAACAAGCAGTCGGACGGTTAAATTACGATATTGCCGCCCGTTTAAGTGTGCGCCTGCCCCATTCACCCGTTATTAACGTTATCAGCAGCAATTTTATTATTGCGCAACCTATCGGCGTGGATGACGGTATAGACTATATGTTAACTGGAAAAATCCGCCGTATTGATACGGAACAAATTCAGCGCCACCTAGACAATGGCTCTATCGTTTTGCTCGGACCTATCGCGCCCTCTGTGACCGGTGAGGCATTCAATTTACCTTTTGAAGAAATTGCCACCAAAGTAGCGATTAAATTAAAAGCTGAAAAACTCATCGGTTTTTGTGATACGCAAGGCATTTTAGATCAACAACAGCAAACCATTTCCGATTTATTGCCGCAAGATGCTCTGTTGCATTTGGCACAATTAATCCGCGACAACCAATACCACAGCTCGCAAGCACGCTTTTTACAAGCTGCTATTGACGTTTGTCGCGCTGGTGTAAAACGTTCGCATTTGCTTAGCTATGAAGAAGACGGATCGTTGCTGCAAGAATTATTTACCCGTGATGGAGTGGGAACGCAACTTTCTATGGAAAGCTCCGAGGAAGTTCGCCTTGCTACCGTTGCCGATATTCCGGGCTTATTGGAATTGATTTATCCACTGGAACAACAAGGCATTTTGGTCAAACGTTCACGCGAACAATTGGAAATGGAAATCACGCGTTACACCATTATCGATCGCGACGGTGTCGTTATTGCTTGTGCCGCCCTCAATCCGTATCCGGAAGAAAATATGGCAGAAATGGCGTGCGTGGCGGTTCATCCTGATTATCGTAATTCTTCCCGCGGCGACATTTTACTTGAAGCGATTCAAAAACGTGCCAAAGAATTACATATCGGCAAACTGTTTGTGCTCACCACGCGTACCGTACATTGGTTCCAAGAACGCGGCTTTCAATTGGCAGATGTGGACAGTTTGCCAAAATACAAACGGGAAACCTATAACTACCAACGTCGCTCCAAGATTTTAATTCAGGATCTTAGCTAAAAGTGCGGTCATTTTTTAACGATTTTTGTGCATATTTGAACGATGCACAAATATTCTAATTTCGTAAATCGCGTTGATTAATGTGAAAAAATCGTAAAAATTCTACCGCACTTTCTTATATAGATGCGTCAAGAACGTTTAAGAAACAGGAATTTTTAACGCAAAAAAATCGGCACATCAATAAATGCGCCGATAAAAATTGGTTCCTGTTAAGACATTAGAAACGGTAACCTAACCCCATAAAGAACACAAACGGATCTAATTTTACATCGACTTCATGATCAAGAGTTAATGCTTTAAATTTCGCGGTAGTTTTAATATGTGTATACCACATTGCGGTATTGAAGAATAAGTTATCGGTTAACTTAATATCAATCCCCGCATTCACAACCGGACCGAATGAATGTTTATCAACGCTCAAATCACTAATCTTATCATTTTTAATTTTTGCATTAAAGAAACGTGTATAGTTCAAACCCGCCCCCACGTAAGGACGTGCTGGAGAATCTTTATCTAAGAAATAGTATTGTAAATAAAGACTTGGCGGCAATTGTTTTAATTTTACTACTTCACCCAAATTCAATCCCAACGCTGGAACATTTCCATCGATACCATGAGAGAATGGTGTTGCAGCTAATAACTCTACCCCGATATTATCGGTAATCATATAGGTTCCGGTTAACCCTAATTGCGCGTTGTCTTTAACATCTAAACCGACTTCAAGCGGCGTTTTGGTATCGGAATTAGAATGTGCGGAAACAAAAACGCCACCAGCACGCAGCAAGAAACTACCAGCTTCATGGGCGCTTGCACTCCCTGCCATTAATGCGGCAGCCATTCCTAATACTAATGCTGTTTTTTTCATGTTAAATCCCTCTTATATCTTTTAATGTAATAAATTGTTTAACCCTAAAAAAATTGTGTCTATTTTGACGCAAAGAAATATAACACTTTATGGGTATAAATTTCGTGAACTAGATCAAATTTTTGAAAATTGATCTTTAATTTATTTGCATAAAAACCATTTTTTCATTTAAACATCGATTAAATAAATTTGATATACATCAATTTCACGCTTTTTTGTCAATTTAAAACGGAATCCTGTATAATAGAGCGGTTATTTTTATTTGTATTATTTGGATGACATGAATGCCGATTAACTTTACTCAGATTTTTCAAGACAGCTGGAATTTTATGCGTAATCAACAAAAAATTACCATACAATTCATTATGTTATTTTTTATTTCTTCATTAGCGACCAGCTTATTAATCCCCACGGGCGCAGCGCCTGCCGATCTAGCGGTAAACGAGCAAACCGGAGCGAATGAATTACAGGCGTTGATTACTCAAGCCGACACAACAAATAGTGTAGCAATGCTTATTCAAGTGGTCTTCACCATGTTTCTTTCCGCATGGGGAACGGTCACGATCCACCAATTAAGTCAACGCGCCAATCCCGCCTTAAGCCAAACATTTTCCATGGCGTTAAAACGTTTTTCTGGCGTGCTATTAATCAATATTTTAACCACAGCGCTTATCGCCATCGGCTTATTGAAAGCCTTCATTGCAATCTTAACCAATACGCCGCCTTCTATTATTTCGCTGCTCTCCATTGTTTTTGGCGTTTTTATCTTTATTCGTTTATGTTTGGCAACAGTGCATTATGTCATTACTCCGATTTCGCTTAAAAATGCCTTAGCTGAAAGCTGGCAAGCGGGGATTAAACGTACCTTTCCACTATTTATTTACTGCGTGATCATTTATTTTGCCCTGCCGCTACTGATCAAAAATTTAGCAGTGATTAGCAGTAATATGATTTTTGACGTTCTTGTGATGCTATTGATTGCGGTATTTAATATGTTTTCATTGATTTTTACCTACCGCTTCTATACGTTATTTATGCCTAAAAAAATGTGATAGGGAGGCGTGATGAAACAGATTTTAGAATTTATTCCGCTGATTTTATTTTTTGCTGTCTATAAATTAGTCGGCATTCGGGAAGCGGCGATTACCCTAATTGTTGCCACAATTATACAAATGATTATTTTAAAACTGAAATATGGCAAAATAGAAAAACAGCAAATCATTATGGGAAGTGCGGTGGTTTTTTTTGGTGCTTTAACCGCCTATTTCAACGAATTAGAATTTTTAAAATGGAAAGTCACCATTGTTTATGCCCTGTTTGCATTAGTGTTACTCATCAGTCAATATGGCTTTAAAAAACCGTTAATTAAACAGTTATTAGGTAAAGAAATTCAATTACCGGAAACGGTATGGAACCGCCTTAACCTTGGCTGGAGCGGATTTTTTCTGCTTTGCATGATCATCAATTTAATTATCAGTCATTTCTTCTCTGATGATATTTGGGTTGATTTTAAAACCTTCGGTATTATTGGGATGACCTTTGTTGCCACCCTTCTTACCGGTTTTTATATTTATCGCTACTTACCAAAAACGGATAGCACAGAAGAATAAGGAAACGTTATGACAAATTTTATTGACACCAATAACGGTCGCCAATCCAAAGGCACATTATTACTTCGTACACTGGCAATGCCTTCTGATACCAATGCTAATGGAGATATTTTCGGCGGCTGGATTATGTCACAAATGGATATGGGCGGCGCGATTTTAGCCAAAGAAATTGCGCATGGTCGCGTCGTGACCGTGGCAGTAGATAGCATGAATTTTATTCGCCCAGTAGCTGTCGGCGATGTGATCTGCTGTTATGGTGACTGCCTTTCCGTTGGACGGACATCGATCAAAATCAAAGTGGAAGTTTGGGTGAAAAAAGTATCCAGTGAACCGATTAATGAACGTTATTGCGTGACCGAAGCAACCTTTACTTTTGTCGCTGTGGATGATAAAGGCAAACCGCGTGTTATTCCACGCGAAAATAACCCGGAATTAACCGCTGCACTTGCTCACCAACTTGATTGATTAGACATAAAAGGAGAGAAATATGTATTATGTCATTTTTGCACAAGATAAACCGAATACCTTAGCGCAACGTTTGGCGGTTCGCGAGCAACATTTAGCTCGCCTTCAACAATTGCGCGACGAAGATCGTCTTTTCGTTGCCGGCCCTAATCCAGCCATTGATGATGAAAATCCGGGTGAAGCAGGATTTACCGGTTCAACCGTTATCGCCAGATTTGACAGCTTAGAGGCGGCAAAACAATGGGCAAGCCAAGATCCTTATGTGGAAGCGGGCGTATATGGAGACGTGGTTGTCAAACCTTTTAAACGCGTTTTCTAAATCATCATAAATTGGGCAACTGAAAAACAGTTGCCTTGTTTTTATGCAGAATTTTTGGTTGTCGTCCACTGCATTCCGTATTATGATGGTTTAACAAATTTACAACAAACACACCGCTCTTTTTTACGAAGCGTACTCTACTTAATCAAATAATTTATCCTAACGAGGTGATATTATGTCCGATTTTTTACAAAATTATCAAAAACATGTAGATGAACGAGCTGCTCAAGGCGTTGTACCTAAACCTTTAGATGCCCAACAAACCGCCGATTTAGTGGAATTACTAAAAAACCCACCGGCAGATAAAAAAGATTATTTATTAGATTTATTTACTCACCGTATTCCTGCCGGCGTTGATGAAGCCGCTTATGTCAAAGCCTCATTTCTCTCTGCTGTAGCAAAAGGCGATGCGCATTCTCCGCTGATTTCCGCTGAAAGTGCGGTCAAATTATTAGGCACAATGCAAGGCGGATATAATATTGAACCATTATTGACCGCACTTGATAATGAAAAACTTGCTCCAATTGCCGCCGAAGCCCTCTCCTCTACCCTATTAATGTTTGATAATTTCCATGATGTTGCAGAACGCGCCAAAGCCGGCAATGTTTATGCCAAACAAGTATTACAATCTTGGGCAGATGCGCAATGGTTTCTTTCTCGCCCGAAATTAGCAGAAAAATTAACCGTTACAGTATTTAAAGTCACCGGTGAGACCAATACGGATGATTTATCTCCAGCGCAAGATGCCTGGTCACGTCCAGATATTCCGTTACACGCCTTGGCAATGTTAAAAAATGCCCGCGATGGCATTGAACCGGATGATGCCGGCAACGTTGGCCC